>NZ_JBMDXG010000099.1:0-1550 GCF_048594985.1 Sphingomonas sp. | reverse complement strand
AGGGTTTTGGGGGGGGTTTTGTTGCCGGCCCCCTAAAAAAACTGGCGCGGCGGCCCCCCCCACCGGGGGGGGGCCCTCGCCGCATTTCACCAGATGTATCAAGGAAGCACTATGTCAGCTGAATCGAAGAGACCACGTCAGGGCCAGGGGCGCGGCGGCCCCGGCGGCGGCCAGCGCCCACAGGGCGCGTCCGGACGCCCCGGTGGAGGACGCGGTCGACCAGCAGGCAAGGACGGCAAGCCCGGCCGAGACGGCAAGCCGGCGCAGGGCCGCGGTGGCCGCCAGGGCGGAGCCCCACGCGATCGTCGGCAGGAGCCCCGCGAGCGCACCGAGGCGCAGAAGGTCTACGACGGACCTCCCATCCCCGATGACGTCAGCGCGAAGGACCTCGATCGCTTCGCTCGCCAGGAACTGCAGAACATCCCCCCGAAGCTGGCCGAGAAGGTCGCCCGGCACTTGGTGATGGCGGGCTCGCTGTTGCACGAAGATCCGGCGCTGGCCCATCAGCATGCTCTCGCTGCCCGTGCGCGCGCGATGCGCAACGGCCTCGTGCGCGAGGCCACCGGTGAGACCGCCTACGCGCTCGGCAACTGGTCCGAAGCGCTTGCGGAGTTTCGCGCCGCCCGGCGGATCACCGGCCGGGCCATCTACGCTCCGATGATGGCCGACTGTGAGCGCGCACTGAAGCGTCCCCAGAAGGCCCTCGAATACGACACGTCCGAGATCCGCGCCCAGCTCGACGAAGGCGGCAACGCGGAGCTGACCATCGTCGTGGCCGGCGCACGGCGCGACATGGGACAGATCGAGGCCTCGTTGCAGCTGCTCGAAGCCGAGAACCTGATGAGCAAGAGCCGCGCCGACTGGGTGGCTCGCCTCCGCTACGCCTATGCCGACACCCTGCTGGCGGCGGGACGTCGCGATGAGGCCGTGACCTGGTTCCACCGGGTGGTCGCGGTCGACGGCGACAAGCTCACCGATGCCGAAGAGCGGCTCGCCGAGCTCGAAGGCTGACCTGCCCGTCGACGCTGGTGCCGGTAGCGCCGGCGTCTGAACCCGGACACTAGACTGCCCGCATGAAGCAGTTGGTCCACGATGCGGCACGGCGGGCGCGATCCGCGGCGACGGTGCTCGCGCAGGCCTCACGCGCGGAGAAGGACGCCGCGCTGATCGCGATGGCCGAGGCGCTGGTCGCTGCGACGGAGGACATCGTCGCGGCGAACGCGCTCGACGTCGCCGGTGCCCGTGAGGAGGGGACCCCCGAGAACGTCGTCGATCGGCTGTCCCTCGATGCCGGTCGCGTGGCCGCCTTCGCCGATGGCGTACGCCAGGTAGCCGCGCTGCCCGACCCCGTCGGCGAAGTGGTCCGCGGCTCCAGCCTGCCGAACGGTCTGGAGCTTCGGCAGATCCGCGTGCCGATGGGGGTCATCGGCATGATCTACGAGGGACGACCCAATGTCACGGCCGATGCGGCGGCGATCTGCCTCAAGGCGGGGAGCGCCTCGCTCCTGCGGGGATCGCGTAACGCGGCGCGGTCGAACGCTGCGATCGTC
>NZ_JBMDXG010000098.1:0-4598 GCF_048594985.1 Sphingomonas sp. | reverse complement strand
CGCGGAATCGCCGCCGCCGAGCGACGGGCCGTGGCACGAGGCGCATTGCTGGCCATAGGCCGCCTTGCCGCTGTTTGCCTGCTCGGCCGTATAGGCGCCGTCCCATACGCTCGCGATCGGCCCCTGGGCGTAGGCGGCGGTCAGCCCGAACGCCACCAAAGCGGCCATCCCGACGCCGGCCGCCGGCATGTGCAATCGTCGTCCACCACGTCCAAACATCCGAATACTCCCGTTCTTTCCGCCACTTGGCGCATCAAGCCCCTTTCGGAAGCCTGAACGCCAGCAATTCGCCGCTATAATTGCCGCCGCCGATCGCGACGACGATATATTGCCGCCCGTCGAGCATGTAGGTCATCGGCGATCCGCTCTGGGGCGCGGGCATGTAGACTTCGCCCTTCTCCTCGCCGGTCGCCTTGTCGTAGGCGCGCAGCATCGCGCCGCGCACCCCTTGCGGATTGGTGAAGAATCCCGCCTCGCCGCAGATGATGAGGGTCTTGGTCGCCAGCGGGCCGAGATTGCCCTCGCGCCCGGTGCGGGGGATTTTCAGGCCCTTCAGCGCGGGATGGTTGCGGACATTGTCGGGCGTTTCGCCATGCGCGATCCGCCAGGCGATCTCGCCGGTCTTCAGGTCGATCGCGGTGATGCTGCCATAAGGTGGCTTGAGCAACGGCAGGCCGCGCACCGTGAGCGGCCCCGGCCGCTTTTCTCCCGGCTTGGGCGGGGGTGGCCGGCGGAAGCCGCCCGCCGGCAATTCGCCACCCATCGCGAATTGCGAGCGCGGCCGCATGCCCGTCACGCCCTGGACCTAGGGGACTTCGGAGACCTTGGGATCGTCGTTCGGCACGATGCCCGCCAGCGAGACCGTGTTCTTCGAATAGACGTAGACGAGGTGCGACTCCGGGTCGTAGCAGCCGCCCGGCCAGTTCGTGCCGCCCTGGATACCGGGCGATATGAGCGTCCCGAACGGCCCTTCGGGCTTGCTCAGCGTCGGCGGCGTGAACAGCGGCCCGATCGTGTAATTCTTGACCAGTTCCAGCGCCTCGGCGCGCAGCTCGGGCGTGAAGTCGATCAGCGCCTCGGGCGTCACCCCCTGATTGTCGTAGGCGGGGGGCTTGGTCGGGATCGGCTGCGTCTTGGCATACCATTCGCCGGGCACGTCGCCCTTGGGCACCTTGCGCTCGACGATCGGCCAGATCGGCTTTCCGGTCTCGCGATTGAGGACGTAGAGGAAGGCCTGCTTGCTCGGCTGGGCGAGCGCCTTCACGATCTTTCCGCCGTGCGGGATGTCGCACAGGATCGGCGCGCAGGGCAGGTCGCGGTCCCACAGCCCGTGATGGACGAACTGATAATGCCAGCGACGCTGCCCCGTCATCGCGTCGACCGCGACCAGCGATTCACCGAACAGCGCGTCGCCACGCCGGAACATGCCCATCTCGTCGCCTGTGGCGAGTTCGACCGGCAGGTAGACCAGCCCGAGTTCCTCGTCGGCCGACATCTGCGCCCACACGCCGCCATTGCCCACCTGGTCGGCGTCGCCGTCGACCCAGGTGTCGTATCCGAACTCGCCCTTGTGCGGGATGGTGTGGAAGATCCACGTCCGCTTGCCCGTGCGCACGTCGAACGCGCGGACATAGCCGCGCACGTTGCGGCGCTTGGCCGGCACGTCGCCCGCCATGTGCGCCGCGCCGACGACGACGCGGTCCTTGACGATCAGCGGGGTCGAATGGAGCCCGACGTCGCCCGTATCGATGTCGACCTCCTGATCGAAGTCGCGCTTCAGGTCGACGACGCCATTGTCGCCGAACGCCGGGTCGGGGATCCCGGTCGCGGCATCGAGCGAGACCAGCTGATAGCCGATCGTGACGTAGAGGATGCGTTCGATCGTGCCGTCGGTCCAATAGGAGACGCCGTGGCCCGAAAGCTGGCGCGGCGAATTGCGCGCGCGCGCGCCTTCGTCGATGCGGTGGATCCACAGCATCTCGCCCGTGCCGGCGTCCAGCGCGACGCACGCCCGCCGCGCGCCGGCGGTCGAATAGAGCCGCCCCTTGATCACCAGCGGCGTGGATTCGAACTGATATTCCTTGCGGTTGCCCAGCTGGTCGGTCTTGAATCGCCACGCCACTTCCAGCTCGCTGAAATTGGCGGCGTTGATCTGGTCGAGCGGCGCGTAGCGGGTGTTGGCCGTGTCGGCGGCATAATGGCGCCAGTCCGTGTCGCCCGTCCGCGTCACTGGCGGCGCGGCCAGATAGGTGGCCGCGCGTCCGATCTCGCTCGACATCAGCATCGTCATCGCCGAACTCGACAGGAACAGCCGCCTCGACACCGTTTGCATTTGCATCCTCCAGCCTTCTTTTTTCTGTGGATCGTGGACCGTGCGCTCTTCCGGCGCCATCGTCGTCAGCCCGCCGCGCGGGATAAGCCTGACATCGTCATGACATTGCGGAATTCGGCTCCGTATCCACCCCCGACCTTGGGCGTATCGGGCGGGGGGTGCCGCGATCCGTCCGAACGCGCTTCAGGCGTCCGAATCCTCGGCTAGCATGGCCGAAACGCAAATCCTATAGGATATAGGGTTTAGGCGAGACCGAGATCGCCGGGCCCGAACGCGTGCGGGAGCAACTCGGACAGGAGGTGGCGGCGCATCACCGATCCGTCGGCGGAGGCGCAGTAGATGACGATGTCGCGCCGCCCGAGGTCGGCGGCCTCGTTCAGCATCTGGCGGCAACGCCCACAGGGATAGATCGGCACGTCCCCGATCAGGCCGCCCGGCCCGATCGCGCCGCCGACGATGCCGATCGCCACGACGTGCCGGAGCTGGCCCGCGACGTTGGCGGCAGCCAGCGCGACCGTTTCGGCGCATAGCGACAGGCCGTAGCTGGCATTTTCAAAATTGGTGCCCGGAACGATCGTTCCATCCTCCAGCAGCAGGGCTGCGCCCACGCCGAAGCGGGAGTAAGGCGCGTGGGCGTTGCGCGCCGCCTCCAGCGCGTGATCGACCAGCACGCGCCCGGCCACGTCCTCCAGCGCCAGCTCAGCCACGGATGTGCAACGCGGTGATGAGCGTGAACAGGCGGCGGGCGGTCTCGAAATCGACCTCGACCTTGTTGGCGAGGCACTCGATCAGCAGTTCGGCTCCGCCGTTGTGGATCCCGCGCCGGGCCATGTCGATCGTCTCGATCTGCTCGGGCTGCGCCTTCTGCCCGAGCGCCTGAAAATAGCTGTCGCAGATAGCGAAATAGTCGCGGATCGGGCGGCGAAACCGGGTGAGGCCGAGCTTGATCGTCTCCAGCAGGCGCGCATCCGCCTCCGCAATCTCGATCACCAGCCGTCCTTCCTCGACGCGCAGGGTCACGCGGTAGGGGCCGCCATAGCCGTTCTCGATCGGTCGGCGCGGGGCGAAGTGGTTGCCGGCCAGCAGATCCTGGATCGCGATCATGCGCTCGCGATCGATATCGGCGGCACGCTGGGGCAGCGTGTCGCCGTCCAGCTCGATCGCGATGATGCGGGGGTCGGTCATCGTCATCGATCTATCGGAGGGGCGACGACTTTTCCACAGATCCGCGCACCATTGTTTCGGCGGGGTCGCTTGAGTGGCGCGGCGGTCGGGCGGATAAGCCGCGGATGCCCGAACCGCTTCGAATCGTTCCGCCCGCCGCCGACGGCGGTGCCCACGCCCTGCCGCACAATGTCGAGGCGGAGGCGGCGCTGCTCGGCGCGCTGATGATCGACAATCGGCTGGTCGAGGATGTCCAGATCCGGCTGCGCGCCGACCATTTCCACGATCCGGTCCATGCCCGCATCTATGAGGCGATCCTGCGGATGGCCGATCGCAACATGATCGCCAACCCCGTCACGCTGCGCCCCAATTTCGAGGCGGACGAGGATCTGAAGGCGCGCGGCGGCCCCGCTTATCTGGCGCAGCTGACCGGGTCGGGCGCGGCTTTGATCGGCGCGCGCGACTTCGCGACCCAGATTTACGATCTCGCTTTGCTCCGCGCGCTGATCGGCGTCGGCCGCGACATG
The DNA here is from genome assembly GCF_048594985.1 of Sphingomonas sp. GTDB lineage: Bacteria > Pseudomonadota > Alphaproteobacteria > Sphingomonadales > Sphingomonadaceae > Sphingomonas_I. The sequence continues at coordinate 575 of NZ_JBMDXG010000098.1, read as the reverse complement.
GTCGAAAAGGCGGTCGACACATCGCAGGATGTCGATCCCAAGCTCCAGATCGAGGAGGCCGAGGTCGCGCTGTATCGCGTGGCGGAGGAGGGGGGCGAGCAGGGCTCGGTCAAGAGCTTCAGCCAGGCCGCGAAGATGGCGGTCGAGCAGGCCGAACGCGCGCTCAATTCGGGCGGCCACGTCTCGGGCGTCACGACCGGCCTCGACAGCGTCAATGCGCGCCTGGGCGGCCTCCACCCATCGGACCTCATCATCCTCGCCGGGCGGCCGGGCATGGGCAAGACCAGTCTCGCCACCAACATCGCCTTCAACGCCGCGCGCCGGCTGGTGCGCGATCGCGAGGACGGGATCGCCGACGACAAGTCGGTCGGCGCGGCGGTCGCCTTCTTCAGCCTCGAAATGTCGGCCGATCAGCTTGCGACGCGTATCCTGTCGGAAAATTCGGGCATCAGCTCCGAAAACCTGCGCATGGGCAAGATCAGCCAGCAGGATTTCCGCAACCTCGCACGCGCGGCGGGCGAGCTGGAAAGCCTGCCGCTGGTCATCGACGACACGCCCGGCCTGACCATCGCCGC
>NZ_JBMDXG010000097.1:0-6922 GCF_048594985.1 Sphingomonas sp. | reverse complement strand
CGAGTTCCCGTCGCAGTTCAACGAACACTGGGCGCTCGATCCCAAAGTGCTGCCGCACTATGCCGTCAACTACCGCACCGGCGCGGTGATCCCGGCCGACCTGATCGAGAAGATCAAGCGCTCCGACAGCTACGGCAAGGGCCAGGGGCTGGGCGAGGTCGTGGCCGCCGCGATGCTCGACATGGATTGGCACAGCCTGCCCGCCGATGCGCCGAAGCAGAATGCCGACAGCTTCGAGGCGCAGAAGCTGGCGGCGATGGGGCTGGACACGAAGAACGTGCCGCCGCGCTATCGCTCCAGCTATTTCCTCCACATCTGGGGCAACGGCTATTCGGCGGGCTATTACGCCTATCTGTGGACGCAGATGCTGGAGAACGACGCCTATAAGTGGTTCGTCGAGCATGGCGGGATGACCCGCGCGAACGGCCAGCGCTTCCGCGATCTGGTGCTCTCGCGCGGCCACAGCATGGACTACGGGCCGATGTTCCGCGCCTTCTACGGCAAGGACCCGGATATCGGCCCGATGCTGGAGGATAACGGCCTGGCGCCCGCCACGCGCTGATCTTCCACCCCTCCTCCGCCTCGACTAAGGTCGGCGTCGCGCGCCGACCGACCGGGCCATAAGGGCCCGGGATCGGGGCGGAGGAGGGAAATGCCATGCGGTTGAGGGCGATGCGCGCGCCGGTCATCGGATTTGCGGCGATTGCGGCGGCGGCTCTGCCGGCCCGCGCGGCGGGGCCGCAGGTGCGCGTGGAGCAAGGCGTCGTCGAAGGGGAGGGGCCGGCAGAGGGATCGACCGTCTCGCGCTTCCTGGGCATTCCCTATGCCGCGCCGCCGGTGGGCGCGCTGCGCTGGCGTGCCCCGGAACCCGCCCCGGCCTGGCGGGGCGTCCGCAAGGCGCAGGCATTCGGCGACCGCTGCGTGCAGCCACGCCTGTGGGACGACCTGATCTACCGGTCGAAGGGGATGAGCGAGGACTGCCTGTCGCTCAACGTCTGGACCCCAACGGCCAAGCCGGCGTCGGGCGAGAAATGGCCGGTTCTGCTCTACATCTATGGTGGCGGTTACCTGGCGGGGGATTCATCCGAGCCGCGCTATGACGGCGCCAGCATGGCGGCGCGCGGCATGGTCGTCGTGTCGATGAACTACCGTCTCGGCGCGTTCGGGTTTCTGGCGCATCCGTGGCTGAGCGCGGAATCGGGACGCGGGGCGTCGGGGAATTACGGCCTGATGGATCAGGCGGCGGCGCTGCATTGGGTCCGCCGCAACATCGCGGCGTTCGGCGGCGATCCGGCGCGGATCACGATCGGCGGGGAATCGGCCGGATCGATGTCGGTCAGCGCGATGCTGGTGTCGCCGCTCACGCGCCAGCATATCGCAGGCGCCATCGCCGAGAGCGGGGCACTGATGACCCCGGTCACGCCGCTCAGCCTGCCGCAGGCGGAGGCGATCGGCCAGACCTTCCTCCAGGAAGCGAAGGCGGAAAACCTGCGCGACCTGCGCGCGCTTTCGGCGGAGCGGGTGATGGCGCTGCAGGGCAATGCCGCGATGCGGTTTGGCGCGATCGTCGACGGGCATTACCTGACCGAACAACCCAGCCAGACGTATGCGCGCGGGCAGGCGGCGCGCGTGCCGCTGCTGATCGGGTCCAACTCGCAGGAACTGGGATATGAGGCGGTGCTGGGCCGCGAACCGGCGACGGTCGCGGGCTATCGCGCCGCGCTCGCGCGCCTGTTCGGCTCGCGCGCGCCGCTGGTCGAGCGGCTCTATCCCGCCGGCAGCGATGCGCAGGTGCCGCACACCGCGACCGTGCTGTCGAGCGACCGTTTCCTGGGGCTCGCGACGTGGAAGCTGTTCGACCTCCATCGGCAGAGCGGGGCGCCGACCTATTATTATTACTATTCGCGCATCCGCCCGCCCGTCCGTGACCAGCCGGAGCGCGGGCCGCGTCCTTTGGGTGCGCTCCACAGCGCTGAAATCGAATATGCGCTGGGCAATCTCGACATCAATCCGCGCTATGCCTGGACGCCCGAGGACCGGCGGGTCTCGGCCACCATGCAGGGCTATTTCGCCAATTTCGTGCGCGCCGCCGATCCCAATGGCGCGGGCCTGCCGCGCTGGCCGCGCGCGGTGCCGGGCGACGGCATGATCCTGCGCCAGCATATCGATGTCGATACGCGGACGACGACCTTCGTCGAGCAGCAGCGCTACCGCGCGATGGAGCCGCTGATCCTCACGCGGTGAGGATCGGCTTGCCCTTTCCGGGCGCCTCGTCGTACCAGCACCCCGTCCGACGCTTCGTCCACAGGAGCGCGTCGTCAGGAGAGATCGACCGTGAAGACCCGCCGCGCCGCCGCCCGTCTCGCACTGTATGTTAGCGCTATCGCGCTTGGGCAGGCGGCCGCCGCCCAGATCTACAAGGATCCGTCGAAGCCGGTCGAGGATCGGGTCAACGACCTGATCGGGCGGATGACGCTGGAGGAGAAATCGGCGCAGCTCCAGAATGTCGCCCCGGGCATCGATCGGCTGGGCGTGCCGCCCTACGATTACTGGAACGAGGCGCTGCACGGCGTCGCGCGCGCCGGCGAGGCGACCGTCTTCCCGCAGGCGATCGCGATGGCCGCGACGTGGGACCGCGCGCTGATGAAGCGCGAGGGCGAGATCGTCGCGATCGAGGGGCGCGCCAAGTATAACCAGGCGCAGCGCGACCGGAATTACGAGCGCTATTACGGCCTCACCTTCTGGTCGCCCAACATCAACATCTTCCGCGATCCGCGCTGGGGCCGGGGGCAGGAGACGCTGGGCGAGGATCCCTATCTGTCGGGCACGCTCGGCACCGAATTCGTTCGCGGCGTGCAGGGCGACAATCCCAAATATCTTTCCGCGATCGCGACGCCCAAGCATTATGCGGTCCACAGCGGGCCGGAGCCGTTGCGCCACGGCTTCAACGTCGACGTCGCGCCGCGCGACCTGACCGAGACCTATCTGCCCGCCTTCCGCCGGACGATCACCGAGGGGCAGGCGCAGTCGATCATGTGCGCCTATAATGCGGTCGATGGCGAGCCGGCCTGCGCGAGCCCGACCCTGCTGCAGGACATCCTGCGCCGCGACTGGGGCTTCAAGGGCTTCGTCACGTCGGATTGCGGCGCGATCGACGACATCACCAGCGGGCACAAGTTCACGAAGACCGGCCCCGAGGGCGCGGCGCTGTCGATCAAGGCGGGCACCGACACGGGCTGCAACTTCAAGGACGAATATCTCGCTTTGCCCAAGGCGGTCGCGGCGGGCCACCTGACCGAGGCGGATGTCGATGCGGCGGTGCGCCGCCTGTTCACCGCGCGGATGCGGCTGGGCCTGTTCGATCCGCCGTCGATGGTGCCCTTCTCCGCCATTCCGATCAGCGCGAACCATTCGGCGGAGAACAAGGCGGTCGCGCTGCGCGCCGCGCGCGAGTCGATCGTCCTGCTGAAGAATGACGGGACGCTGCCGTTCAAGGCCAAGTCGCCGCGCGTCGCGGTGGTCGGGCCGACCGCCAATTCGCTGATCGTGCTGGAAGGCAATTATATGGGCACGCCGGTCGACCCGGTGCTGCCGATCGACGGGATGGAGCGGGCATTCGGCAAGGAGAATGTGACCTTCGCCCAAGGCGCGCCGTTCACCGAGGAGATGGCCGTGCCGGTGCCGCGCACAGCGTTCGGCGCGGCCGGCGTGACCGCGACTTTCTTCAACGGGCCCGATTTCGCCGGAGCGCCGGTCGCGACGCGCACCGTGCGCGAGATCGATGTCAATTTCGATAGCGTCGCGCCCGCGCCCGGCGTCGACAAGACCAGCTATTCGATCCGCTGGACGGGCACGATCACGCCGCCGGCGGCGGGCGCCTACAGCTTCGAGCTCGACACGCATCGCTGCGATCTGGGCGGCGGCAACGAGAGTTACGTCATCAAGATCGAGGGGCAGCCCGATTTCCCCTTCACCTCGTCCTGCTCGGGCCCCAATCGCGACAGCAAGGCGATGCAGGTGCGCTTCGCCGATATGCGCCCGCGCGCCTTCACGGTCGAGCTGTCGCACAAGCAGGGGCGTTCGGGCAGCGTGACGCTGTCGTGGAAGGCGCCGCTCGCGGCGCTTCGCGCCGAGGCGGTCCAGGCCGCGCGCAATGCCGACGTGGTGGTCGCGTTCGTCGGCCTCAACGCCTGGCTGGAGGGCGAGGAGATGCCGCTCAAGGTGCCGGGCTTCGTCGGCGGCGACCGCACGCATATCGAGCTGCCGTCCGCGCAGCTGCAACTGATCGACGCGCTCGCCGCGACCGGCAAGCCGGTGGTGATCGTCATGCAGTCGGGATCGGCGATCGCGCTCGGCCAGCGCGGGCAGAAGGCGCGCGCGATCCTCCAGGCCTGGTATCCGGGCGAGCAGGGCGGGCAGGCGATCGCCGACGTGCTGCGCGGTGTGTATAATCCCAGCGGGCGCCTGCCGGTGACCTTCTACCGTTCGACCGCCGAGCTGCCGCCGTTCGAGAGCTATGGCATGGCGAACCGGACCTACCGCTATTTCAGCGGGACGCCCGAATATGCGTTCGGCCATGGCCTGAGCTACACCAAGTTCGAATATTCGGACCTGAAGGTATCGACCCCCAACGTCGCCGCCGGCGCGCCGCAGATGGTGAGCGTCCGCATCCGCAATGCGGGCAAAGTCGAGGGCGAGGAAGTGGCGCAGCTCTATCTGTCCGCCTCGGGCTATCCGGGCGCGCCGGCCAAGTCGCTCAAGGGGTTCGACCGCGTCCGTCTGGCGCCGGGGCAGGCCAAGACCGTGACGTTCGAGCTTACGCCGCGCGACATGGCATTTGCCGACGAGAAGGGCATGATGCGGCTCGTGCCGTCGAGCTATCGCGTGTGGGTCGGCGGCGGCCAGCCGGGCACCGGCGCGCCGGGCGCGACGCAGGTCTTCACGCTGGACGGCACGCTGGCGCTGCCGCGCTGAGGTCCACCGCGCCGTTCCTCAGCGCCGCAGCACGCCGCGAAAGGGCGCGTCGGTGCCGTCCACGTCGGATGCGGGCGGCAGGCCGATCAGGTCGCGCAGCAGCGGATAGACATCGACATTGTCGAACGTCGGCACACGGCGGCCGCCGGCGAAGGCCGGTCCGTTGGCGATGAACAGCGCGCGCATCGAGGGGAGGTCGTTGTCGTAGCCATGGCTGCCCAGGTCGACCGCCTTGGGCGGGTCGGCATAGGCCAGCCATCCCTCGTCGGGCAGGCAGAAGATCGGGGGCATGCGGACATTGCGGCCGTAGCGGAAACGGGCGGGGATGCGATCGGGCGTCCAGCAGGAGAGATGCGGGTGACGTCCAAGCAGCGCCCGTGCGACCGTTTCCTCGCGTCCGGGCTTGGGGAAAACCGACAAGATGGCGCCTTCCTCGGCGATGTCGTAATCGGCGCGCGCGACGTAGCGGTCGAGCATCACGACGCGGTCGGGGCTGGTCAACGCCATGCCGTGATCCGAGACGATGATGAGGTTGGCGGGTTCGCCCATCGCGGCTAGGCGGTCGCGCAGGGTGCCGATCGCGCTGTCGATCTCGGCGATTGCGGCATTGCCCTCGGCGCTGCCGACGCCGTGGCGATGCGTGTCTTCATCCACGCGATCGAAATAGAGCGCCACGAAGCGCGGCCGCGCGGCTTCCGGCTGGCCGATCCACGCCAGCACCCGTTCGACCCGGGCGCGCGTGGGCATCGCCTTGTCATAGGGAAGCCAATCGCGCGGCTGGATGCCCTGCCAGGGCGCCTGCGCGCCAGGCCAGAACAGCGAGGCGGTGCGGATGCCCGCGCGTTCGGCCGCGACCCAGATCGGCTCGCCGCCGCGCCACCAGAAGGGATCGGCGGTGTTCTGCATCGTGAACAGCTCGCCGGGCCGCGCGGGATCGCGCATCTTGTTGCCGACGATGCCATGGCGATCGGGCCGCAGCCCGGTCACCAGCGTATAATGGTTGGGATAGGTCTTGGTCGGGAAGGACGGCCGCATCGCCGCCCAGACGCCGCCCGCCGCCAGCGCATCGAGGTTCGGCGTGCGCCCCCGATGCAGATAATCCGGGCGGAAGGCGTCGATCGAGATCAGGATCGTGACCGGCGGCCGCGCCGGGCGCGGGGCCGGGGCAGGCGCCCGCACCCCGCACGCGGACAACAGAAGGACGAGCGGAAGAAGAAGCCAGCGCATCGTCGCAGCGTTGCCCGCCACCCGTGACGATCCCGCGACGCGCGTCAGACGTTGAAGCGGAACAGCATCACGTCGCCGTCCTTGACGACATACTCCTTGCCCTCGGAGCGGAGCTTGCCCGCATCGCGCGCGCCCGCCTCGCCCTTGAAGGCGACATAATCGTCGAACGCGATCGTCTCGGCGCGGATGAAGCCGCGTTCGAAATCGGAATGGATCGCGCCCGCCGCCTGCGGCGCCTTCGATCCGGTCTCGACCGTCCAGGCGCGTGCTTCCTTCGGCCCGACGGTGAAGAAGGTGAGCAGGCGGAGCAGTTCGTAGCCGGCCCGGATGACGCGGGCGAGGCCGGTCTCGTTCAGCCCCAGCTCGGCGAGGAATTCGGCGCGGTCCTCGGGCGGGAGCGTCACGATCTCCGCCTCGATCGCGGCGGACACGACCACCGCCTTGGCACCCTCGGCCGCCGCCTTTTCGAACACGCGCGCCGACAGCGCATTGCCCGCAGCCGCCGAGCCCTCGTCGACGTTGCAGACGTAGAGGACGGGTTTGGCGGTGATGAGCTGCGCCTGTTCGAACTGGCGGCGTTCGTCTTCATCCTTCGGCTGGGTCAGGCGCGCGGGCTTGCCGTCGCGCAGCAGGTCGAGCGCCTGGCCGAGAACGGATGCGGCGGCCTTCGCCTCCTTGTCGCCTTGCGTCGCCTTCTTGGCGAGGTTGGGAACGCGCTTCT
>NZ_JBMDXG010000096.1:0-8451 GCF_048594985.1 Sphingomonas sp. | reverse complement strand
CGCAAGGAAGTGGAAGCCGCAGGCTTCGTCTTCGCGGGCGAGAGCAAACTGCTCGCCAATCCCGCCGATCCGCGCACGGCGGGCGTGTTCGATCCCGCGATCCGCGGGCGGACCGACCAGTTCGTCTACCGCTTCCGCAAGCCCCGGCGCTGATCTTTTGCCGCAAGGTGGTGGCCGCGCGCCGGCTTGTGATCTAGACCGCGCCGCGTGACCCCGACCCTTCCCAGGCTTCCGTTCGATACCGCGCGGCTGAAGGCGGCATTCGCGCCCCGCTGGGTACGCCTGCTGGCCGCGATCGTGACCGCCGCGCTGCTCGTCTATCTGCTGCTGTGGGCGGTATTCCTGCGCGGACTACCTTCCGCGTCGACCCTGCTCGAATATGAGCCTCCTTTGCCGACCAACGTGCGTGCGCTCGACGGCGCGCCAATCTACAGCTTCGCGCGCGAGCGGCGCGTGCAGCTTGCCTACGAGGAATATTCGCCGCGCCTCGTTCAGGCTTTCATCTCGGCCGAGGACAAGGGTTTCTTCTCGCACCACGGGATCGACGTGCTCGCCTTCGCCAACGGCGTGTACGAATATTTCACGAAGATGGGGACGGGCGAGCGCGCGCGTGGGGGATCGACCATCACCCAACAGGTCGCGAAGAATTTGCTGATCGGCGACGAATATTCGCCCGGCCGCAAGATCCGCGAGGCGGCGCTCGCGATGCGGATCGAAAGCGCGCTGACGAAACCGCAGATCCTCGAACTCTACCTCAATCAGATCTTCCTGGGCCGCAACGCTTATGGGGTGGAGGCGGCGGCGCGTGCTTATTTCGGCAAGGACGCCAACGCATTGACCTTGCCGGAGGTCGCCTATCTCGCGGCGCTGCCCAAGGCGCCGTCCAATTACGATCCCGACCGCCACGCCGACCGCGCGCTGGAGCGGCGCGCCTATGTGCTGCGCGAGATGCGGGTGAACGGATACATCACCCCCGCCGAGGAACAGGCCGCCGCCGCCGCGCCGCTCGGCACGATCGATCGTTCGAACGCACGGCGGGACGCCGAAAAGCCGTTCGAGGGCTATTATATGGAAGAGGTGCGCCGCCAGCTCCTCGCCAAATATGGCACCGACGGAGAGGATGGGCCCAACAGCGTCTATGTGGGCGGATTATGGGTCCGCACCTCGCTCGATCCGGTTGCGCAGAAGGCAGTCGAGAAGGCGTTGCGCGATGGTCTCGTCCGATACGAGGCCGCCGCCGGCTGGCGCGGCCGATCGGGCCAGATCGACATCCGGCCGGGCTGGCCGGGCCGGCTGGCGCGGCTCAACCTCGATGTCGATTATGGCGGGTGGCGGCCGGCGGTGATCCTGTCGAAATCGGGGTCTAGCGCGGAGCTGGGCTTTACCGACAATAGCCGCGGCACGCTCGCGCCATGGGGCGCGGCGGCGCCCAAGCGCGGTGTGGGCGGGCGGGCCTTCGACTTCCTGCGCGCGGGCGACGTGGTGATCGTGGCGCCGGCGGGCGGCGGCTGGGCGCTGCGCTCGATCCCGGTGATTTCCGGCGGGATGGTCGCGCAGAACCCGCATACGGGACAGGTGTTGGCGATGATGGGCGGTTTCGATCCACACCACGCCTTCAACCGCGCGACGCAGGCGCTGCGGCAACCGGGCTCCTCCTTCAAGCCTTTCGTCTATTCGGCCGCGCTCGACAGCGGGATGACGCCCGCCTCGATCATCGTCGACGGGCCGTTCTGCGTATTCCAGACCGCGCGCCTCGGCACCAAATGCTTCCGGAATTTCTCCGGCGGCTATGCCGGGCCGCAGACGATGCGGTGGGGCGTCGAACAGTCGCGCAACCTGATGACCGTGCGCGCCGCGAGCCAGGCGGGAATGGACAAGGTGGTCGGCCTCGCCAAGCGGATGGGGGTGGGCGACTACCCGCCTTACATCGCATACTCGCTGGGCGCGGGCGAGACGACCGTGCTGCGCATGGTCAACGCCTATTCGATGCTGGCCAATCAGGGGCGCGCGCTGAAGCCGACGCTGATCGACTTCGTCCAGGATCGGCATGGCAAGGTGATCTGGAAGGCGGACAATCGGCCCTGCGAAGGCTGCAACGCCCGCGACTGGAACGGCGGGCCGATGCCGCGCCCGCGCGCGCGTTCGGCACAGATTATGGACGCGATGACCGCCTACCAGATGGTCCACATTCTCGAAGGCGTGGTCCAGCGCGGAACGGCGACCGTGCTGCGCGATCTCGGCCGGCCCCTGTTCGGCAAGACGGGCACGAACACCGGCCCGACCAATGTCTGGTTCGTGGGCGGATCGGCCGATCTCGTCGCGGGAGTCTATATCGGCTACGATCGGCCGCGCTCGATGGGCGGGTACGCGCAGGGCGGCACGCTCGCAGCACCAATCTTCCGCCAGTTCGCGCAGGTGGCGATGAAGGACATGCCGGTGGTGCCGTTCCGCGCGCCGCCCGGCATCCGCATGGTCCGGATCGATCGCCGCTCGGGCAAGAAGGTGTTCGGCGGCTGGCCGAACAACGAGGAATATAAGCCCGCGATCATCTGGGAAGCGTTCAAGCCGGAGAGCGAGCCACGCCGCGCGATCGCTCAGCAGGAGCTTGGCGGCGGCGCGCCGCGACAACGCGCGATCCGCAGCGACAGCGACTTCTTGCAGGCGCAGGGTGGGATTTACTAGGTAGCAGGCCGAAACCCGCTACCAGCCCACCTCCGGACAGGAGCCGGGCGGACCAATCGGGCAGGACCCTTAAGGAATTGAACATGCGCGCCGAAGCGCAAGCCCATATCGACCAGATCGACGCCGCGATGGCCCTGGTCCGCCGCTTTCTCGATTGGGACCGCGCGGTGCGCCGGCTCGACGAGCTCAACGCGCGCGTCGAGGATCCCAAGCTGTGGGACGATCCCAAGCAGGCGCAGAGCGTGATGCAGGAGCGCCGCCGGCTCGACGAGGCGATCACTGCGGTCTCCGCGATCGAGCGCGAGAAAGCCGACACCGTCGAGCTCACGGAAATGGCCGAGGCGGAAGGCGATGACGCGCTGGTCGACGATGGCGTCGCGGCCTTGGCCGCACTGGCTGAGCGCGCCGAGCAGGACAAGGTCAAGGCGCTGCTTGCCGGCGAAGCGGACGGCAACGACACCTATGTCGAGATCAATTCGGGCGCGGGCGGAACCGAAAGCCAGGATTGGGCCGAGATGCTCCAGCGCATGTACACGCGCTGGGCGGAGCGGCGCGGGCTGAAGGTCGAACTGATCGACCACCATGCCGGCGAGCAGGCAGGGATCAAGTCGGCCACCCTGCTCCTCAAGGGCGAGAACGCCTATGGCTACGCCAAGACGGAGAGCGGGGTGCACCGGCTCGTGCGGATCAGTCCCTATGACAGCTCGGCACGGCGCCACACCAGCTTTTCGAGCGTCTGGGTCTATCCGGTGATCGACGACAATATCGACGTCCAGATCAACGAGAGCGACCTGCGGATCGATACGTATCGCGCCTCGGGCGCGGGCGGGCAGCACATCAATACGACCGACTCGGCGGTGCGCATCACGCACCTGCCGACGGGCATCGTCGTGCAGTGCCAGAACCAGCGATCGCAGCACAAGAACAAGGCGGAGGCGTACAACCAGCTCCGCGCGCGCCTGTACGAACGCGAGCTGGCCGAGCGGGAAGCGGTGGCCAATGCGCAGAACGCCACGAAGACCGATATCGGCTGGGGACACCAGATCCGGTCCTACGTGCTTCAGCCCTATCAGCTGGTGAAGGATCTGCGGACCGGCGTAACCTCGACCAGCCCGGCGGACGTGCTCGACGGCGATCTCGACCGCTTCATGGCGGCGGCGCTGTCGCAGCGCGTGACCGGCGAGACCGTTGAGGTCGAGGACGTCGAGTGATGCGGTGGGGCGCGCTCGTCGCGCTGATGCTCGCCACGGCGTGCGGCCCCACCCCGGCGCCGACGCTGCCCGAACCGCGCACGAGGACCGGCTTCCCCAAAGCGAGCCGCGTGGTCGCGCCGGTCGTGTCGCCCGGTTGGTCGACGGAGCGGGCGCGCGACCAGCGCCGCGAGGCCGATCTGGTGATGGCCGCCGCCGGGGTCACACCCGGGATGACCGTCGCCGATATCGGCGCGGGCGAGGGTTATTACACGATCCGGCTGGCGGCGAAGGTCGGGCCGGAAGGGCGCGTTCTGGCCGAGGATATCGTTCCGGAATATCGGGATCGGCTGGCCGAACGCATCTATCGCGAGCACCTCGACAACGTCTCGGTCAAACTGGGCCGGCCGACCGACGCGCAACTGCCCGAGGGCAGCTTCGATCGAATCTTCATGGTGCACATGTACCATGAGATCGACGAACCCTACGAATTCCTCTGGCGGCTGCGCCCGGCGCTGAAGCGCGACGGGATGGTCGTGCTGGTCGATGCCGACCGCCCTACCGCGCAGCACGGCACGCCGCCGCATCTCCTCGACTGCGAGCTTGCGGCGTCGGGCTTCCGCCTCGTCCGCCGGATGACGATGCCGCAGGCCGGCGGCTATCTGGCGCTCTATGCCGCCGCGCATGGCCCACGGCCGGAGCCGCGCGCCATGCAGGGGTGCAAGGCCTGACCGCTTACTTGCTGCCGGCCAGGTCGATGCCGATGTAGCGCGCCGGGCGATTGCCGCGCTGGACCAGCAGCAGGACGGTCTTGAAGCCCGCCTTCTTCGCCGCGTCGACCGCGGCCGCCGCCTCGGCGGGACTGGTGACGGGGCGCTGCGCGATGCCCAGGATCACGTCGCGCGGCTGCAGCCCCTTGTTCGCGGCATCGCTCGACGGATCGACGTTGGTGATGACCACGCCGCGCGTGCCCTGCGCCAGGCCGAGCTGTTGCGCGATGGCCGGGGTCAGTGCCTGGATCGACACGCCGAGCGCGCCACGCAGCGACTGCGGCGAAGCCGGCTCGTCGGCGTCGGGCAGCGAATCGCTATCATCGCCGTCGTTGACCGCGAGCTGGTCCTCCGGCGGACGTTCGGTCAGCACGGCGTTCAGCGTCGTGCGCTTGCCCTGGCGGACCACCTCGATCGGAACGCGCGCGCCCACGGGCAGGCCCGCGACGATGAAGGACAGCGTATTTTCCGGCGTGATGTCCTGATTGTTGACCCGGACGATGACGTCGCCCTGCTGAAGCCCGGCGCGCGCCGCCGGCTGCCCCGGCTCGACCCGGGCAACGATCTCGCCGCGATCCTTTGGCAGGTTGAGCGAGGCGGCGATGTCGTCGGTCATCGGCTGGATCACGACGCCGAGATAGCCGCGACGGACGCGCTGCCCCTTCATCAACTGCTCGACGACCGGCTTGGCCTGTTCGGCGGGGATGGCGAAGCCGATGCCGACATTGCCGCCCGAAGGCGAGAAGATCGCGGTGTTGATGCCGATCACGTTGCCGTTGAGATCGAACATCGGGCCGCCCGAATTGCCCTGATTGATCGCCGCGTCCGTCTGGATGTAGCGATCATAGGCGCCCTGCTGGCCGATCGAGCGGTGGATCGCCGACACGATGCCCGCCGTCACGGTGCCGCCGAGCGCGAAGGGATTGCCGATCGCGAGCACCCAGTCGCCGACCCGCGTCCGCGTCGAATCGCCGAACTGGACGAAGGGCAGGTTGGTCGCGTCGATCTTCAGTACCGCCAGATCCGACACCGGATCACGCCCGATGACGCGGGCGGTATATTCCTTGCGGTCGGCCAACGTGACGGTGATCGAAGACACGGTGACGCGCGCGGCGCTGCGCCCCGAACCGCCCGCAATGACGTGATTGTTGGTAACGATGTAGCCGTCCGCCGACACGATGAAGCCCGAACCGAGCGAGGTCGCCTCGCGCGTGACCGGCTGGCCATTTTCGTCCGATCCGCCAAACCGGCGGAACAGTTCGCCGAAGGGGGTTCCGGCGAACGGATTCTGCTGCTGCGGGACCTGCACCTTCTGCGTGGTCGAAATGTTGACCACCGCTGGCTGCAGCTTCGCGGTCAGATCGGCGAAGCTCATCGGCGCGCCGCGCGGAGCGACCGCCGCCATCTGCGAGGGCGCGTTCTGCGCGACCTGTGCGCCGAGCGGCTGTTGAAGGGCAACGGTAGCGGTGGCGCCGCCGAGAAGCAGGGCTCCGGTTACGGCATAGGCATAGCGCACGAGCATCGACTCCCGAAATTCGTCAGCGGGTCAGGAAGACCGGCACGGGTCCAGAACGGAATATGACACGTGCCGATCCCCGGCTGAACGAAAATTGAATGGCGTCAGGGGCGGCGCCCCGTGAACTGCCGCAGATATTCGTCGTCGGGCGACAGCAGGATATTGGCGCTTCCACGCGGATTGTTGTCATCGGTGCCGAACGTCGTCCGATAGGACTGCATCGCGCGATAGAAATCGTAGAAGACCGGGTCCTTGCCGAAGCTGGCCGCATAGACCTTGGCGGCCTGGCCGTCCGCCTCGCCCATGATGATCTGCGCCTCGCGCCGCCCTTCCGCCTCGATCGAGCGCGCTTCCTGCTGGCGCGCCGTGCGCATCCGCTCGAACGCGCTCTGCAGCGGTGTGCCGTCGGGCAAGTCGGCGCGCTTGATCCGCACATCGACGATCTCCGCGCCATATTGCGCCGCGACGCGGGCAAGCGCGTGACGGATATTGCCCATCACCGCATCGCGCTCGGGCGTTAGCAAGGTGGCGAAGCGGCGCTTGCCGAGCTCGTTGCGGAGCGCCGAGCCGAGGATCGGCTTGAGCGCGTCGCTCACCCGCCGTTCGCTTCCCGCGGAGACGTACATCCGCACCGGATTGACGATCCGGTAGCGCGCATAGGCATCGACCTCCAGCCGCAGCTGGTCGGTCGAAAGAACTGCCTGCCGTTGCATGTCGAAGGACAGGACGCGCTTGTCGACCCAGACGAGCTGATCGACGAACGGGATGCGATAGCCGAGGCCTGCCCCAGTCCGCCCATAATCGTCATTGCGATCATAGGCGTTCATGATCGTCACCGGGTGGCCGAAGCGCAGCACGAGCGCCTGCTTCGTTTCCGGCACCACGACCAGCGCGCTGAGCATCACCGCCAGCACGGCAAGCGCAATCCCGCCCCACAGGAAGGGGTTGCGGCGGAGGGCTGCGGCCACGCTCATCGTCCCTCCTCCTGCGCGCGCGCCGCGGGAGCGGCCGGCGCGGGAAGATAGGGCACTACGTTGCGCGGGCCGACGATCGTCTTGTTGGTCTTGGCCAGCACCTTTTCCATCGTCTCGTAATACATGCGGCGGCGCGTGACCTCGGGCGCGAGCCGATACTGGTCGTAGACCTTGTCGAACGCGGTCGATTCGCCTTCCGCGCGCGCGGTCACCTGCGTCGCGTAGGCGCGTGCCTGGTTGAGATAGGATTGCGCGGTCTGCTGCGCGGCCGACACTTCCTTGAACGCGTCGTTCACTTCCTGCGGCGGATCGGCCTGCTTGATCGCCACGCCCTGGATCACGACGCCCGCGCGGTAAGTGTCGAGCAGCTCCTGCGCGCGCTGCGCTACGCGGCTTTCGATCAGGCTGCGCCCCTGTCCGATTGCGTCGTTGAGCGTCACCCGCGCGATCGCCTCGCGCATCGCGCTTTCGGCGGCCTCCTTGATCGTCCCGTCGGGATCCTGCAGTTCGAACAGATAATATTCGGGATCGCGGATGTTCCAGCGAACCGAATAGGCCAGGTTGATGATGTTCTCATCGCCCGTCAGCATCAGGTTCTGGCCCGAGGAGCCGTCGGCGCCCGTATCGATGTCGATCACGTGGATGTTATCGACGTCGACCTTCGTGACGATGTCGAGCGGCGCGGGAAACGAAAAGCCGAGCCCGGGCTGAAGCGTGCCGACATATTTGCCGAGGCGCGTGACCACGCCGCGCTGCTGCGGCCCGATCACATGCGCGCTGGTGAACGCAACCCATAGCAGCACCGCGGCGAGAACGGCCCAGCGCCAGATACCGTCGACTTCGAAATTGCCGGGCCCACCGCCGCCGAAGCGCGCGCGGCCGCGTCGGATCAGCGCGTCGAGCGCCGAAGGGCCTGCCGTGCTGCCGCCCTTGCCGGGTTTCGGCCGCCACGGCCGGCGCGATTCCTCTTCCCCGCCGCCCCCGGACCCGCCCCACGGGCCACCTTCGTTGAGCACGGCACCTTCAACACCTTCTTGCATCGCATCCTTATAGGCGGCGGTGCGGGGAAAAACAGTGCCTCGCCGGCCATGAGCGCCTAGAGGCTCGCGCATGCCCACCCCCGATCAGCTTACCTCGGCGCTCGACGCCGTCCTCGACCCCGTCTCCGGACTCGGCCTGCTCACCTCCGGCCGCGCCGCCGCGCCGCGCGGCGTGGCGCCGCGGCCGGAGGTGAGCAGGCCGAGTCCGGAGACGGGGTCGAGGACGGCGTCGAGCGCCGAGGTAAGCTGATCGGGGGTGGGCATGCGCGAGCCTCTAGG
>NZ_JBMDXG010000095.1:0-11475 GCF_048594985.1 Sphingomonas sp. | reverse complement strand
CGACCTGACCTATGCCGCGCTCGATGAGGGCACGGCGGTGGCGGGCGTGACCACGCGATCGAAATGCCCCTCGCCCGAAGTGGAATGGTGCCGCGCCGCGCTGACGCTCGGGCGCGCGCGGGCGCTGGTAGTGAATGCGGGCAATTCCAACGCCTTCACCGGCCACCGCGGCCGCGCGGCGGTGGAGGCGCTCGCGGCGCGCGTCGCGGGTCATGTCGGCTGTCAGCCGTCCGACGTGTTCGTCGCTTCGACCGGGGTGATCGGCGTGCCGCTACCGATCGACAAGGCGGAGGCCGGGATCGACGCGGTGCTGCGGGCGCCGGATGCCGACTGGCTGCGCGCCGCCGAGACGATCGGTACTACCGACACCTTCGCCAAGGGCGCGAGCGTGACGGCCGTGGTCGACGGGCGGGTCGTCACGCTGGTCGGCATCATCAAGGGGTCGGGCATGATCGCGCCCGACATGGCGACGATGCTCGGCTTCATCTTCACCGACGCGGCGGTCGAGGCGCCTTTCCTGCAGTCGGTGCTGGAGGCTGCGAACGCGCCGACCTTTTCCTGCATCACGGTCGACGGCGACACCTCGACCAGCGATACCGTGCTAGCCTTCGCAACGGGCAAGGCGGGAAATGCGCCGCTCGCGTCATTCGACGATACCGGTGCCGACGCCTTCCAGGCCGCGCTGACCGATCTGTGCCAGCAACTCGCACACCTTGTTGTGCGCGATGGCGAGGGCGCATCGAAATTCATCGCGATCACCGTGACCGGCGCCGAAAGTGACGCGAGTGCGCGCCGCGTCGGCCTGTCGATCGCCAATTCGCCGCTGGTGAAGACCGCGATCGCGGGCGAGGACGCCAATTGGGGCCGCGTCGTCATGGCGGTCGGCAAGGCAGGCGAGCCGGCCGAGCGCGACAAGCTCTCGATCGCGTTCGGCGGCGTGCAGGTGGCGCGCGACGGCCTCGCGGTCGAGGGCTATGACGAGGCCCCCGTCACCGCGCACCTGAAGGGGCAGGATATCGACATCGGCGTCGATCTCGGCCTCGGCGAGGGCCGCGCCACCGTGTGGGCCTGCGACCTGACGCATGGCTACATCTCGATCAACGCGGACTATCGGAGCTGAGATGCGTGATCTCGCCCGCCCCGTCGAAGCGCTGATCCGCGATGTCGCCGCGCGGATCGTGATGCCGCGCTTCCGTCAGCTCGATCCGACCCAGATCGAAGAAAAGGCCCCCGACGAACTCGTCACGATCGCCGATCGCGAGAGCGAGGACGCGTTTACCGACGGGCTGACCCGCTTGCTGCCGGGATCGCACGTGGTGGGCGAGGAAGCCTGCGCGGCCGACCCCCGCCTGCTCGACACGATCGGCGACGGCACGGTGTGGATCGTCGACCCGATCGACGGTACCGCCAATTTCGCGGCAGGGGAGTCACCGTTCGGGATCATGGTCGCGCTGGCCGACAATGGCGTGACACAGGCGGCGTGGCTGTTCGACCCGGTTGGCAACCGCCTCTGCTATGCGACCCTCGGCGGGGGTGCCTTCATCGATGGTGAGCGCGTTCTTTCGCGCGGCAGCGGCGCGGACAGACCCGTCGCCGGCCTGTCGACGCGCTATCTGCCGCCCGAATTGCGCACGGATAGCGAGGCGCGCGCCGAGGGCCGGCTCCGCTGCGTTGCCATCCCGCGTTGCGCGGCCGAGCAATATCCGCGCGTCCTGCTCGGCCAGAATGACGTGGCGCTGTTCTGGCGCACGTTCGCCTGGGATCATGCGCCGGGCGCGCTGATCCTGACCGAGGCGGGCGGGCGCGTCGCGCGCTTCGACGGCACGCCCTACGCGCCGACCCAAACGACCACGGGGATGCTGGCCGCCGCCACGCCCGAATTGTGGGACCGCACCGCCGCGATCCTGTTTCGCTAGAGCGCCGGCGTCGCCGCAACCAAAGCGGCGGTATAAGGATCGCCCGGCGCATCGAGGATTTCGGCCGTGCGGCCCTGCTCGACACAGCGCCCGTCGCGCAGCACCGCGATCCGGTGCGCAAAGTGGCGCACGAGCGCAAGATCGTGGCTGATGAAGAGATAGGCCACGCGCAGATCACGCTGGAGCCGCAGCAGCAGCGCGACCATGTCGGCGCGGAGCGGCGGATCGAGCGCGCTCAGTGCCTCGTCCAGCACAATCAAATCGGGTTTGAGAACGAGTGCGCGGGCAAGCGCGATCCGCTGCCGTTGCCCCCCCGAAAAGTGCGCCGGCAGACGCTGCGCCGCGTCCGCGTCGAGCCCGACCTGGTCAAGCGCCTCGATCACGCGCGCGGCGCGCTCAGCCGGGTTTGGGGTGTCATCAAGGAGGCGTAGCGGCTCGGCCGCGATCCGCCCGACCGTCCAGCGCGGATCGAAGCTGGCGGCAGGATCCTGAAACACCGCCTGGACCCGACGCCGCAGCGTGCGCAGCCCCGCACCCCGCGCCCCGCGCCACGTTTGCCCGTCGATCGTGACCGTCCCCGCGTCGGGCCGGTCGAGCCCCAGCGCTAGCCGCGCCAGCGTCGACTTGCCCGATCCCGATGCGCCGACCAGGGCCAGCGTTTCGCCCCGGCAGAGCTGGAGACTGACACCATCGAGCGCTGTCGCCACCGGGCCGCCGAACAAGCCGCTGGTGCGATACTGCCGCGACACCGTCGCTACATCGAGCAGCGCATCCGGGAGGGCGGGCGCCGGCCCGGGACCGCCCGGCCGCGATGCCGCCACCGCGCGGCGCAGAAAATCCGATCGCGGGGCGGCGAGGCAGGCAGCGGTTGCGCCCTCCTCCGCCACACGCCCATCCTCGATCGCCACGATCCGGTCGGCCATCTTGGCCACCAGCGCGAGGTCGTGGCTCACGATCAGCAGGCCCATGCCCCGCTTGCGCGCCTCGGTCTCCAGCAGCTTAATCACGCCCGCCTGCGCCAGTGGATCGAGCGCGGCGGTCGGTTCGTCCGCGATCAGCAAATCGGGGCCGGCCGCGATCGCCATCGCCACCGCGACGCGCTGGCGTTGTCCGCCGGACAAGGTGTGCGGGTGTCGCCCCGGCGCGATGTCGAGCCCCACTTGCGCCAGCAGCGCCTCGACCCGCGCCGCGCGTTCCGGATTCGTCAGGCGCTCGTGGCGGGCCAGCACCTCGCCAATCTGTCGTCCTACCGTCAGCGCGGGGTTGAGCGCGGTTGCCGGCTCCTGAAACACCATTCCAATGCGCGCGCCCCGCACTGCCTCCCAACCGCGCTCGTCAAGCGACGACAGCGTCACCTGGCCAAGCGCAAGCGTGCCCGAGGTGACCGCGCTGTCGGGCAGCAATCCGATCGCCGCATGGGCAAGGGTCGACTTGCCCGACCCCGAAGGTCCCACCAGCGCCACGATCTCGCCCGGCAGGACCGTCAGCGAGACATCGTGCAGCACGGGGCGTGCGCCATAAGCGACCGACAGTCCTTCGATCCGTAGCTGGCTCACGACTGCGCTCCCCGCAGCAGCCATGCGCGCGCCTCCTCGCCCGCGCGGTTGATCGCCAGCACGGTCAGCGTGATGGCCAAGCCGGGAAGCAGCACCAGCCGGGGGGCGATCGCGATCAGGGTCTGGCCGTCGGCGACCATCCGTCCCCAGCTTACCGCCGGCGGTTGCGCCCCGAGCCCGAGGAACGATAGACCCGCTTCCGCCAGCAGGCCGAGCGAGAGCTGTACCGCCGCCTGCACCGTCAGCACGCCAGCGATATTGGGCAGGATATGCACGAGAGAGATGCGCGCCGCGCTGCTTCCCGCCAGCTGCGCCGCCGCGACGAAATCGCGCGCCCACAGGCCGGCTGCGGCGGCGCGGGTGACGCGCGCGAAGACCGGAATGTTGAACAGCCCGATCGCCAGACCGGCATGTGCCGCGCCCGGGCCGAGTATCGCGATGATCAGGATGGCAAGCATCACCGCCGGGAAAGCGAACAGGATGTCGGCCCCGCGCACGACGACCTCGTCGATCCAGCCCGGTCGGGCCGCCGCAAGCAAGCCCAGCGGCACGCCCACGCCGATGCCGATCGCGGCTGCCAGCGCGGCGACGCCGAGCGACGGCCCCGCCCCTGCCATCAGCATCGAGCCGATGTCGCGCCCGAGCTGGTCGGTGCCGAACGGATGCGCCCATGACGACGCCTGCAAGCGCGCCGCGACATCGATCGCGCCGACGTCGTAAGGCGTCCATGCCTGCCCCAGCAGCGCCAGCAGGACGATCAGCCCGAGCGCGGCAAGGCCGATGGCCATTCTCATCGCCGTGCTCCCAAGCGCGGATCGAGCAGGGCTTGGCCCACGTCTGCCAGGAAGCTGGCCGTGACGGTCGCGACGACCATCACCATCGCCACCGCCTGCACCACGATCAGGTCGCGCCCGCCGATCGCCTGCACCAGCAGGCGGCCGAGCCCCGGCAGATAGAAGACATTCTCCACGATGAGGCTGCCGCCGAGCAGGAATGGGAATTGCAGGCCGATCACCGCCACGATTGGCGCGCCGGCATTGGGCAGGACATGGCGCCACAGGATCACACGCCGCCCGAGCCCCTTGGCGCGCGCGGTGCGGACATAATCGCGCGCCAGCTCCTCGCCCAGCGCCCCGCGCGCGACCCGCGCGATCACCGCCGCCTGCGGCAGCGCGAGCGCGATGGCGGGCAGGATCAGCGCGGCGAGGATCGCGCCCGCGCCCGCATCCCATCCCGGAAAGCCGCTCGCCGGAAACCACCCCAGCGACACCGCGAACAGAAGCAGCAACACCATGGCCAGCCAGAAGCTGGGCACCGCCAGCCCGATGGGGGCGAGCATGCCCACTGCCCGGTCGACCGGTCCGCCGGGGCTTCGCGCGGCGGCAACCGCCGCGGGCACGCCGATCGCGACCGACAGCAGCATCGCCAGCCCAGCCAGCGCCAGCGAGACGGCGAGGCGCGGGCCCACCAGCGCCGTCACAGGCACGCGGTAAGCATAGCTGATCCCAAGGTCGCCCCGCGCCAGCCCGCCCAGCCACGCAAAATAGCGTCCGACAAGCCCCCCCTCGAGGCCAAGCTGTACGCGCAAAGCATCAAGCGTGGCAGGGCTCGCCTCCATCCCCATCATGAACTGCGCCGGATCGCCGGGCGCAAGCTGGACGAGCGCGAACACGAACAGGCTCGCCCCTACGAGCGTGACGGCGAGGACGGCGAGCCGGCGCAGCAGCCAACGCCCGCCCCCCGCCCGGAGGAGCGCCGCCATTCCCGCCACCATCAGCAGCGACAGGACCACGCCCCATGGCCGCGCCGATCGATCGGGCGGCGGGGTCGGATCGGCGCCCCCTTCGAACCGGGCGGTCGCGAAATCGACCGTCTGGAGGGGCGTGTTGATCCACAGGCCGGTCAGCCGCGCGTCGGCGACCGCCATGTGCGGAAACTGAAAAAGGAAGACGTTGACCGAATCCTCCGCGATCCGCCGCTGAACCGCAACAAGCAGCGCATGCCGCCGCGCCGGATCGGCCGCGGCACGCAGCCGGTCGAGCAGCTCCCGCACCGCGACCCCATCATAGCCGAAATAGTAATCGGCCCGGCCATAGATGGCATAATCGGCCGGCTCCGCATGGGCGACGATCGTCATGTCGAAATCGCGACGCGCGAACACCTGATCGAGCCATTGCGCCCATTCGAGCGGCACGATCCGCACGCGCACTCCGACCGCGCGAAGTTGCGCCGCCGCGATCTCGCCGCTCCGCAGCGCATAGGCCGCGGGCGGCAGCGCGAACGTCAGGTCGAACCCGCGCGGATACCCCGCCGCCGCGAGCAGCGCGCGCGCCCGTGCCGGATCGTGCGGATAGCGGCCGGCGAGGTCGATATGATCGGGGTTCTGCGGTGGAAAATGGCTGCCGATCGGCGTGCCATAACCGTGCATCGCGCCGTCGATGATCGCGCGCCGGTCGATCGCATGTGCCAGCGCGCGGCGTACGCGCAGGTCGCGCAACGGTCCACGTGCGTTGTTGAGCGCCAGAATCACCTCGCCCTCGCTCGGATTGACCGAGACCCGCAGTGACGGATCGGCGCGAAGCTGCGTAAGATTTTCGGGCGCGGGATAATCGGGGAACAGGTCGATCGCGTGCGTCCGCACGCCCGCATAGGCGGCGGCGGGATCGGCGACGAAGCGGAACTCGATCATGCGCAGCGCGGCCTTCTGGCCCCAGTAGGCATCGTTGCGGATAAGACGGAGCCGGTCGCCTCGGCTCCAGCTCTGGTAGCGGAAGGGGCCCGTTCCCACCGGCGCGGTCGCGAGACTGCCCGCCGCGCGCGGCGACACCATCACGCAATCTCCCCATGCAAGAAGCACTGGCAAGGCCGCGTCGGCCTGCTTCAGGCGGATGCGGACCGTCAGCGGATCGAGCGCGTCGATGTTCGCGATGTTGGCGAGCGCCTCGCCCTGCGCGTTGGCCGATCCGGGTGCCGCCGCGCGGCGCAGACTGAACGCCACGATGCGCGCGTCGAACGGCGTACCGTCGGTGAAGCGGACGCCGGGCCGCAGGCGGAACACGTAGCTCCGCGCATCCGGCGCCGTCGTCCATCCGGTTGCGAGCAACGGCACCGCCGCGCCGGTCGCATCGAGCGTCGTCAGCCCTTCGTAGATCGTCCGATACGTGACCTCGTCGATAGCAGCGGAGGCGCCCGCCGTAGGATCCAGCGTCGGGGGCTCCAGCTGAAGCGCCACGACCAAGCGGTCACGCGCAAAAGACGGCGCGGCGCCAAGGAGCAGGGCAAGGAGGACGACGAAGACGGTCAGCCATGACGACCGTCGCCCCCGCCTGCCCGCGCTGGGCCTGGTCACTCTCTCGGTCGCCGGACGCGCGGGATAATCATGCAAAACCGCCCGCTACAGGCTGATGCCGGCCCGGACGCCGTAGGTCGCCGGCCGCCCCGGCGACGCCACGCTGGCATTGGGCAGGAAGTAATTGCGCGTCAGGTCGTACTTCTCGTTGAAAATGTTGCGGCCGTACAGCCCGACATACCAGCGCCCCTTCTCCGGGCGGAGCGTCAGCGTCGCGTTCGCCAGCCACACCGGCGCCACCCGATACGTGGGGCCGAGGAAGGACGGCAGCGCGTCGCGATAGGCATAGTCGCCCGCCGCCTCCAGCGCGTAGCGCCCGAGCGGGAGAGTGTAGGAGGCCGATCCCTGATAGCTCCAGTTGGCGAGCGGCAGGTCACGGCCCGCGAGATCGACCGTGTCCGCGACGTACACGCCGTTCACGAGCCGCGCGGTGCCCGCGTCGACGTCCACATAGCGGACATATTCGCCCTGCTTATAACCGATCGACTGGGTGATGCGGAAACCCTTGGCCGGCGCGAGTTCGAGTTCAACCTCGCCGCCGTAGATTTTCGATTTCGGTGCGTTGTTGATCTTGCCGACCGCCCCCACGTCGGGATCGACGATGACGCCGAGTACCTGTTGGTCGCGATAGTCGTAGTAGAAGGCCGAACCGTTGAGCCGCACCTGGCGCGAAATGTCCGCCTTGAAGCCGGCTTCGTAAGCATAGAGCGTTTCCGGCCGGAAGGCGTTGATCTGCCGGGAGCTGGGGGAGTTGTAGGCGGTGAAGCCGCCCGACTTCACCCCCCGGCTGGCACTGGCATAAAGCAGGATGTCAGGGGCAACCCGGTAATCGATCCCGATCTTGCCGCTCCATTTCGACAGAGTCTGCTCGCGATCGCCATCGGTGAAGGTCGGGCTGCCCCCGATCTCGGTCGCGAAATCGCGCAGCTTCCGCTTTTCATGTTCGTAGCGCCCGCCGACCGTCAGCTTCAGCCGGCCGGTCAACGCGTAATCGGCCTGGCCGAAGCCGCTTATCGATTGCGCCGTCTGGCGGTAATTGGTGTCGGTGAAGAAGCCGAGGCTGTCGGTGAAATCGGTGATGAAGGTCTCCCGGATCTTCTGATAGCTGTAATAGCTGCCCGCCACCCAGTTGAGCCGCGCGCCGGTCGCCGGGGCGAGCCGCAATTCCTGCGCGAACACCTCCGCCTCGGTACCCCAGAAGGTATCGGATTCGCGGCTGGCCGACGCATCCCAGTCATTATATTCGCGCCGCCGGAGGTGGTCGTAGGCGGTGATGCTGGTCAGCCGCAGCGCATCGCCCAGCGCCACATCGGCGTTCAGGCTCGTACCCCAGCTTTCATTGTCGCGGTGCGGCTTGTCATCAGCGTCCGCGCCGGTCAGCCGCGCGAATTCGTCGGAGAATCCCCACCCGGTCAGGCGGCGGCTGTCGGCCGGAATGACCGGCCCGGCCGGCGGGCCATAACCGTGCGTCGGAAAATCGCGGAACAGATA
Source organism: Sphingomonas sp. (assembly GCF_048594985.1). Lineage (GTDB taxonomy): Bacteria > Pseudomonadota > Alphaproteobacteria > Sphingomonadales > Sphingomonadaceae > Sphingomonas_I. Next base: position 3,163 of record NZ_JBMDXG010000095.1, on the reverse strand, counting down.
GAGTCCCGTCGCTTCCGACTTGTCGCGTCCGCCGTGCAGGTTGAACAGCAGGTCCACCCCCGCCGTCGGAGCCCAGTCCACCAGCGCCCGGCCATAAAGCCGGTCGGCGTCGCCCAATGGCTGCCCCGTCGCACGATTGCGCTGGAAGCCGCCCCCCTGCTCGGTCACGCCCGATAAACGGACTTTGAGCGTGTCCGTCAGTGGACCGGACACGAACCCTTCAACCTTGGTCTGGTCGAAGCGGCCATATTCGCCCTCGATCCCCGCTGAAAAGGTATCGGTCGGCCGGCGTGTGATGAAGTTGATCGCGCCGCCGGTGGTGTTCCGGCCGTAAAGCGTTCCCTGCGGCCCGCGCAGCACCTCGACCCGTGCGACATCGAACAGCACGCTTTGGGTCATCGCCGGCACCGGATAGGCGACCTCGTCGACATAGATGCCGACCGTGGGCGTGTTGTTCGCGGCATAATCCTCAAACCCCACACCGCGTAGCTTGAACTGCGGCTGCCCGCCGCCGAACGCCGGGATGACCTCCAGGCTGGGCGTCTGGAATTGAAGCTGGTTGACGCTCGTCACACCACGGGCGGCCAACGTGTCGCCATCGATCACCGACAGCGCGATGCCGATATTCTGCGCTTCGTCGGGACGGCGCTCGGCCGTGACGACCACATCAGGGATGCCCTCTTCACCCCCGCTTGCCTGTGCGAGCGCCGGGGCCACGCCCGCCGTAAACCCGACACAGGGCAGAAGGAGAAGGCGGATGGCGGCCTGAGAAAAAGGGGGATTTCGCATTTCGCAAAAAGCCATGCGCTCTCGCGTGGTGCGGCGCAACACAATTTCGCATAACGCCAAAAATTGATGAAGAGGTTGCGCCTTATTTCGCAGAATGGGAAAGCGAGCGGTGATGAGCTCTGTTTTCAAAAAGCCGATCGATCGCGGTGCGCCGGCATCGGTGGTGGCGAACAAGTTTGGCGGCCTGTCACGCTTCTCGTCCGCGATCGGCAAATCGCCCTCTACCGTGCATCGCTGGCTGGTGAAGGGGCACATTGACGGCGCCTATCATGCGGAAATCATGGCGGCGGCGCAGGTGCCGGGTAATCTCGCGACAGGCGAGCGGCTCGTCCCGCTCGACTTCATCGACACGCGCAGCCCAGAGGACCGCGCCGCGCCTGCCCCGCGTCGGCGTCGCGCACCTCACGTCATCCCGGCGGTCGAGGCGAGCCACACCCGTTTCACCCGCGATGAATGGGCGCGGCTGCGGTCGGCGGTGCCGCTGACGGTCGACGAAAGCGACCTGCGGCGCCTGCGCGGTACCAACGAACCGACCTCGCTGGGCGAGGTGGAGGAGGTCTATCTCCCTCTCACGCGCCTCATCAATCTGCATGTCAACGCGGCGCAGGGGCTGGCGCGCGTCACCGACGACTTTCTCGGGCGTCCGCCCGCCAAGCGCCCGTACATCGTCGCGATCGCCGGATCGGTCGCTGTCGGCAAGAGCACGACCGCGCGCCTGCTGCGCGCGCTGCTCTCACGCTGGCCAGCGCATCCCCGCGTCGATCTGGTGACCACGGATGGCTTTCTGCACCCCAACAGCGTGCTGGCCGAACGCGGGCTGATGGAGCGCAAGGGTTTTCCCGAAAGCTACGACGTCCGGCGCATGATCCAGTTTCTTGCCGACGTGCGTTCGACCGGACGGGGCGAAGCGCCGGTCTATTCGCACCATGTCTACGACGTGGTTCCCGACCAGCGGGAGAGGGTCGACGCACCCGACATCCTGATCTTTGAAGGGCTGAACGTGCTCCAGATCGGGCATGGCCCCGACGCCGCGCATGCCGCCTTCTCGGCGTCCGACTTCTTCGACCTGTCGATCTACATCGACGCCGAGCAGGCCGACGTGGCGCGGTGGTTCGAGGAACGCTTCATGCTGCTCCGCGCCACCGCCTTTCAGGACCCGACCGCCTTCTTCCATCGCCTCGCGGTCCTGCCGGAGGACGAGGCGCAGGCGATCGCGCGCCGCATCTGGCGAGACGTCAATGAGAAGAATCTGTTGGAGAATATCCAGCCCACCCGCCCCCGCGCGGACGTGATAATCCGCAAGGGCCCCGACCATGCGGTCGACAGTCTGTGGCTCAGGAAGCTCTGACGCCCGCCAACCGCCGCCTCAATCGACGAACAGCAGGGCTGGCGTCTCCACCAGTCGCTTGACCGCCTGGACGAACGACGCCGCGTCATGCCCGTCGACCACGCGATGGTCGCATGATAGCGACAGGTTCATCATTTTGGCGACGACGATCGCGCCATCCCTCACCACCGGGCGCTCGACCACCTTGTTGGGGCCGATGATCGCGACTTCCGGCCGGTTGATGACTGGCGTCGCGGCAATACCCCCCAGCGGGCCGAGCGACGACAGCGTGAGCGTCGATCCAGACAATTCGTCGCTCTTGGCCTTGCCGCTCCGCGCGGCGTCCGCCAGCCGCGCGATTTCGGCCGAGAGCTGCCAGATGTTGCGCGCCTGCGCGTCCCGCACCACGGGGACCATCAGCCCCGCATCGGTCTGCGTCGCGATGCCGAGATGCACCGCGCCGAAGCGCGTCACCACGCCTGCCTCGTCATCGTAACGCGCGTTCAGCATCGGGAAGCCGGGGATCGCGCGACAGATCGCGACGATCAGGAAGGGCAGGATCGTCAGCCGCTCCTTGTCGCCCCGATTCGCGTTGAGATCCCCGCGAAGTGCCTCCAGCTTGGTGACGTCGAGTTCCTCGACATAGCTGAAATGCGGAATGTGGCGCTTCGACGCGGCCATATTCTCGGCGATGCGACGGCGGAGGCCGACCACCTTGAGCGTCTCGTCGGCGCGGGCCTGCCCCGCCGGGCGGTAACCCCAATTGTAGGTGAGGAAGGCGTCCAGATCGCCGTGGCGGATACGATCGCCCTCCCCCTTCACCTGCGCCAGATCGATGCCCAGGTTGCGGGCTCTTTCACGCACTGCCGGCGACGCGAGCATCCGCCGATCTTCCCCGGCACGGGGCGGGGGACCAGCCGCAGGCTGGGGGAGGGGGACTTCGGCAGGAGAAGCGCTCGTGGCGGCCTCCCCTCCACCACCGCCTTCGGCGGCGGTCCCCCTCCCCGTGCCGGGGAGGATCGATTCCGCAACCGCCGCTGCCTCCGG
>NZ_JBMDXG010000094.1:0-20358 GCF_048594985.1 Sphingomonas sp. | reverse complement strand
TCGCAGCCATTCTGGACGGGGAGAAAGGCGCGGGCATGCCCATCCCGTCGCCCCTGCGGAGGCAGGGGGCTATCGCGCTCTCCCCAATCGACACCATCAGCCGTGACAGACATGGGCCCCTGCCTGCGCAGGGGCGACGGGTAGAGGGTGCGGTCGAGCTTGGCGGGGTTCGGGACCACGCCGAACACCTCGGGCATGGCGCGGAAGGTGTGGGGTTCGATCTCGGCGGCGCAGCCGGTGACGACGATGCGCGCGTCGGGCCGGTCGCGGCGGACGCGGCGGATCGCCTGGCGCGCGGTCTTCACCGCCTCGGCCGTCACCGCGCAGCTGTTGACGACCACCAGGTCGCGCTCGCCCGCCAGCAAAGCCGCGATCCGCTCGCTCTCCGCGATGTTGAGGCGGCAGCCGTGGGTGATGACCTCGACCCGGCTCACAGGCCGTCGGCCTGCCCGGTGAAGACGTGCGCGGCGGGGCCGGACATGCTGATCGTCCCGCCGGGCGTCCAGTCGATCAGCAGTTCGCCGCCGGGCAGCGCGACCGTCACGGGCGCATCGACCAGCCCGGCGCGGATCGCCGCCACCGCCGTCGCGCACGCGCCCGTGCCGCACGCGCGGGTGAGGCCGGCACCGCGTTCCCACACGCGCAGCATGATCCGGTCGCGCGCCTCGACCGTCGCGACGTTGACGTTGACGCGTTCGGGGAAGAGCGGGTCGTGCTCGATCTGCGGCCCCAGCCGGGCGAGATCGACGCCCTGGCAGTCGGGCACGAAGAAGATGACGTGCGGATTGCCGACATTGACCGCGGCCGGCGCGGTCAGATCGTCCCAGCCGACCGGCATCGCGCGCGTGTCCATCGGGTAAGCCAGCGGGACGGCATCCCAGTCGAAGCGCGGCGCGCCCATGTCGACCGTCGCCAGCACCCCGTCGATCGCGAGGCGGATGGTGCCGCCCAGCGTCTCGACCGTCGCCGGGCGGCCGAGCAGCAGAGCGACCGCGCGGCTGGCATTGCCGCACGCGCCGACCTCGCTGCCGTCGGCGTTCCAGATCCGCATCCGTGCGTCGGCGGTGTCCGACGGCTCGATCAGGATGAGCTGGTCGCAACCGATCCCCTCGCGCCGGTCGGCGATGGCGCGCGCGCGCGCCGCATCCATCGCCACCGGCCTGGCGCGCGCGTCGATCACGACGAAGTCGTTGCCGAGGCCGTGCATCTTGTGGAAGCGGAAGGACATGGCGCGCGATCTAGGGAGCGCGGCCCGCTGAGTCTATTGCCGGACGGATTCAAAGAACGACCCGTTCGTCCCGAGCGAAGTCTAAGGACGGGGTGCGGGCGCCGCGCCGCGGCTGGTCCGTTACCCGTGCCGCGGTGCCGAGGAGGTTCGGCCGATCAATTCCTTCATTCGTCACCCCGGACTTGATCCGGGGTCCAGCTCATCGATAAGCGTGCAGAAGACAGCGAGATCCCGGATCAAGTCCGGGATGACGGGTGGTTGGTCCACATAGTTCGGCTTCGCCCGGTACAAACGGAATATTCGGGGGAACGGAGCCGGGTGTCGGCCCTATCGATCAGAGGCTGGCGATGTGCCGCACCGCCAGCGCATAGCCGTGCGCGCCGAGGCCGGTGATCATGCCGGTGGCGGCGGCGGTCATCAGCGAGTGGGCGCGCCACGCCTCGTCGCGGCGGTGGATGTTCGAGATGTGGACCTCGACGATCGGGCAATCGCACATCTTGAGCGCGTCGAGCACGGGGTAGCCGGCATAGCTGAAGGCGGCGGGATTGAGGACGATGCCGGCGGCGCCGACACGCGCCTCGTGCAGCCAGCCGATCATCTCATGCTCGGCATTGGTCTGGTGAAAGCGCAGGGCGAGCCCGGCGGCATCCGCCTCGGCGCGGCACATCGCCTCGATATCGGCGAGCGTGGTGGTGCCGTACACCTCCGGCTCGCGCTGGCCGAGCAGGTCGAGATTGGGTCCGTTGAGGACGAAGACGGTCGCCATGCAAGCCTCCCTGCCGCCCGCATGGCGGCAAAGCGCGCGCGCTACAAGAGCGGGCTGACCAGTCGCGCGATCGCCTCGCCCGTGCGGCGGACGGCGCTCCGCTCGCGCCACCGATCGGGATCGAGCGGTTCGCTGTTGGCGAGATAGCCGCGCTGGATCGCCTCCAGCCGCATCACGGCGGGCGTGTCGTAGAGGATCAGGCTCACCTCCTCGTTGAGCTGGAACGAGCGGATGTCGACGTTGCTCGATCCCGCGATCGCGATCCGCCCGTCGAGCGCGACATTCTTCGCGTGGAGCAGCGCGCCCCGATAGCGATGGATGCGCACGCCGCACGCCATCAGCTCGGCATAATAAGAGCATTGGGCGAGGTTCACGAGGTGCTGGTCGACGACCTTCGACACGACCAGATCGACGGTGACCCCGCGCGCGGCGGCGGTGCGCATCGCGCTCAGCAGATCCTCGTCGGGGATGAGATAGGGGGTGACGATCACCGCGTGGCTGCGCGCCTGGTGGATCTGCCAGACGAGCAGGGTTTCGAAGCCGTGCTGCCGATATTGCGCGCCGCTCGGCAGCAATTGCGCGACCGTGTCGCCGGTCGCGGCAGGGACGGCGGGCGCGTCGTCCAGCATCTCCTCGGTCTCGAGATACCAGTCCGCGACGAACACCGCCTCCATCGCGCCCACGATCGGCCCGGTCGCGCGGACGACGAGCTCATGGTTGACGATGCCGGGACGGAAATCGCGCGCGACGATGTTCTGCGACCCGGCATAACCGATCGTGCCGTCGATCAGGAACAGCTTGCGATGGTTGCGCATGTCGCGCCGCGTCCGGCCGCGCAGCAGGCGGAACGGCAAGGCCGCGCGCACCGCCACGCCCGCCGCCTGCAGCCGGCGGATGGTGCGCTTCGCCCAGCGGCGCGAGCCGACCGGGTCGAGGATGACGTGGACGGGCAGCCCGCGCGCGACCGCGCGGCCCAGCGCGTCGATCACGCGCGATCCCACCGCGTCGTCGGCGAAGATGTAGGCAAGGATGCGGACGTGACGCGTGGCGGCGTCGATGTCGGTGATCAGCCGGTCGACGGTCGCGTCATACTCGTCGAGCAGGTCGATCGCATTGCCCGCGACCGCCGGCAGGCGCCCGAGGCGGAGCGCGAGCGCCGCGATATCGGCGTCGCCCTCCTCAAACGCGGACGGGGCCGCCGCCGCCAGCCGGTCCGCCGTTGCGGCGAAGAAGGGCGCGAGCGCGCGAAACCGGTCCTCGCGCCACTGGGGAAAGCGCGGCCGGCCGATCGCCCAGAACAGGAGGAGGCCGGGGATCGGCAGGAAGAAGATTAGCAATAGCCAGCTGCGCACCACCGCCGGCGATCGCCGCCAGGGCAGGATGGCGAGAGAAAGAAGGCGGACGAGCCATTCGACCGCATAATATGCCTCGCCGAGGGTGGGCGAATGTCCCGCCAGCCATGCCTGCATGGGCGACGCCTAGCAGGTCGAGCCGCCGCGGGGCCAGCGTTGACCATGGCCCCGTTGCGGTGCAGCATCCAGCCATGACCACCATACCGCCCGTCGCGCAGGATCCCGACATCCGCTTCCTCGGCCGCCTGCTGGGCGACGTCATCCGCGCTTATGGCGGCGACGCACTGTTCGGGCGGATCGAATATATCCGCGCCTCGGCGGTCGACCGCGCGCGCGGGATCGGGGGCGATGTCGATCCGGGGCTCGACGCGCTCAGCCTCGACGAGATGCTGGCCTTCACGCGCGGCTTCATGCTGTTTTCGATGCTGGCCAACCTCGCCGAGGATCGCGGCGGCGTGGCGGCGGAGCCGGGCGCCGACGTCGCCGCCGCGATCGAGCGGCTGCGCGGGCAAGGCATCGACGAGGACGCGATCGTCGCCCTGTTCGATCACGGGCTGATCGTGCCCGTGCTGACCGCGCACCCGACCGAGGTGCGGCGCAAGTCGATGATCGACCATCGCAACCGCATCGCCGAGCTGATGGCGCTGCGCGATCAGGGCGCCGAGGAAACGCCCGAGGGCGATCTGATCGAACAGGCGATCTACCGCCAGATCGCCTTGCTGTGGCAGACGCGCGCGCTGCGGCGCGAGCGGCTCTACGTCGCGGACGAGGTCGAAACCGCGCTGTCCTATCTGCGCGACGTGTTCCTGCCGGTCCTGCCGGCGCTCTATGCGCGGTGGGAACGTGCGCTCGGCCAGCGCCCGCGCAGCTTCCTGCGCGCGGGATCGTGGATCGGCGGTGACCGCGACGGCAACCCCAATGTCACCGCCGAGTCCCTCCGCCTCGCGACCGCGCGCGCGGCGGAGGCGGTGCTCGCGCACTATCTAGACCTGCTCCACGCGCTCGGCGGCGAATTGTCGATCTCGACCGAGCTCGCGCCCACCACGCCCGAGGTCGAGGCGCTGGCGGCGACCGCGCACGACGAATCCCCCGCGCGCGCCGACGAGCCCTATCGCCGCGCGATCACCGGCATCTATGCGCGCGTCGCCGCGACCTATCAGGCGATCGCCGGCCGCGCGCCGCCGCGCCCCGCCAGCGTCGCGGCCGAACCCTATCCCGATGCCAAGGCGCTGCGCACCGACCTGGCAACCTTGGCGCATGCGCTGGCGGAAAGCGGCCAAGGCGCGCTGTCGTCGGGCGGCGCGCTCGGCCGCCTGATCCGCGCGGTCGAGACGTTCGGCTTCCACCTCGCGACGCTCGACCTGCGCCAGAATGCCGACGTCCATGAGCGCGTGGTCGCCGACCTGCTCAAGGTTGCGGATGTTGAAGACGACTATCTCGCACTCGACGAGGAAGCGCGCGTCGCGCTGCTGCGGCGCGAACTGGCAGCGGTGCGCCCGCTCGCCAGCCCCTACGCGACCTATGCGAAGGAGACGGCGTCGGAACTGGCGATCGTCCGCGCGGCGGCTGATGCGCAGCGGACGTATGGCCGCCAGGCGATCACGACCTACATCATCTCCAAGGCGGCGACCGTGTCGGACCTGCTGGAGGTGATGATCCTGCTCAAGGAAGCAGGGCTGTACCGTCCCGGCGGGGCGCCGGAATGCGACGTGATGGTCGTGCCGCTGTTCGAGACGATCGAGGACCTGGAACGCGGGCCCGATGTGATGCGCGCCTATTTCGCGCTGCCCGAGATCGCCGCGCTGACCGCCGCGCGCGGCCATCAGGAGGTGATGGTCGGCTATTCGGATTCGAACAAGGATGGCGGCTACCTGACCTCGGTCTGGAGCCTCCATCAGGCGAGCCGCGCGCTGAAGCCGGTATTCGAAGGCGCGGGTGCCGCGATGCAGCTGTTCCACGGGCGCGGCGGGGCGGTCGGGCGCGGGGGCGGTTCCTCCTTCGCCGCGATCCGCGCGCAGCCGCACGGCACGGTGCAGGGCCGCATCCGCATCACCGAACAGGGCGAGGTGATCGCCGCCAAGTTCGGCACGCGCGAAAGCGCGATGGTCAATCTGGAGGCGATGACCGCCGCCACCCTGCTCGCCAGCCTGGAGCCCGACGGCGCGCGTCCGGAGGAGCATGACCGCTTCCTGGCGGCGATGGGCACGCTGTCGGGCACGGCGTTCGAGACCTATCGCGCGCTGGTCTACGGCACCGACGGTTTCCGCACCTTCTTCCGCCAGTTCACGCCGATCGCCGAGATTGCGACACTCAAGATCGGCTCGCGCCCGGCCAGCCGCACCAAGTCCGACCGGATCGAGGATCTGCGCGCGATCCCGTGGGTGTTCAGCTGGGCGCAGGCGCGCGTCATGCTGCCCGGCTGGTACGGCGTGGGCGACGCGCTCGACCGCTTCGAGGACAAGGGCCTGCTGCGCGCGATGGCGGCCGAATGGCCGTTCTTCCAGGCGACGCTCGCCAATCTGGAGATGGTGCTCGCCAAGTCTGACATCGGGCTGGCCGAGGGCTATCTCGATCTGGTCGAGGATCGCGCGGCGGGCGAGGCGATCTTCGCGCGCATCCGCGACGGCTGGCACCGGACGCGCGACGGGCTGCTCGACGTGACCGGCCAGTCGCGCCTGCTGGAGCGGAACCCGCAGCTCGACGCCTCGGTGCGGCTGCGGCTGCCCTATATCGAGCCGCTCAACCTGCTTCAGGTCGAGCTGATCCGGCGCTGGCGCGGGGGTGAACAGGACGATCGCGTGCGCGAGGGTATCCAGCTGTCGATCAACGCGATCGCAACCGCGCTGCGCAACAGCGGTTAAGAAACGGTGAGCAGATCTTAAGACTTTCTTAACCCGTTGGCGGAATGATCGCGCCATAGCGGAGGCGCCATGCCCGGGGTGGAATCGACAGCGAAACGGGGGTGGGAGAAACGGGCCCTGCTGGCGGCCGCGGCGGCGGGCATGTTCCTGTTTGCCGCCTTCCTCAGCGGATCGGCGCCGCTCGAAGCGGGCGGCATCAAGGCGCTCTGGCCCGCCAACGCGATCGTCCTCGGCCTCGTGATCCTGTACGGCCGGGAGGCGAAGGATCGCGCGGCGATCATCGCCGCCGGTGCGGCCGCGAACTTCGTGCTCCAGCTTGCCAAGGGGAGCCCGCTGGCCGTCACGTTGTTGTTTCCGGTTTCGAACGCGCTGGAATGGACGCTCGCTTATGCGCTGCTGCGCCGTCTGTGGCGGCGGGGGCAGTTGCTCGAGCGCGTGCGCAACATCGGCGCGCTCGCGGCGGCGTGCGCCGGCGCGCTCGTCATTACGGCGAACATCGCGGCGCTGGGTCTCCTGATCGCGCGCGGCGTGCCGTATCTCACCGGGTTCGCAAGCTGGTTCGTCTGCGACCTGCTCAGCTATCTGCTCGTCACCCCGGCGATACTCATCGCCGGCCAGATGGCGTCGGACGGCCGGATCCGCCGGATGCACGGCAAGACACTGGCCGAGGCGGCGGTCGTGTTGTCGATCGTCGCGGCGCTGACCGCCTACGTCTTCTTCTACACGACGCTCCCGCTCACCTTCGCGATCGCGCCTTGCGTGCTGCTCGCTACCTTCCGCTTCCGCGCGCCGGGCGCGGTGGCGGCGATGGCGATCGTGGCGGCGATCGCGATGTTCGCCACCGCGCGGGACATGGGGCCGATCGCCTTCGTGCTTCACACGCCCGCGCAGAAGGCGCTGATGCTCCAGCTTTTCCTGGCGGGCACCTTCCTGGCGGCGCTGCCGGTGGCGGTGATGCTGACCGAACGCGACCGCGCTGCCGAGGAGGCACGTCTCGTCGCCGACCATTTCCGTGCGGTGGTCGAGAATATCGGCGAGGTGATCTTCCGGATCGATCGCACGGGGTGCTGGGCCTACCTGAACCCGGCCTGGGAAAGCCTGTCGGGCGTTGCGGCCGAACGGAGCAAGGGCCGTGACTGGATCGAGCAGTTCGAGCCCGAGGACCGGCCCGACGTGACGGAGCGCATGGCGCTGCTGTTGGCCGGAGAGATCGGATCGATGCGGCGCGTCCTGCGCCTGCGGACGCCGGGCGGCCCGCGCTGGGTGGAGCTGTTCGTGCAGGTGTTGGAGGACGGCGAAGGAGAGGTGTCCGGCGCGACCGGAACGTTGCGCGACATCGATGATCGCAAGCGGCGCGAGGATACGGTGCTGACCGCCAAGCGGCAGGCCGAACAGAGCGCGCGCGAGGCGACCCTGCTGGCATCGACCGACGAACTGACCGGGATCGCCAATCGCCGCGCCTTCCTCGCCCAACTGGATCGGGAGGTTGCGGGAGCGATCGAATTCGGCTGGCCGCTGGCGGTCGCGATGTTCGATGTCGATCATTTCAAGTCGATCAACGACCGCTACGGCCACGCCGTGGGCGACCAGGTGCTCCGCTCGATCGCGCGGCGGGCGGCGGCGGCGGTGCGCGGCGGCGACCTGATCGGACGACTGGGGGGGGAGGAGTTCGGAGTGTTGATGCCCGGCGCGACCGCGCAGGATGCCGCGCGTGTCGCCGAACGGCTGCGCGCGGCGGTCGAGGCGGTCGACCTGAGCGACGGGCCGCTGCCCCCGGTCACCGTCAGCATCGGCATCGCGGTGCGCGACCATCAGCGCGATGCGGCATCCCTGCTCGCGGAGGCCGACATCCTCCTGTACGAAGCCAAGGACGCAGGACGAAATCGTATCCGCGTGGCGGCTTGAAGCGCATGAACATCGGGCTTTAGGACCGATCCGGCAACATTCCTGCGGTTTTTCGCGGCATTGCACAAGTAAACGCTTGCGCGGCAAGACTTTGCCGGGCACGTGAGCATTTCGCGCGGACGGCCCCTTCCATCCTCGTCTTCGCGTACCCGGAGTCGAGAGCGAATGGCGAAACGCGCCGCTGCGCTTGCCTTGATTGCATCCATTCTGCCGCTCGCCGCGTGCCAGGAAGGCAAGCCGGCCGAGCGTGCCCCCCCGACCGTCATGGTCTCCACGCCGCTGCAGAAACGTGTGGTCGACTGGGACGATTATGTCGGGCGGTTCGTGTCGATCGACGCGGTCGAGGTCCGCCCCCGGGTCAGCGGCTATCTCCAGCGGATCGCATTCCGCGACGGGCAGCAGGTGAACAAGGGCGATCTGCTCTTCACGATCGATCCCCGGCCTTATGCCGCCGCACTCGCCCAGGCGCGAGCGCAGACCGCCCGCGCCAGGGCGACGCTTGCCACCGCCGACGTCGAGCTCAAACGCGCGCGCGCCTTGTTCGAGGCCAAAGCCGGCAGCCAGCAGGAATTGACCGCGCGTGAAGTCGCCGCGCTCCAGGCGCGCGCCGACGTGGCGGCGACCGAGGCTGCCGAGCGTGCCGCCGCGCTGAACGTCGAATTTACGCAGGTGCGCGCGCCGCTGTCGGGCCGCGTGTCGGACCGGCGGGTGGCGGTCGGCAACCTCGTCACCGCCGACCAGACCGTGTTGACGACGCTCGTCAACCACGACCCGATCCGCTTCGCGTTCGAGGCGTCGGAGGCGCTGTTCCTGAAACGCGAGCGCGGCTTCGGACGCGCGCATGCGCTGGGCGATGTGGTGCACGTTCGGCTGCAGGACGAGCCCGCCTATCGCTGGACGGGCAAGCTCGAATTTCTCGACAATGCGCTCGATTCCGCGTCGGGCGTGATCCGTGGCCGCGCTGTGCTGCCCAATCCGGGCGGACTGCTGACGCCGGGCATGTTCGGCCATATGCGGCTCGCCGGGTCCGCACCCTATGACGGGCTGCTCGTGCCGGACAATGCGGTCACCACCGACCAGAGCCGCCAGATCGTCTACGTCGTGGGCAAGGACGATGTCGTGCGGCTGCGCCCGGTCGAAACCGGGCCGCTGATCGACGGCCTGCGCGTCGTCCGGTCGGGCCTCAAGGCGGACGACCGGGTCGTGATCGCCGGAACGGAGCGCGCGCGGCCGGGCAGCAAGGTGACGCCGAAGCCGGGACGGATCGCGCCGCAGGCGCCGGTCGACGGGCCGGCCTATCGCGCGCCCGCGGCCAGCGCCGGAAGCTTCGTGTCCTGATCGCCTGATGCGGATCAGCCATTTCTTCATCGAGCGGCCGATCTTCGCCGGCGTGATCGCGGTCGCGATCATCCTGCTCGGCGTGCTGGCCTATCCCACGCTGCCCGTCGCGCAATATCCGGAGATCGTGCCGCCGACGGTGACGGTCACCGCCAATTATCCGGGCGCCAGCGCCGAAACGCTCGCCGAAACGGTGGCCCAGCCGCTGGAAGAACAGATCAACGGCGTCGAGGACATGCTCTACATGTCCTCGCAGTCGACCGGCGACGGCCGGATGCAGATCACGATCACGTTCAAGCTGGGCACCGATCTCGACAAGTCGCAGGTGCTGATCCAGAATCGCGTGGCGGTGGCGACGCCGCGCCTGCCCGAACAGGTGCGCGCGACGGGCGTCGTGGTGCGCAAGAGCTCGCCCGACTTGCTGCTCGCGATCCACTTCACCTCGCCCGATGGATCGCTCGACCGCCAATATATCGGCAATTACGTCACGCTCCACGTGCGCGACGAGATCCTGCGCATCCCGGGCGTCGGCGACCTCAACACACGCGGCGACCGCGATTTCGCGATCCGCATCTGGATCGATCCGTACAAGGCGGCGGCGCGCGGGCTCGACGCGAGCGACATCGTCACCGCGCTCCAGCGGTCGAACGTGCAGGTCGCGGCCGGCGCGCTCAATTCGGAGCCGAATGACGGCGGCGGCGGGAGCTATCAGCTCAACGTCCAGGCGCAGGGGCGGCTGCGCACCCCCGACGAATTCGGCAACGTCGTCATCAAGCGCGACGCCGACGGGCGGATCACCAAGGTGCGCGACGTCGCGCGCGTCGAACTGGGCGCGCAACAATATCTGACGCTCGCCTTCCTCGACGACAAGGATGCGGTGCTGCTCGGCATCCTCCAGCTTCCGGGCAGCAACGCGCTCGACACGGCCGAAGCGATCAAGGCGCGCGTGGCCGAGCTGGAGAAGGATTTCCCGCCGGGGCTGAAGGCGAACATCGTCTACAACCCGACCGACTATATCGCCGAATCATTGCGCGAGGTGCGCAAGACGCTGGCCGAGGCGCTCGTCCTCGTCGTCATCGTGGTGATCGTCTTCCTGCAGAGCTGGCGCGCGGCGCTGGTGCCGCTGCTGGCGATCCCGATCAGCCTGATCGGCACATTCGCGATGATGAAGGCGGCGGGGTTCAGCCTCAACAACCTCACCATGTTCGGACTGGTACTGGCGATTGGCATCGTCGTCGACGACGCGATCGTCGTGATCGAGAATATCGCCCGCCGCGTCGAGGAAGGCGAAAGCCCGCGCGAGGCGGCGCACAACACGATGGACGAGGTCGGCGGCGCGCTGATCGGTATCGCGCTCGTGCTGGCGGCGGTGTTCGTGCCGTCGGCGCTGGTCAGCGGGATCAGCGGCCAGTTCTACAAGCAGTTCGCGCTGACCATCACGACCGCGTCGGCGATCTCGCTGCTCGTCTCGCTGACATTGTCGCCGGCGATGGCCGCTTTGCTGATGAAGCCGGGCGCGAGCGGGCACGGCCCGGTCGACCGCAGCGGCATGCCCGTCTGGCGCCAGCGGCTCGGCCGGGGCGTCGACCTGTTCAACCACGGCTTTGACAAGCTGGGCGAAAATTACGGGCGCGTGACCGCCAAGCTGGTCCGCCTGCTTGTCGTGATGTTCGTCGTCTATGGCGGGCTGCTGTTGCTGACCGGCTGGCGCATCACCGCCACGCAGACGGGGGTCCTCCCCGAGCAGGACCAGGGCGTGCTGATGCTCTCGGCCAAGATGCCCGAAGGCGCCTCGCTCAAGCGGTCGACCGAAGCCGCGCTGGCGATCCAGAAGGCGGTCAGCGGCATGCCCGAGGTGATGGCGATGGTACCGAGCCCCGGCATCGACGCCACGACGGGCACGCAGGCGTCCAACTCGCTCCAGACGTTCGTCATCCTCCAGCCGTTCGAAAAGCGGAGCGGCAAGACGCTGCGCGAGCTGATGGCCACGATGGAGCAGCGCGTGAGCGGCATCGTCGACGCGGACATCCGCGTGCTGCAGCAGCCGCCGGTGCGCGGCATCGGCACCGCCGGCGGGTTCAAGATGGTGATCGAGGATCGCGGCAAGCAGGGCTATGCCGCGCTCGACGCGGCGGTGAAGCAGGTGATCGCCGCCGCCAGCAAGGGCGACACGGCGGTCGGCCGCGCCTTCACCAGCTTCAGCACGACCACGCCGCGCATCGACGCCGACATCGATCGCGAGAAAGCGGAAATCCTGGGCGTCGACGATGCGCAGGTCTTCTCGTCGCTGCAGACCTATCTGGCGTCGTCCTACATCAACGACTTCAACTATCTCGGCCGGACCTACCAGGTGCGCGCGCAGGCCGACTGGCCGTTCAGACAGAGCGAGGCGGATCTGGGCGAGATCCGCGTGCGGACCGCGTCGGGCGGGATGGCGCCGCTTGCCTCGTTCGTCACGCTCGAACGGACGACCGGGCCGTACCGGGCACCGCACTATAATCTGTTTCCTTCGGCCGAACTGCAGGGGTCGCCGGCACCCGGTCGTTCGACCGGCGAGGCGCTGGCCGACATGGAGAAACTGGCGCGTGAGAATTTGCCGCCGGGCTTCTCCTACGAATGGACCGAGATCGCGTACCAGCAGACCAGCGCGGGCAATACGGGCATGCTCGTCTTCGGGATGGCGGTGGTGTTCGCCTTCCTCGTGCTCGCGGCCCTGTACGAAAGCCTGACCCTGCCCGTCGCGGTGCTGCTGATCGTGCCGATGTGCCTGCTGGCGGCGATGTTCGGGGTGAACATCCGCGGGCTCGACAACAATATCCTCACGCAGGTCGGGCTGATCGTGCTGGTCGGGCTGGCGGCGAAGAACGCGATCCTGATCGTCGAATTCGCCAAGCAGGACGAGGACAATGGCCAAACGCCCGAGGACGCGGCGGTCGGCGCGGCGCGGACCCGCCTGCGCCCGATCCTGATGACCAGCTTCGCGTTCATCCTGGGCGTGGTGCCGCTCGCCTTCGCCAGCGGCGCGGGCGCGGAAATGCGGCAGGCGCTGGGCGTATCGGTGTTCTTCGGGATGATCGGGGTGACCGTGTTCGGGCTGATCTTCACGCCCGCTTTCTACGTCGCCTCGCGCCGGCTGAGCGGATCGCTGGCGCGCCTGCGCGGACGGTTCGCGAAGGAATCCAAGTCCGAGGCGGCGGAATGAGACGGATCGCGACCGTCGTAATGGCGGCGGCGGCGCTCGGCGGATGCGCGGTCGGGCCCGACTATCGCCGTCCGACGCCAGCCCCGGCGACGATCGGCCCGTTCACCACCGAAAATCCGGCGGCGGAGCCCGCAGCGCCGCTGCCGCCGCGCTGGTGGTCGCTCTACGCCGACCCGGCGCTCGACGCGCTGGTCGAGGAGGCTTTGGCGCACAATAGCGACCTCAGGGTGGCGGCCGCCAACCTCGAACGCGCGCAAGGCGTGCTGAGCCAGGCGCGCGGGGTGCTGTTCCCGAGCACGCAGATCACCGCGGGCGTCAATCGCGCGCGCGGCGTCGTCGCGCAGAATGGAGGCGGCGCGGGCGGCGGCGGCGCGGGTGGTGGGGTCAATGTCGGCACCGACACGCGCACCATCTATCGCGGCGGCGTCCAGCTTTCGTACGAGGTCGACCTGTTCGGGCGCGTGCGCCGCACGCTGGAGGCGGCGCGCGCCGACGTCGCGGCGGCCGAAGCGACGCGCGACGCCACGCGCGTGACCGTGGCGGCGGCGGTCACCCAGGCCTATTTTGACGTCTGCCTGCTCGCCGTGCGCGTCGACGTGCAGCGCGAATCGACCGCGCTGGTCGAGGAAAGCTTCGATCTCACGCGCAGGCAGGTCTCGCTGGGGGCGGGATCCGATTTCGAACTCAGCCGCGTCGGCGTGCTCGTCCAGCAGACGCGCGCGCAGGCCGAGCAGCTCGAAGGCCTGCGCAACCAGGCGCTCGCCGACCTGACCGTGCTGCTCGGCCGCCCGGCCAGCCAGGCGCCCGAGGCGGCGCGCACCTGCCGCGCGGAGCCCCGCCTGACGCGGCCGATCCCGGTCGGCGACGGCGCCGCCCTGCTCGCGCGCCGGCCCGACGTGCGCGCGGCCGAGCGGACGCTGGCGGCCGATACGGCGCGGATCGGGGTCGCGACCGCCGACCTGTTCCCGACCATCTCGCTCGGCGGATCGGTCAATGCGATCGGCACCTCGCTGTCGAACGCCACGTCGCGCCAGGGCGTGTCGTTTGGCATCGGCCCGCTGATCAACTGGTTCTTTCCCAACATCATCGCGGCGCGCGGGCGGATCGAGCAGGCGGGGGCGCAGGCGCGCGCCTCGCTTGCGCAGTTCGACGGGACGGTGCTGACCGCGCTGGGCGAGGTCGAACGCTCGCTCGCGGGCTATGACGCGGAGATCAAGCGCAACGCCGCGCTGGCCGAGGCAGTGCGCAACAGCGAGCGCGCTTACGAGCTGACGGGCGTGCGCCTGCGCTACGGCGCGATCAGCCAGCTCGAACAGATCGACGTCCAGCGCGACGTGATCTCGGCCCGCGCCGCGCTGGCCGAATCGGATGCCGCGCTCGGCCAGGCGCAGGTGACCCTGTTCCGCGCGCTCGGCGGCGGCTGGCAGGAGGCGCCGGCAATCGACGAACGGCCGCGCGCGCTGAACGCGGTGGTGCCCGGGCGCTGAGCCGTCCCAGTATATCCTTGGCGCGCACCTGACTGAAGCGGGAAAGGCGGCGCACCGAAAGCCCGATCATCGCCGACTGTCGTTCAGAACGTTCCTTGACCTCGGGCGAAGGCTTGTCCATAGGCGCGCCTTCCCGAACGGGTCCGCACGCTGGTGCCAAGCTGCCGTAGCTCAGTGGTAGAGCGCATCCTTGGTAAGGCTGAGGTCGTGAGTTCAATCCTCACCGGCAGCACCAGCCCCGTCGTCTCGACAGAGTGAAATCCTCCCCGAAGGGGGACCGCCCGCACGGCTTGCGCCGCGCGGGTAAGACCTTACCGCCCCTCGATCGTGTAGCGCGCCATGGCCGACCAGTCGCGATCGCCGAGCCCGGCCTCGATCGTCTCGCGCATGCGCCCGTGCACCGCGTCGAGCATCGGCAAGGCACGGCCCTGTTCGCCGGCCGCCTCCTTTGCGAGCCGCAGATCCTTCAGGCCGAGCGTCGCCTTGAAGCCGGGTTCGTAATTGTCCTGGGCGATGTTGGCCGAATAGACCTGATAGGATCGGCTGCCGAACAGGGTGCCGAGGATGAGGTCGAAGAAGCGGTCGCGGCCGACGCCGTTCGCCTCGGTCAGCACGACCGCCTCGGCCATCGCTTCGATCGCCATCGTGATCATCATGTTGCACGCGATCTTCGTGGCATTGGCCGCGGGCGCTTCGTCCCCCATGTCCCATACGCGCTGGCCGATCACCGCAAATATCGGACGCAGCGCATCGATTGCCGCCGCCGGCCCGCCGGCGAGGATCTGCAACTCCCCCTTGGCCGCGACGTCGGGCCGGCCCAGCACGGGCGAGGAGACATAGGCGACGCCCGCCTCCGCATGCGCCTGTGCCAGTTCGCGGGCGAAAGCGACCGAGATGGTCGAGGTCACCGCATGGACGAGACCCGGCCGCGCATGTTCGAGGAGCTTGCGGTCGAGCACCACCTCCCGGATCGCGGCATCGTCGGACAGCATCGTGACGACCGCCTCGGCCCCGAACAGCGCGGTGGGATCGTCGACCATCGTGACGCCTTCGATCGCGCCGCCCGAGCGGCTCCATGCGCGCACGCTATGACCGGCCGCCGCCAGATTGCGCGCCATCACGCTGCCCATCAATCCCAGACCAAGAAACCCGATATCCATCGCCGTCATCCTTTCGATCGTCTGTTCGGTCCAATGCGCGAAGACGTCACGGCTGCCGCATATATCGAAGTCGCGGACGCGGGAGGCCCAGGATCGCGTCGGCCCTTGTCCGCAAGGCACGCGGCCCATACCTCCGCCCTCACCCCCGTGGAGGATCAAGCGTGCATCAGTTCGACATCGCGGCCGGCAGCAAGGCCGAATTGTATCGCGACCTCGTAAGTGCGCTCGACGGATTGACGGCGGGCGAGCCCGATCCGATCGCCAACATGGCCAATGCCGCCGCTTTGATCGGCGAATATGTGCCCGACCTTAACTGGGCCGGCTTTTACCGGCTGGTCGGCGACGAACTGGTGCTCGGGCCGTTCCAGGGCAAGGCGGCGTGCATCCGCATCGCGCTCGGCTCGGGCGTCTGCGGTACCGCCGCCGCGACCCGCGCGACGCAGAGCGTGGAGGATGTCCATGCCTTTCCCGGCCATATCGCCTGCGATGCCGCCTCCGCGTCCGAGCTGGTCGTGCCGATCGTCGTCGCGGATCGGCTGATCGGCGTGCTCGATCTCGACAGCCCCACCCCCGCCCGCTTCGACGCGGAAGATCAGGCAGGGTTCGAGGCGCTGGTCGCGCTGCTGGCCCCCCGCATCGCCGGCTAGCCGGCGGCCGCCAGCAATGCGCCGCCGAGCAGGGTCAGCAGCTTGACGTCCATGAACATGCCCTCGGCGCGCCGGGCGGCGACGAAATCGCCGATCTGGGCCAGCGGCACGCGGTGGACGGTGATATTCTCCCCCTCCTCCCCGCCGCCCTCGCCGACCTTGGTCAGGCCGAGCGCGCGGACCAATGTGAAGGTTTCCGAGACCATGCCGGGCGAGGAGGCGAACTTGCCGATGATCTCGATCCGATCGGCGCGGTAGCCGGTTTCCTCCTCCAGCTCGCGCGCCGCCGCCTCGGCCAGATCCTCCCCGGCGGTGATGTCGCCGACCAGCCCGGCCGGCAGTTCGAGGCAGGGCCCGCCGAGCGGCACGCGATATTGCTCGACCAGCAGGACATCGCCGTCGACGATCGCCAGGATCACCGCCGCGCCGATCGAGCGCGCGCGCCCGACATAGTCCCACGTCCCCCATTTGCGGGTGACGATGAACTTGCCCTGCCACATGATCTCGGGGGCGCCGTCGGGGGGACCGCTCATAATTCGATCATCCGATCGGGCAGCTCGTTCGGATCGCTGCCGGTGTGGGGGAAATGCTCGGCCAGCACGACGCCGATCCGCTCGACCGCGCCGGCGATCGCCTCGCCCGGCCGGTTCGCCTTCAGCCCGTCGATCAGCACCGCCATCGCCTCGCCCCAGCATTCGTGCGGGGCCCTGGCGTGGATCGCCGCATCCGCGACGATCTCGGCCTCGCGCTCGGCCAGGCTGAGGTAGAGCAGCACGCCGGTGCGCGAGCGCGTGCGCTGTTCGGTGCCGGCGCGAAACAGCATGATCGCACGGCGGCGCGCGCGATGTTCCTTGATCGCTTCCGGGACGAGGCGCATCCGGATCGCCGTCAGCCCGCACAGCCAGTAGCCAAGCAGGAATGTCGCGGCCGTGGCGGCCGCCAGCACCAAAAGGATGAGCCGCAGCGACGGCTCCTCCCAATGGCTGAACCAGCCCGCGGCGGCGAGCAGCGGCCGGGGCCATGCGACGGAGAACGCCAGCGGCAGCAGCGCGAGCGCCACCGCCCAGAGCAGGACGACATCCTGATACGAGTCCGACGCACGCGACACGACGACGCCGATCTCGCCATCGGTGGTCGCTTCCGCGGCGCGGATCGGGGCGGCGACGCGGGCATGATCGTCGGGCGACATCCGCATCACCAGCTTCCCGAAGAGCCGCCGCCGCCGAAGCCGCCGCCTCCGCCGCCGGTGAAGCCACCGCCGCCCCAGCCGCCGCCGCCGCCGTCGGATCCCCCGCCCCAGCCGCCGAAGCCTCCGCCTCCGCCCCGGCTTTCGCGGGCGATGTCGCTGGCGATCTCGCTCGCCGCCCACAGCCAGATCGGCCAGTCGCCGTTGCCGCGCCGATAGCGGCGCGCGCCCTTGTGGCCGCGACGCAGCACGCTCAGCAGAACGAAACCGACGATCAGGCCCCAGACGACGAGGCCGGCGGGGAAGCCCCCGCCGCCGCGCGCGCGGTGCGTGCGATCATATTCGGCGGCGGCCGCCGCCGCGCGGGCACGCGCCTGATCGTCGGGCAGGCGGAGCTGCGCCGCGATCTGGTCGGCGCCCGCCTCGATCCCTCCGACCATGTCGCCATCCTTGAAGCGCGGCAGGATCGCGCGCTGGATGATGAGGCTCGACAACGCGTCGGTCAGCACGGCTTCGAGCCCCTGCCCGACCTCGACCCGGACCTTGCGCTCATTCGGGGCGACGATCAGGATCGCGCCATTGTTCGCGTCCTTCAGGCCCACACCCCAGGCGCGGCCGAGGCGGTAACCGTAATCGGCGATGTCGCGCCCCTGCAGATCGGGAATGGTGGCGACCACGAACTGGTGGTTGGTTTCCTGCTGGAGCGCCTGAAGCTTCGTCTCCAGCGCCGCCTTACGGTCGGCGGGCAGGATGTTGGCGGCGTCGACCACCAGCCCGGTGAAGGCCGGGAAGCTCTGCGCCGCAGCTCCCGGCGCGAGCAGCAAGGCGAGCAAAGCGACCAGCGCCGCCAGCCACGCTTTCGCCGCGCCCGGCCGCGCCGATGCCACGGGCTTGCTCACCCGCCGAAATTCACCGTCGGCGCGCTTTCGGCGTTCGGGGCGGTCGCCTGGAAGGTCTGCATCGGCTTCGCGCCGTAGAACACCTTGGCGCCGATCGAATTGGGGAAGGTGCGGATCAGCGTATTATATTGCTGCACCGACTGGTTGTAATCGCTGCGGGCGACGGTGATGCGGTTCTCGGTCCCCTCGAGCTGGCTTTGCAGCGCGAGGAAATTCTCGTTCGAGCGCAGCTCCGGATAATTTTCCTGCACCACCAGCAGGCGGCCGAGCGCGCCGGACAATTGGTTCTGCGCGTCCTGGAACTGCTTGACCTTGGCCGGATCGGTCAGGTCGTCGGCGGAAACGTTGATGCCGGTGGCGCGGGCGCGGGCCTGCGTCACGCCTTCGAGCACGCCCTTCTCCTGCGCGGCATAGCCCTTCACCGTGGCGACGAGATTGGGGATGAGATCGGCGCGGCGCTGATACTGGTTCTGCACGTCGGCCCACTTCGCCTTGGCATTTTCCTCGGCGGTGGGGATCGAATTGATGCCGCATCCGCCAAGCGCCAACGCGGCGGCGGGCGCGAGCAGGGCAGGCGAGAGACGGGCGAGGCGCGACATGGGACTTCCCTCCGTGGCGAACGAGCGAGCGATTTAGTGCGGCAATACAGCCGGCGCAATGATCGCACCAGACGAACGCCCGATGGCGGGGCGGAATGACGGCGCGATGACGCTTCGCGCTTGATCCGGCGCGCGGTCCGGTGCCTAATCGCGCAACAGACGAGGGAGGTAGCGTCATGCTGAAAGAGTTCCGGGCCTTCATCGCCCGCGGCAACGTGCTCGACCTGGCGGTCGCGGTGATCATCGGCGCGGCGTTCGGCAAGATCGTCACCAGCCTGACCGACGACATCATCATGCCGGTGATCGGCAAGATCGCGGGCGACCTCGATTTTTCCGGCATGTTCATCCGGCTGGGCGCGATTCCCGAGGGTTATGCGGGGTCGCTCAGCAGCTATGCCGACCTGAAGAAAGCGGGCGTGCCTTTGTTCGGCTATGGCGCGTTCCTGACGCAGGTGGTCAATTTCCTGATCGTCGCCTTCATCATCTTCCTGCTGGTCCGCACGGTGAACAAGGCGATCAGGGCGATGGAGCATGAGAAGGCAGCCGGCACCGCGCCGCCCGCCGCCGAGCCGGCCGACGTCATCCTGCTGCGCGAGATCCGCGACGAGCTGCGGTCACGCGGCGCGGATCCGGCGGCGACGCGCCTCCCGCTCGATGGGCAGTGACGGCGCCTGTCATCGGCCCTCCGTCTTCACAAGGCCGCGCCGCGCCCCTATATCGTCGGGTGCCGGGTTCGCCCGGCTATGGCGATAAAGTGCATTGTGTTTGGCGCAGAGGACCCGGGGGCAGTACCCGGCGGCTCCACCATAACCCGCCTTGCAAGAGGCGGGCTTTGACGGGGCCGAACCAGGATCGACGTGTGTACAGGCACCTTGTTTTCGCCCGGGCCGAGTAACCCGTTAAAGGCTCAAAACCACAAGTGCCAACGACAACGAGGCGCTCGCGATTGCCGCGTAATCACGGCCTAACGGCTTAGATTACAAGGCTTGAACGCGGTTCGGGCCGCACCGGGCAACAGAAGCGGAGTCCGGCGGGACGGGGAGCACCGAGCAACAGAAGCTCCCCACCTTCTTCCAGTTCCTCTCCTTCCCTCGCTCCATTCGTGGTTGGCGGGCCCGCCCCGGCACCGGCCGAACGCGGGCCGCCCACGGACGCGTCAGCCGAGCAGGTCGGCGGGGACCTTGCCGCCATTCTGGGCCAGAGCCTGCATCACCGCCTTGTGGAGCGCGATATTCTGTTCGGCGCTGCCATGATCGCCGGCATGGACATTGAGATCGTCGGCCAGCTCCTTGCGCGCGGCGAGGCTGGAATCAAGGCCGAGCAGGGTCAGCAGATCGACGATCGAGGTGCGCCAGTTGTTGGGCTTGCCATAAGCGGCGGCGCGCTGCGTCAGGATCGCCTCGACATCGACCGGCTGCGCGGGCGGCGCGGCGGCGGCGGGCGCGGAGGGCGCGGGCGCGGGCTGCGACGCGGCCGGGGGCGCCAGGTGCGAGGTCGGCTCGGCGGCGGTGGTCTGCGGATGCGCGGCGGCGTCCTTCTTCTCCCAGGTGCCGAGCGGCCCCTTGTCGCCGAAAATGGCGTGCTTGATGCTGTCGAACAGGCCCATGAACTCTCTCCCGAATCGTGATTGCGGACGCGGGCTCAACGCAGGGGCGCGGCGGGGGATGCCGCCGCTGTCGAGGCTCCGTGCCGTTCGGGGCACGGTCCAGCGGGGTGCCCCCCTGCCCC
>NZ_JBMDXG010000093.1:0-2670 GCF_048594985.1 Sphingomonas sp. | reverse complement strand
GACCGATCGCGCGCGCGGTGGCGACCGCGTCATCGAGCGCCTCGGCGCTGACGATGATCGCGGCGAAGCGCCCGAAGGGCGGCGCGTGCGCCGCGCGGCGCGCCTCGGTTTCGGCGGCGTAGAAGCTGTCGGCATCGCCCGAGACGAGCGCGCGGATGACGGGCGCCGCCGGCTCATAGGTCTGGACCAGCACGCGGCCCGGCTTGGCGCCGCGCCCGGCACGGCCGGCGACCTGCGCGATCTGCTGGAAGCTGCGCTCGGCCGCGCGCAGATCGCCGCCGGACAGGCCGAGATCGGCGTCGACCACGCCAACCAGCGTGAGATTGGGGAAATGATAGCCCTTGGTGACGAGCTGGGTGCCGATGACGATGTCGATCTCGCCCGCCTCCATCCGGTTGACGAATTCGGCGGCCTTGGCTGGCGACCAGAGCGTGTCGGACGTGACGATCGCGGTGCGCGCGTCGGGAAAGAGCAAGGCGGCCTCGTCCGCAATCCGCTCCACGCCCGGCCCGCAGGCGACCAGGGCATCCTCCTCCTTGCATTCGGGGCAGG
Source organism: Sphingomonas sp. (assembly GCF_048594985.1). Lineage (GTDB taxonomy): Bacteria > Pseudomonadota > Alphaproteobacteria > Sphingomonadales > Sphingomonadaceae > Sphingomonas_I. The sequence goes on along the minus strand of NZ_JBMDXG010000093.1, from coordinate 2,118 downwards.
CGCGCGGTGGCGGCATGACGTGGCCGCAATGGTGGCAGGCAAGCCGCGCGGTCAGGCGGTGCTCGACCATCCACGCGGTGCAATTGGGGCACTGGAAGCGATGCCCGCAATGGCGGCAGAGCGTGAGCGGGGCATAACCGCGCCGGTTGAGGAACAAGAGCGCCTGTTCGCCGCGTTCCAGCGTCTCGCGCACCGCCTCGACCAAAGGCGGGGAAAGCCAGCGGCCGCGATCGGGGCGGTCGTGGGTCAGGTCGACCGCCGCGATGTCGGGCATGGTCGCGCCGCCGAAGCGCGCGGGCAGCTTCACCTCCGCATAGCGGCCCTGCGCGACCTGCTGGCGGGTCTCGATCGCGGGGGTGGCGGAGGCGAGGATGATGGGGATTTCCTCGAACCGGCCACGCATCACCGCCACGTCGCGGGCGTGGTACATGACGCCGTCTTCCTGCTTGAAGCTCGCCTCGTGCGCCTCGTCGACGACAATCAGGCCGAGGTCGCGATAGGGCAGGAACAAAGCGGAGCGCGCGCCGACGGTCACGCGCGCCTCGCCGCTGGCGATGGCGCGCCACGCGCGGCGGCGCTGCGACTGGCGCAGGTCCGAATGCCACGCGACCGGCGCGCAGCCGAACCGCGCCGCGAACCGCTTGAGGAAGGGTTCGGTCAACGCGATTTCGGGAAGCAGCACCAAAGTCTGGCGGCCGGTGCGGAGCGCTTCGGCCACCGCCTCGAAATAGACCTCGGTCTTGCCCGATCCGGTGACGCCGTCGAGCAGGGTCGGCGCGAAGGCGCGGGCCCCCACCGCATCGGTCAGCCGAGCCGCCGCCTCGGCCTGCGCGGTCGAAAGGTCGGGGCGGTGGTGGTCGGGGTCGGGCACGGGGAAGGGATCGTCGATGCGAACCTCGACCGGCTCGATCGCACCGGCCTTGACCAGCCCCCGGATCACCCCGTCCGACACGTCGGCGATAGTCGCCAGTTCGCGCACCAGCCCCTGGCGGTTCTCGATCCGCTCCAGCGCCTGCGCGCGCTGCGGGGTCAGGCGCGGGGGGACGTGGCCGGTCGCGCGATATTCGACGATCGTGCGCGCCCCATCGAGCGCGGAGGCGGAGGCGAGCGTCATGCGAAGTACGGCGGCGGGCGGTGCCAGATAATAATCGGCGGTCCATTCGATCAGCCGCCGCAGCGACGCCTTGAGCGGCGGCAGGTCATAGACGCCGAGCAGCGGGCGGAGGCGGTTGTCGCCGACCTCCGCATCGGACGGCATGCGATCCGGCTCCCACACCACGCCCGCGAGCTGGCGGGGCCCGAGCGGCGCGAGCACGATCGATCCCGGCTCGACCACATGCTCGCGATCGACCCGGTAATCGAGCGGACCGAGCGCGGCGTTGAGGAGGAGGACACGGGCACGCGGGTTCATGGCGTGTCAGGTAGGGTGGAGCCCCACGCCATGGCAATGCCGGGCAGCCTGCGGCGGGCTCGCCCGGATCAGGCGGCGAGCGGCGCATCCTCCTGCATCGACATGTACCGCCGCGGCGAGGTGCCGAGCGCCTTGCGGAACATCGTCACGAAGCTGCCCGCGCTTTCATAGCCGAGATCGGCCGCCACCCGCTGCACCGACGCGCCCTCCGCCATGCGCTGCAAAGCGAGCACGATCAGCAATTGCTGCCGCCACCGGCCGAAGCTGAGCCCCGTCTGGCTCTGGAGCAGTCGCGCCAGCGTGCGTTCGCTGAAGCCGGCCCGGCGCGCCCATCCGGCGGCGGTCCCGCGATCGGCGGGGTCGGCGATCATCATCTCGGCCAGCCGGCGCAGGCGCGGATCGTCGGGCATGCGGAGGTGCAACGCGCGCACGGGCGCGGCGGCGATCTCCTCCAGCAGCAGCGTGTGGACGCGCGATTCGTAGCCCCCAAGTGGGTAGTCCGCCGGGAAGCCGGCCGCGCGGATCAGCAACTCGCGCAGCAGCGGCGAGACCGAGACGGTGCAGCATTCGCCCGGCAGGCCGGTCCCGGCGGCGGGATCGATAAAGGCGTTATAGCCTTCGATCACGCCCGACGCCTTGATCGCGTGCAATGCTCCCGCGGGAATCCACAGGGCGCATTGCGGCGGCACCGGCCAGAACCCGCTTTC
>NZ_JBMDXG010000092.1:0-20566 GCF_048594985.1 Sphingomonas sp. | reverse complement strand
GAGAATGGAGTCTTTGAGACTCTGAGGACAGTTGGGCATGTGAGCATCGAGAGCTCCTTCAGTTACCTCACGTCTGTAGTCTTCGCCCTTCTGCCGATCATCGAAGAAGGGACGCTGGCCGAGGATGCCCGACTTGCCCTGAAAGCTCAGCCCGACCTGCGGATCGGCCGCGATGTCCGACACCATCAGCGTGTCCTCGGTCGTGAAGAACCAGCTGTCGCCGTCATAATCGACGTCACGGTTGTTGCTCATCGGTCGGGCGGCGATCGCGGCCCCGTTAGTCTTCGTGATGAGCATGGTGAAGTCGATGTCGCGCATCTTTTCCGACAGGTCGGCAAGCGTCCACTGGGTCATGATGATCTCCTCTGGTTCGGCGGGTGAACGCCCATCCCCCGGCATGTGTCCGACGATGCGGCCCATGCGGGGCCCATGCGTTGATGCCGCAGAGGAGAGCAGGACATGACCGACAAGCAGCCCGTGCAAGCCGATGGCGGGACCAGCCGGCCGGACACGCGCCAGGGCGACAGCGGGCGCGGCGGTGGCGGCGACAGCGGAGGCGGCGCCTATCCCAATCCGCATTCCGGCAAGACGGAGCACCCATCCGACGGCGTCCTCGGCCATGGCGGGCAGACCGAGATCGGCTATCACGGTCCGGGCAAGCTCGGCGATCAGAAGGTCGACGAGGATGCCGCGCCCGACGGGACGGCGGACACCGCCACGCCGGCACGTCGCGAATAACGGACACGACCGATCGCAAGGACTGGGTGTGGCCTCGACATGGGGCCGCATCCCGCCAGCTTCCGTGTGACAGGCGTGCGCAAAGCCTCTACGGGCGCGCGCCATGACCCTCCACATTCTTGCGACCGGCACGAGCCGGGGCATCGGCCTAGCGGTGACGACCGCGCTTGCTGGCGACGGCGTGCGCCTCGTCGGTCAGGCGACGGCGGCGATCGATGCGAACACGATCGCCGCCGATCTCGACCGCCCCGGCGCGGCGGCCGACCTCTGGGACGAGGCGCTGGATCGGCTCGACGGGCAGATCGATGTGCTCATCAATAATGCCGGCATCTTCGAAGCAGCCCCCATCGACCTGCCCGACGAGGAATGGCTCGTTGCGTGGGAACGCACGATGCGCGTCAATCTCACCGCCTCCGCCGAACTGAGCCGGCTCGCCGTCCGTTACTGGCAGGCGCGCGCCACGGGCGGCCGGATCGTCAACGTCGCGAGCCGCGCGGCCCATCGCGGCGATTCGCCCGCGCATTGGCATTATGCCGCGTCCAAAGCGGGCATGGTGGCGATGACCAAGACGATCGCGCGCGGCTATGCCGCCGCCGGCATCCTCGCCTTCGCCGTCTGCCCGGGGTTCACCATGACCGGCATGGCGGAGAATTATCTGGCGAGTCGTGGCGGCGACAAATTGCTGGCGGACATTCCGCTCGGCCGCGTGGCCGAACCGGACGAGGTGGCCGCCGCGATCCGCTTTCTCGCGCTCGACGCGCCCGCGTCGATGACGGGTGCGGTGATCGACATCAATGGAGCGAGCTATGTCCGCTGAGTGGAAGGTGCAGTCGGCCGAAAGCTGGAAGCTGACCCTGCCGTGCAGCCGTGCCGAGGGCGAGCTATTGGCGGTGATCGACCCCGAGTTCGGGATCGAGCCTGCGCCGGTGCTGATGACGAGCGAGCCCGACGCCAGCCGACCCGAGCAATGGCGCCTCGACGTCTACCTCGCCGCCGAGCCGGGCCCCGACGAAATTGCGGCGATCCGGTCGCTGGTGCCGAGCGCCGCGAACGCGACGCCGGTGATCGAGCGACTCGACGATCAGGACTGGGTCACGGTCAGCCAGCGCTGGCTGACGCCGATTCGCGCGGGCCGCTTCCACGTCCATACCGCCGCCTTCGCCGATGACGTGCCCGCCGACGCGGTCGCCTTCCGGATCGAGGCGGGGCGCGCGTTCGGCACGGGGCATCACGAAACCACCGCAGGCTGTCTCGAAAAACTCGATGCGCTGGCGGGAGAGGGGGCGTCGTTCGCCCGCATCGCCGACATCGGCACCGGAACCGGCCTGCTCGCCTTCGCGGCGAAGGCTCTGTGGCCCGACGCGGCGGTGATCGCGTCCGACATCGATCCGGTCGCGATCGACGTGACCGCCGCGAACATGGCTGCCAACGGCATTCCGGCGGACGCGATCGCGCTGGTCGCGGCGGACGGGATGGACGAACCCGCGCTCCGGGACGCGGCGCCGTTCGATCTGCTCGTCGCCAACATCCTGGCGGGGCCGCTGGTCGCGCTCGCGCCCAGCTTCGCCGCGGCGCTCGCGCCCGGCGCGACCGTCGTGCTCGCCGGCTTGCTGACGGTGCAGGCGGAAGAAGTGCTCGCGGCTTATGCGGCGCACGGAATCCGCGAGGCCGGGCGGATCGAGCGCGGAGACTGGTCGATCCTGCGTCTCGTTCAGCGTGCGTAAAGAAGACTTGAGTCAGGTGCTATATTGAAATAACACAGTCGGGTGCCTGCGCAGGGGAACGAGGCGCGGGGACCTGGGGATGGCGGCGTGATGAATATGGAAACCAACATTGGCGGCGATCCGGCGACCTACGCGCCGCTGGACGGGGCACGGCGGCGCAAGCGCGCGCTGATCATCGGCGGCCTGCTGATCCTGGCGGTGCTCGTGCTCGCCGGCATGTTCATGCGTGGCGGCGAGAAGCCGGCCGCGCCCGTTGACAGCGCGCCGCAGGTGACGGTGATCGTTCCGGGTCGCCGTTCGATCACGGCCGAGATTTCGGCGGTCGGCAATATCACCGCGCGGCGCGAGATGCCCGTCGGCATTCCGGGCGAGGGCGGGATCGTGCGCGCGGTGCTGGTCGATGCCGGCACCTGGGTCGCCGCCGGTCAGGTGCTAGCGGTGGTCGATCGCTCGGTCCAGACCGAACAGGCCGCCGCGATCGAGGGCCAGATCGCGCAGGCCAAGGCCGACGCGCAGCTCGCCCGCCAGAATCTCGATCGCGCCAAGCGGCTGGTCGGCAACGGCTTCATCTCGCGCGCCGATGTCGACACGCGACAGGCGGCGCTCGATAGCGCGAATGCCCGCGTTTCGGTCGCGCAGGCGCAGCTTGCGCAGCAGCGCGCGCTGATCGGGCGGCTCGATGTGCGCGCGCCGACCGCCGGGCTCGTGCTGACGCGCAGCGTCGAAGCCGGACAGATCGTCGGCCCGGGGTCCGCCGCCTTGTTCCGCGTGGCGTCCAAGGGCGAGATGGAATTGCAGGCGCGCCTGGCCGAGGCCGATCTGGCACGGCTGCGCGTCGGGTCGCGCGCGACGGTGACGCCCGTGGGCACGAACTTCCGTATCGAGGGATCGATCTGGCAGATTTCGCCCGTGATTGATCCCAACACGCGCCAGGGCACGGTCCGGATCGCTTTGCCCTACCATGAGGCGCTGCGCCCCGGCGGCTTCGCCTCGGCGGAGATCGGCGGCAGCACCGGCAACGTTCCGCTGTTGCCCGAAAGCGCGGTGCTGAGCGATGCGCAGGGCAATTACGTCTATGTCATCGACGGCAACAACACGGTCGCGCGGCGCCCGGTCAAGGTCGGGCAGACGACCGAAAACGGCGTGACCATCGCCTCCGGTCTGGCGGGGAACGAGCGGGTGGTGGCCTCGGCCGGCGCCTTCCTCAATCCCGGCGACAAGATCACGCCCCAGCTCCAGGCCGTGCGTTAGGTCCGCCATGAACTTTCGCAACATCTCCGCCTGGGCGATCCGCAACCCGATCCCGCCGATCGTCCTGTTCGTTGCGCTGACGCTGGCCGGGCTCGTCTCGTTCATGCGGATGGACGTGAACCAGGATCCGGAGATCACCTTCCCCGGCGTGGTCGTGCTCATCAGCCAGCCGGGCGCGGCGCCGACCGAGCTGGAAACGCAGATCGCGCAGCGGATCGAGGCGGCGGTCCGCAACCTCGAAGGCGTGGAGGAGATCAACACCACGATCTCCGAAGGCCAGTCGCAGACGTTCGTGCAGTTCACGATCGAAACGCCGGTCGATCGCGCCACCACCGATGTCCGCGACGCCGTGTCGCAGATCCGCGGGCAGCTTCCCGACGGCATTCTCGAACCGCAGATCATCCGTGCCAAGGTCAATGGCGGGGCCATCGCCAACTGGTCGGTCGAGGCGACCGACATGACGATGGAACAGCTGTCCTGGTACGTGAAGAACATCGTCGCACGCCGCCTGCTCGCCATTCCGGGGATGCAGAGCGTCGAAACGCGCGGCGCGGTAGAACGCGAGATCCGCGTCATCCTCGATCCCGCCAAGATGCAGGCGCAGGGCGTCACCGCCAGCCAGGTCAACACTCAGCTCCGCGCGATCAACATGAACGCCGCCGGCGGGCGGGCGGAGATTGCGGGCGCCGAACAGTCGGTGCGCGTAATCGGCAACGCACAGGACGCCTACACGCTCGGCCAGACTCAGATCCAGCTGGGGCTGGGACGTTCGGTCCGCCTCGCGGACATTGCTTCGGTGCGCGACGCTTATGGCGAGCAGCGCAGCTATGCGATCATGAACGGCAAGTCGGTGGTGAGCTTCGGTATCCTCCGCTCGCGCGGGGCGTCGGACGTCACGATCTATAACGAAGCGGCCAAGGCGCTCGCGCAGCTGGAGAAGGAGAATCCGAAGATTCACTTCATCCAGCGCTACAACTCCACCAAGCAGGTGATGGAGAATTACGAGGGCGCGCTCCACGCCATGATTGAGGGCGCCGTGCTCGCGGTCGCGGTGGTGTTCCTGTTCCTGCGCGACAAGCGCGCGACCGTCATCTCCGCGCTCGCCATCCCGCTTTCGGCCATCCCGACCTTCTGGGTGCTGGCGCTGCTCGGCTTCACGCTCAACTTCATGACCCTGCTTGCACTCAGCCTCGTGGCGGGCGTGCTGGTGGACGATGCGATCGTGGAGATCGAGAATATCGTCCGCCCCATGCGCATGGGCAAGACGGCTTATCAGGCGTCGATCGACGCCGCCGACGAGATCGGCCTCGCCGTGGTCGGCACGACCTTTTCGATCGTGGCGGTGTTCCTGCCGGTCGCGCTGATGCCGGGCATAGCAGGCCAGTTCTTCAAGAATTTCGGGCTCACGGTCGTCGTGGCGGTGCTGATGAGCCTGCTCGTCGCACGCCTCATCACGCCCATGATCTCGGCCTATTTCCTCAAGGCGCATGGCGAGGTGAGCCATGGCGAGGGGCCGATGATGGACCGCTACGTCGCTTTGCTCCGTTGGACGCTCGACGACAGCAAGGCGCGCGCCTTCGCGGCGCGTGGCGGCCGGTGGCGGCGCCTGCTCGCCTGGACGCGCGATCATCGCTGGTGGACGATGGGCGCGGGCTTCGTCGCGTTCATCACCACGATCGTCATGTTCGCGGTGATCCCCAAGACCTTCATGCCGCCGCAGGACCAGGATCTCAGCCGCATCAACGTGTCGCTGCCGCCGGGAACCACGCTCGACCAGACACGCGACGTGTCGGAGCGCGTGGTGGCGCTCGTCAAGAAGCAGCCCGACGTGCAGACGGCGGTCAATTACGTCGATGTCGGCAGCGCCTATATCGTCGTCACGCTCCGCGACGACCGCAGCCGCAAGTCGACCGAGTTCGAACGCGCCGTGGCGCCGCTGCTCCAGAAGATCCCCGACGCGCGCGTCAGCTTCGAATCGCAAGGGGGCAATGGCGGCCGCGACCTCCAGATCCAGCTCGCCAGCGACGATCCCGCCGCGCTCAACGCCGCCGCGCTCAAGCTGGTGAGCGAGATGAAGGGGCTGCACGGCGTCCGCGCGCCGCGTGTCGAGGGTGGGCTCGCCCGGCCGGAAATCACCATCACCCCGCGGCTCGGCCTCGCCGCCCATCTGGGCGGGAAGACGCAGGCGCTGTCGACCCCGAACCGCATCGCGACGAACGGCGACAACGATAAGAAAGCCGCCCGCGTCTCGCTCAGCGATCGCCAGGTGCCGATCCGTGTGATGCTGAACGAGGACAGCCGCCGCGATCTGGGCACGATCCAGAACCTGCCCGTGCCCACCAATACGGGCGGGAGCGTGCCGCTGCGCGTCGTGGCCGATGTCACCTTCGGCGCGGGTCCGTCGCAGATCGAGCGCTTCAATCAGGAACGGCGTATCGTCGTCAGCGCCGATCTGGCGCCGGGCGCGATCAGCGGCGACGAGCGCGCCAAGATCATGCAGCTGCCGGCAATGAAGAATCTGCCGATGGGCGTGCATTACGCCGCCGCCGGCGATGCCAAGTGGCAGGAGGAGCTGGTCACCAACTTCATGATCGCGGTGGTCGCGGGCATCCTGCTCGTCTTCGCGGTGCTGGTGCTGCTCTACCGCCGGGTGATGCCGCCCTTCGTCAACATGGGCTCGCTGCTGCTTGCGCCGCTCGGGGGGCTGATCGCGCTTCAGGTCGCGGGCATGCCCATCTCGCTGCCGGTGTTCATCGGCCTGCTGATGCTGTTCGGGATCGTCGCCAAGAATTCGATCCTGCTGATCGACTTCGCGATCGAGGAGATGCGGCATGGGCGCACGCTGTACGAGGCGATCCTCGATGCGGGCCACAAGCGCGCGCAGCCGATCGTCATGACCACGGTCGCGATGGCGGCGGGCATGATGCCGACCGCGCTGTCGATCGGCTCGGACGGGTCGTTCAATCAGCCGATGGCCGTCGTGGTGATCGGCGGGCTGATCCTGTCGACCTTGCTGACCTTGCTGATCGTGCCGGCGGGCTTCAGCCTGGCGGACGGGCTGGAAAAGTGGCTGGCAGGACGGCTCGGGCCGGTGCTGGTGAGCGGCGACGGGCCCGCCCCGTCGGGGGCCGCGCAGCCGGCCGAGTGAACTATCCGCCGCGATGTGCGATTGACGGCATGTGGAGACTTTCGCCCGCCCCGATCGCCTGACGCCTCCGCCCGCGCGCGGCGGCGTGCGCGGAATGCGGATCTTCGCCTCCGCTCTGCTGGTCGTGATGGCCGGCCTGTTCTTCGTCGCACGCGCGCTGGAGCCCCGGCACCCCGCCTGGGGCTTCGTCCGCGCCTTCGCCGAGGCGGCGATGGTCGGCGGCCTTGCCGACTGGTTCGCGGTCACGGCGCTGTTCCGTCATCCGCTCGGCCTGCCCATCCCCCACACCGCGATCATTCCGCGCAACAAGGATCGGATCGGCGACAGCCTCGCCAACTTCCTGCGCTCGAACTTTCTGGTTCCGGGCGTCGTCGCGCGGCGGATGGCGCGGCTCGACGTGGCGGGGGCGGTCGGCCGCGTTCTGTCCGCGCCCCCGCGCGAAGGGCCGCTGCGCGGCGGGGCCGGCAAGATGGCGGCGACCCTGCTCGAAAGCCTGGGCGACGAGCAGCTCGGCAACCTGTTCAAGAGCGCCGCCGCGCAGCGCCTGCGCCAGCTCGATCTCGCGCCGCTCGCCGGTCAGCTCCTCGCTGCCGCGCTCCGCGAGGGGCGGCATCGTCCCGTTATCAATGCCGCGATCCTGTGGGTGGGTGAGACGCTGGAAGCGAATGAGCCGCTGTTCCGCCAGATGATCCACGATCGCGCTGGATCGATCCTGCGCTGGACCGGGCTCGACGAGACGCTGTCGAGCAAGATCCTCGACGGTCTGTTCAAGCTGCTCGGCGACATGGCCGAGGATCGCGAGCATCCCTTGCGCGTCCGCGCGGAGGAGGGCCTGGAAAAGCTCGCCGAGCGGCTCCAGCAGGATGACGAGCTCGGGGCCAAGGTGGCCGGATGGCGCGATCATGCGCTGGCCAATCCGGCGGTTGCGACCTGGCTCGACGGGCTGTGGCAGAGCGCGCGCGGCGCGATGCTGCGCGCGGCGCGCGACCCCGAAACGGCGCGCTCGGGCAAGTTGGGCGAGGCGCTCCGCCAGATCGGCACCAGCCTGCAGGAGGATGAGAAGGTCAAGCTGGCGGTCAACCGGTTCGCGCGCCGCGCTACCGCAGGCTTCGTGGCGTCCTACGGCGACGGTATCGTTACTCTTGTGTCCGACACGATCCGTGGCTGGGATGCCAAGACGATCACCGGGCGCTTGGAAAATGCGGTCGGACGCGATCTGCAGTATATCCGGGTCAACGGCACGCTCGTCGGTGGGTTGGTTGGCGTGGCGATCCATACGGTAGACGTGCTGGGCTAGGCAGTCGATCCGGTCCGAACGGGCCCCTTGACCGGCTGACGGCACGGCGCACAGCGTGAGCGCATCCCACCGGAGATACCGCCTTGCACCGTCCCTTGCTTGCTCTTGCTCTCGCGCTCGCTTCCACTGCCGCGTCCGCGACCGAACCCAGCTTCAGCGCGGATGCGTTCAAGGCGCATGTCGCCTTCCTCGCCGACGACCTGCTCGAAGGGCGGCGGATCGGCACGGCGGGGCATGAGATCGCGGCCCGCTACATTGCCGCGCAGTTCGCGACGCTCGGGCTCAAGCCGGGCGGCGACGGCGGCACCTTCTTCCAGCGCATCCGCTTTGCCGAGACGAGCGCCACGTCGCCGGGTGCGGTGACGATCAGCGGCCCTAACGGAAATCGCACCTGGGCCGACGGCAGTAACGTCGTGCTCCGCCGCAACCCCGCGCATCCCAATCCGGATGTCTCGGGCGATCTGGTGTTCGTCGGATACGGAATCGACGATCCGCGCCATGGACATGACGATTATCGCGGGCTGGACGTGCGCGGGAAGATCGTGGTCGCGCTCGCCAATTTCCCCAAGGGCGGGCCGAGCGAGCCGGGCGCCTACTATAGCGGCCGCAAGCGCGCGATGGCGGCGAAGCATGGGGCGGTGGGCATGATCACGGTCATGCCCCGCGCGGTTGCCAAGCTTCGTCCCTGGTCTTCGGTCGTCCGCAATTCGGGGTTCGCCGCCGTCTCCTGGCTGGACGAGGACGGCCGACCGCATGATGAGGACGGGCTGGGTGTCGTCGCATCGGCCAATGGCGACGCGGCCGAAGCGCTGTTCGCCGGCGCGAAGCGCAGCCTGTCGTCGATCCTTGACGAGGCGGACCGGGCGAAGGGAGCGCCCAAGGGCTTCGCGCTTCGCACCCGCGCCCGTCTGGTCGATCACACGAAGACCGAGATGATCAGCAGCCCGAACGTCCTCGGCATCCTGCCCGGCAGCGACCCGCAACTCGCCGCGCAGTATATCGTCCTGTCGGCGCATTCGGACCATATCGGGATCAGTCCCCCGGCCAAGGACGATACCCCCGCCACGGACCGCATCAACAACGGCGCGATGGACAATGCCGCCGGCGTCGCCACGCTGATCGAAGTCGCACGCGCCGCCGTCACCGCGTCGGACAGGCCCAGGCGTTCGCTGATCTTCCTCGCTTCGACCGGTGAGGAGGAAGGGCTGCTCGGCGCGGATTATTATGCCCGTCATCCCGGCGTTCCGATCGCGAGTATCGTGGGCGACGTGGACCTCGACATGCCCGTGCTCACTTATCCGTTCAGCGACGTGATCGCTTACGGCGCCGATCATTCGACCATCGGCGCGACCGAGGCGGACGCGGGCAGGACGATGGGCGTGAGCCTGTCGCCCGATCCCGAACCGGACGAGACCGTCTTCGTGCGGTCCGATCACTATATGCTGGTCCGGCAGGGGGTGCCCGCGGTGTTTCTGGCCACCGGGGAAGCCGGGGCGGGGCAGGCGGCATGGGCCGAATTCAACGAGAAGCATTACCACCGGCCGAGCGACGACATGAACCTGCCGGTCCAGTGGGATCAGGGCGCGCGCTTCACCGACATCAACTATCGCATCACCCGCGCGCTTGCCGACGCGGATCTGCCGCCGATGTGGAAGAAAGGGGACTTCTTCGGCGATCTGTTCGCACCCGATCGGCCCAAGACGCCCTGACCATCATGCGAAAAGGGCCCGGCGTCGGCCGGGCCCCTCTGCTTTTCGATCGGTTAGGATCGATCAATAGGTGCCGGAAAAGCTCCGGTTGAGGTCGGCGCCGCGATCCTGGTCGCGCCACATCAGATCGCCGCCCGAATTGCGCTCCTCGTCGCGCCAGTGCTGCTTGGCCTGATCGGCGGTCTTGCTGACCGTGACCTTGTCGTCGACCGACTGGATCCACGCCGAGGGGATGGAATGATGCCGGCCGCCGGCAGCCTGATCGGTCTTGGTCAGCAGGATCCGGTCGCCCCGGACATGATCGACGGTGCCGATATGCTGACCGTCCGATCCGACCACCTCCTGATGCTCCTCGACCCGGGCGAGCAGCCCGCGCTGGCCTTGGCGCGCGGTGCGCCACGATCCGAACTCGCTGTCGAACCTGGTCTGATTCTCGCGACGATATTCGTCATAGTCGCGATCGAGCGATTCCAGCTGCTGGTCGCGCCACGTCCGGTAATGGGGGTCATGGTCGTGCCGGCTGCGATATCCGCCGCCATAACCGCCCGTGCCCTGCGAGGGGCGAGCGTCGCGGTCGTTCCAGCCATACCGGTCGTCATAGCGCTCATCGAGGCGACGGCGGCGCTCGGCCTCCTCGTCGCCGAACCACGAACGGACCTCGTCGCCGGCGCGATCGAAGAAGCCCCGATCCTGATAATCGTAACCGCTCGGATTGCGGCCATAGTCGCGGTCCTGGCGGCCACCGCGATCGTTGAAGCGCTCGCCGCGATAATCGCGCGATCCGCTGGCGCCGCCATAGCTGCCATAATCGCGGTTGCGGTCATCCTCGCGCCCGTAAACGCGTTCGGGGCCGTAACCGCCGCCCTGGCCGCGGTAATCCGAATGTCCGAAGCGGCGATTGTTGCGTTCGTAACCCATCGCATCCTCCTGTCGATACGTGCCGCGCGCACCCGGCCGAAAGGGGGAAAGGCCGGGGCGCGCGTGCTGAAATCAAAACAGGTGAGGGGGAGCGCGCGTTCCGTGGCGCGCCTCATGCGGTCGTCGCCGGGCCACGCGCCATCGCGTTCGTGAGTGAAAGAAAACGGAAAGCGCCGTTGCATCGGCCGCGAAGCGCCGCTAAGCGCGCACTTCGCTGGTGCCGGGGCTGTAGCTCAGATGGGAGAGCGCTGCAATCGCACTGCAGAGGTCAGGGGTTCGATTCCCCTCAGCTCCACCAGCATTCCCTCTCCCTGTTGATCCTGCCGCCGGCATGGCCGATAGCGCCCGCGTGACCGTTCCGCGTGCCTTGCTGCTCCCCTGGTGGGCGCTTCAGATCGCGACCGGGGCCAAGAGTTTCCGCGACAATCCGCTGATCGGATCACCTCGCCTCAACAGGATGGGGCTCCACGTCGCGCGCGTGCGGATCGCCGATGCGATGGCATGGGCGCGCCGCCGCCGGCTGGCGCATCTGGTGAGCGCGGAGGATGCCGCCGCCTTCGCGCGCGACGGCTATGTCTGCGTGCACGACTTCCTGTCGCCCGATGCCTTTGCCGCGTTGCGCGATCAGGTGATGGGTCGCGCCGCGCCCGCGCGCGAGATGGTGCAGGGAGACACAATCACGCGCCGCTTCGCGCTCGATCCCGCCGCCCTGCGCGCGATGCCCGCCGCCGCGGCGCTGATGCGCGACCGGCGCTGGCAGGGGCTGATCCGCTATGTCGGCAGTTACGACACCGCGCCGACCGCCTATGTGCAGGCGATCCTGTCGCATCGCCACGATGCGCCGCCCGATCCGCAGACCAATCTGCACGTCGACACCTTTCACCCGACCGTCAAGGCGTGGCTGTTTCTGACCGACGTCGCGGCGGACGAGGGGCCGCTCACCTATGTCCCCGGCTCGCACCGGCGCGACGCGCGGCGGCTGGCGTGGGAAAAGCAGCGCAGCCTGGAGGTGATGGCGGGCGATGATTTTCTCGCGCAGCGCGGTTCGCTCCGCATCCGCGCCGACGAATTGCCCGCGCTAGGCCTGCCGCAGCCGGTCGCGTTCGCCGTTCCCGCCAATACGCTGGTGGTCGCCGATACGGGCGGCTTCCATGCGCGCGGCCCTTCGCTCCGCCCGTCGACGCGCGTCGAAATCTGGGCCTATGGCCGGCGCAATCCGTTCCTGCCGTGGACCGGGTTCGATCTGGGCGGACTGCCCGGCCTCGCCCCCCGCCGGGTGCCGCTCTACTGGGCGTTTCGTGACCGCTTCCGCAAATGGGTCGGCCAGCCGTGGGCCGACATGGGGCTGAAGCGGCCAGCCGACGGATGAGCCTGCGCGACCCTCTCGTCCCCTGGGGCAATTTCGACCTCGGCGACGCCACGCGTGGCTGGCGTTCGCCATTCACCGGCGACACGATCGACGCCGCCGAGGCCGAGGCGATCCTCGCCGACTGGCGGCGGATCGAGGATGCCAATGCACCGATCCGCGTCGCGTCCGGCATGGCGTGGTGGAAGCGCGACCGGATCGCTTCCTTCCTCTGGGCCGACGGCCGCGCGCCGATCGCGTTCGCGGACACGGCCGCCACGGCGCTGGCCCGCGCAGGCGACGGGCTGATCGCCGTCTGGCCATCGCGAGCGCCGGAGGGCCTGGTCGAGGCGGCGGGCGAGCGGCTGGTACGGGTCGAGGACGGCTTCATCCGCTCGATCGGGCTCGGCGCGGATCTGCACCCGCCTTTGTCCGTCGTGGTCGACCGCCGGGGCATCTATTACAATCCCGGATCCCCAAGCGATCTCGAAACGATCCTCGAAACCCATGATTTCGCGCCCGCTCTCCTCGCGCGTGCCCAAGCGCTGGCGGACGTCATCGTCGCGCGCGGGATCAGCAAATATGCGAGCGCCGGTCCCGTCGCCCCCGCGCCGCCGCGCGACCGGCGGACGGTGCTGGTCCCCGGGCAGGTCGAAGACGACATGTCGGTGCGGCTGGGCGGCGCGGGAATAACCTCCAACCTCGACCTGTTGGCGCGGGTTCGCGCGGCCGAGCCCGACGCGCATATCCTGTTTAAGCCGCATCCCGATGTCGACGCGGGCCACCGCCTTGGCCGGGTGCCCGACGCGGCCTTGCTGGCCCATGCCGATGCGGTCGTGCGCGGCGAGGCGATGCCCGCGCTGCTGGCGCGGGTCGACGCCGTCCATGTCCTGACCTCGCTCACCGGGTTCGAAGCTTTGCTGCGCGGGGTCGAGGTCACCACGCACGGACACCCCTTCTTCGCCGGCTGGGGGCTCACCCGCGATCTCGCGGGGCCGCTGCCGCGCCGCACCCGGCGACTGAGCCTGCCCGCGCTCGTCGCCGGCACGCTGATCCTCTATCCGCGCTACATCGATCCGGTCAGCGGGCTGTGGTGTCCGCCCGAAATCCTGCTGCGGCGCTTCGCCGACGGCTGGCGACCGCGCCAGACGGCGCTGATCCGCGCGCGCCGCCTGCAGGGCCGCATCGCGCGGCTGTTCGGCACCGTTTCGCGCTAGGCGGGCCGCGCGCCCATCGCCTGCATCAGCATCGCCGCCAGATCCTCGGCCGCGACGTCCTGTCGCCCGCCCGCAGCCGCCCCCCGGCCCCAGATCGCATAATCCGACCGGCGATCTTTGGCATCGGGCGCGTGGAACGGGCCCGTAAGGCTCGGCTGGTGATCGCCGTAGAAAAGCAGCCAGCCATCCCGCCCCTGCGCCTCGATCGCGTCGCGCAGGATCGGGATCATCGCGTCGGTCGAGCGCAGGTGCCGGAGCCAGCGTCCCGCCGCCGCCGCGTCGGGCAATGCACGCCAGTCGGCCGGCAGGTCGGCGGGGGCGATGTCGTCATGCTCCGCGTCCCACGGCCCGTGATTCTCCATCGTGATCGCGAACAGCAGGATCTTCGGCCCGTGCGCGCGGATCAGCCGCGCCGCCTCCTCCGCCACGGCGACGTCGGACACGTAGGGGCCGGCGCGCGCCGCCCCGGCGAACCCTTCGATCCCGACGAACTGGTCGAAGCCGAGCAAAGGCATCACCCGGTCGCGATAGTAGAAATCGGCATTGTAGGGGTGGATGCAGATGGTCGTGTAGCCCGCGCGCCGGGCCTGCGCCGCGAGCGACGGCAGTGGTACGCGCGCGAACCGCTCATAGGGATTGAACCGGTCGAGGCCGATGTTGCCGGTGCCGAGCCCGGTGAGCATGGCCAGCTCCGAACGGATCGTGTTGGCGCCCCAGCAGGGCACCGCGAGCCGGCCGTGCGCGACGCCCTCCCGGCGGAGCGCGGCGAAATGGGGCAGATGCTCCGCAAGGTCGGGATGCAGGCGCGCGGCATCGACGAACGACTCGCCCTGGATCAGCACGATCGGCCCCGCATCGGCCGGAATGTCGGGCCAGGCGCGGGCCTGCGCCGCGCTCTGCCGCGCGAGGCGCTCGACCCGCGCCAGCATCGCATGGATCAGGCACGCGCCGAGCAGACCGAAGCGGCGTGCGTCGGACACCGGCTCGCGGCTCGGGGCGAGCGAGGCATAGTAACGGCTCAGCCGTGCTGCGATCGGCCGCCAGGTGGGCACGACGAAGCAGGCGCGCCCGATCGCCAGCGCCGCCAGCGCGAGCAGCACCGCCGTGCCGAGACCCATGCCCCACAGCGGAGGCTCCGCCCGCACCAACGCGGCGACGAGCGCGAGGCTGACGAGCGCGCCGCCGACCATCCGGCCAGTGCCGACGAACGCCAGGTAGAGGCGCGGGTGGCGCACCACCTCAAACAATTCGGCGCGATCCGAAAACACCACCGGCTCGCCGAGGATCGCGCGCTTGACCCGATCGGCCACGCCCAGCCCGATGCCCAGCGACATCACGCCCAGCCCGGCCAGGATCGGACGCGCCGTCGGCAGCAGGAACAGTGCGAAGCCGGCGAGATAGGGAAAGAGGTCCGCCAGCATCGCGCCGAACGGACGCGCGCATAAAGGCGCACCAACCAGCCGGCGCAAGCCTGCCCAGGTCGCCAGCGTGATCCCCAACCCGAACAGGATTTGAAGCATCAGCGGCGTCTAGCGTCCCGGTTCGATATGGAAACGAAAACCGCGCATGATCCGGTCGGAAATGCTGGCGGGAAGCAGGTCGGCCGCCTGGCTGCCCCAGGCGAGCAGGCGCGGCACCGTGATCCGCCGGGCGCGCCGGTCCAACCCTCTCCGGATCGCGCGTGTCATCGCGTCGAGGCTCATCAGGAACGGGGTCGGCCCGCTCCACCGGCCCGTCATCGGCGTGTCGAAGAAGCCGGGCACGATCACCGACACGGCTACCCCGTGCGGCGCCAGCAGCGCGCGGATCGCCTCGCCATAGGCGCGGATGCCGGCCTTGCTGGCGCTGTAGGCGGGGCTGTAGGGCAGGCCGCGCAGCGCCGCGATCGACGCCACCACCGCGATCTGCCCGCGCCCGCGCCTGGCGAATGCCGGGAGCAGGGGCTCGATCGTGTGCAATGTCCCGAGCAGGTTGGAACGTACCTGCAGCGTCGCGAGCGCGCGGCCCTCCATCTCGCCGTCCGCGCGCGCGCCGGCGGAGACGCCCGCGGCCGCGATCACCAGGTCGAACGGGGCCGCCGCGTCCTGTGCGAGGATCCATGCCCCAAGCGGCTCGGCCTCGCCCACGTCGAAGCGGCCGGTGACCGCCTCCGCGCCCGCCGCACGCACCGCGGCGGCCGTCGCGGCAAGCCGGTCCTCGTCGCGCCCGACCAGCGCCAGCTTGACGCCCGGCGCGGCATAGGATCGCGCCAGCGCGGCCCCAAGCCCGCTCGACGCGCCGGTAATGAGGATGGAGCGGGGTGCGCTCACCCGCGTGCGGGGACGGTCCCCGCCGCCGCACGCCGGGGTTGGGGGGCGATCCGTACGACCGGGGCGGTCAGCGCCGCCGGCGCAGCCTGCTGCAGACGGAGCGCCGCGCCCGCCACCAGCATGGCGAGGCCTTCGTCGCTGAAATAACCGCCTTGGATCAGGCAGCGATCGATCAGCACGCGGCGATAGGCCTGGAATACCTCCGCGTCGGGCGGGGTCGGCGCCTGCCAGAAATGATCGAGCCCGTTCTGGTCGGTCATGCGCGGCATGTCATAGACCGCATCGCCCAGCACCACCGTCGGCACGCCGTAGCGCAGCGACAGGGTTCCCGTCGTGCTGTTGACGGTGACCAGGCCGCGCGCGTCACGCACGAGCCCATCAATGTCGACCGACTCAAGGAACAGGATACGGTCCGTGGCGCCCAGCCGTTCCGCCTCGCGCAGCACGCGCTTTTCCCAATCGACCAGGCCGTTGTCGAGCGGATGGCCCTTCACCACCAGCAGGGTTTCCGCCGGGGCGTTGCGAACGAACGATCCCAGCACCTGTTCGATGGCAGGCTGCATGCCCTTGAAATGCGAATGGACGCGGATCTGGTAGTCGCAGTCGAGCTGGAGCGGAAAGACGAAGTAAGGACGCCCCATCGCCTGCAGCCGCCGGAGCGTCGTCGCCGACCGGCGGCGTTCGGCACCGCGTCGCGCAAGACGGAACGCCCAGCCGGCATATTCCTGCAGGATATGCCACGGCCGATGCGTGCGATAGCCGGGATAGAGCGGCGCCAGCGCCAGCGAGGCGAAATTGTAGACCAGATCCTCTTTGACGCGACGGCCGAAGGAGGAAGGGACGCCCGGCAGATCCACCGGCAGCGCGGGCAGCGCGCGCGCCTCGCGCAGATAATGGTCGGGGTCGCGCGACAGCGCCGAATGTCCGTTCACGCCGCCAGCTTCCAAGGTCACGAAATCGGGACGGACATAGCCTTCCTCGAAGACGTGGATCTGGATGCCGGCGGTGCGCGCCACCGCGATCGCCGCCTGGTGCAGCGGGCGGCAATCGCCGAACAGGACGATATCGGTCGTGCCCGCACGCTCGATCAGGCGGCGCAGAAAGGCCGGCCATCCGCGCAGGCCGCCGCGATAGTCGCTCACATTGGCGCCGCGCCAATAGATCTTGTCGCCCCCGTTGAAGTTGACGCGGTGGACCGCATGGCCTGCATCGGCGAGCGCCTGCCCGAGCATGGAAAAGAACGGGCCGGCAAGCCCCTGGAGGAACAGGAACGATCGCTGTGGGGCGGGCCGCCGTGCCGACAGCGCCCCATGCACGGGCGGGTCATGGCGCACGACCGCGTGTTCCGACGTCAGGCGGGGGTCCGGTTTCACCACGGCGCCCGAAAAAGCGAGTCGGGCAGGCAAGTAACGGAATTCATGGCATCGTCCCTAGATCAGAGTAGAATCGCGCGCCAGTGCCGACAACAGGACGGAGCCCGTCGCGTCGCGCCTTGCTCGACATCGGGCGTGCGCTATAGCCGCGAGAATTATTGGAATGCCCAGCCGCTGCGCGGGCGGGAGTATTGGTTTGAACCGATCGCGATACGATTTCGACCTCTCGGGCCTGGCTGATGCACGGTCCGAACCGATCGCGATCGTCGGAGCATCCTGCCGCCTCCCCGGGGCGCGTGACCTCGATGGACTGTGGGATCTGCTGGCCAGCGGGACCGACGCGGTCACCGAAATCCCGGACGACCGCTGGAACAAGGCGGCTTTGTTCCATCCCGAACGGGGCCAGCGCGGCAAGGCCTATACCTTCGCCGCGGGCGTGCTCGGCGACGTCAGCGGCTTCGACGCGGGCTTCTTCGGCATCTCCCCCCGCGAAGCGACACAGATGGACCCGCAGCAGCGCCTGCTGCTGGAACTGGCCTATGAGGCGATCGAGGATGCGGGCATCGATCTGGCCAATTTCTCGGGGCGGAATGTCGGCGTGTTCGTCGGCGGATCGTCGTGGGATTACATGAACCTCAATGTCGGTGACGTTTCGACCACCGATCCCTATTCGATGATCGGCGTCACCCTCTCGATCCTCGCCAATCGCATCTCCTACGCGTTCGACCTGCGTGGCCCCAGCTTCACGGTCGACACGGCCTGTTCCTCATCGCTCGTCGCGCTGCATCAGGCCTGCGAAGCGATCCGGCGCGGCGAGATCGAAGCGGCGATGGTGGGCGGGGTCAGCCTGCTGCTTGCGCCGCAGAGTTTCGTCGGCTTCTGCGCGGCGTCGATGTTGTCGCCGACCGGCCGTTGCCATGCCTTTGGCGCAGGCGCCGACGGCTATGTCCGTGCCGAGGGCGGCGGGGTGGTGGTGCTCAAGCCACTCGGCAAAGCGCTCGCCGCAGGCGATCCGATCCGCGCGGTCATTCGGGGCACCGGTGTCAATTCGGATGGTCGTACGACCGGCCTGTCACTGCCCAACAAGCTGGCGCAGAAGGCGCTGCTGGACGAGATATACAGCCGCTTCGATATCGACCCCGAAGACCTTTCGTACATGGAGGCTCACGGCACGGGGACGCAGGCGGGCGATCCGATCGAGGCGGGTGCTATCGGCGCGTCGCTCGGCGCGCGTCGCTCACGCGCCTTGCCGATCGGATCGATCAAGTCGAACGTCGGCCACCTAGAAGCGGGCAGCGGCATCGCCGGGCTGTTGAAGGCCATGCTCGTCGTAGAGCGGGGAATGATCCCGCGCTCGCTTCATTCCGAGACGCCCAATCCCAATATTCCGTTCGACGATCTCAATCTCCGCCTCGCGAGCAGGGCAGAGATGCTGCCGGCTGGGCGGCGGTTGGCGGCAGTCAACAGCTTCGGGTTTGGCGGCACTAATGCCCATGCGATTGTCGAGGCCGTCGTGCTCGACCTGCCCGCCGCCGATGCGGTTGCGGCGGATCGGAAGTCGCTGCCGCCGTTGCTGCTTTCGGCGAAATCGGATGAAGCGCTGAAGGCGCTCGCCGGTGTTTGGAGCACGCGTCTGGCCGACGCCGGCGATGATCGTGCGAGGGTCGAGGCGCTTCTGCGCGGCGCGGCGCGCCATCGCAGCCAGCATGCACGTCGCCTGGCCATCCCGGCCGCAGACGTCGACCAGCTGAAGCAGGCGTTGGACGACCATATTGCCGGCAAGCCCAACGGGCTCATAGCCGCAAACGGCGCCGTATCCGGCAAAACGGCCTTCATCTTCTCGGGTAACGGGAGCCAGTGGGCGGGAATGGCCGCCGACGCCATGGCCGCGAGTGACGCTTTCGCACGGGCAATGGCAACCGTCGAGACGGCGCTGGCGCCCCGGCTCGGCTGGTCGGTGGTCGAGGCGTTGGCGACCGGCGAGGCCGATCGCCTCCGTAACACCGACGTGGCTCAACCCCTGCTGTTCGCGGTTCAAGTCGCGCTCGTATTCGCCCTGCGCGAGCATGGCGTCGAGGCCGAGGCGACGATGGGCCATTCGGTGGGCGAAGTCGCCGCCGCCTGGGCAAGCGGGGCGCTGAGCCTGGATGACGCGGCACGCGTGATCGCCGCGCGCAGCCGCGCCCAGCAGGCTCGTCACGGCGTGGGCGCCATGGCCGTGATGGGGTTCGGCGCTGAGGAAGCGGCGCACACGCTGGCCGAGGCCGGACTGGACACGGTTGGTGTGGAGATTGCTGCCCACAACAGCAGCACGGGCGTTACCATTGCCGGACCCGCCGAGGCGATCGATCGGCTGGAGAAGGAAAGCGCGGCTCGCGGCTGGCGCTTCACCCGGCTCGACCTCGATTACGCTTTTCACAGCGCGGCAATGGATCCGATCCGGGAGCGGATCGAGGCGGATCTCGCCGATCTCACGCCCGCTGGGGCTACTCTGCCCTTCTTCTCCACCGTCATCGGCGACGCGCTGCCCGGGGAGATGCTGAACGCCGATTATTGGTGGCGTAACGTGCGTGCGCCCGTGCTCTTCGCCGATGCTGCGGAGGCTATGGTCTCCAATGGCTTCCGCATCTTCGTCGAGATTGGACCGCATCCCGTCCTGCAAGCCTATCTGAACGACGCGCTGCGCGTCGCCGATCGAGAAGGTCGGGTCGTCCCGACCCTCTCGCGTCGGCCGGCCAAGCAGGATCCGATCGCCGTGATCGCGGCGCGCATCCACGCGGCGGGCGGCGACGTTCGTCGGGCATCGATTTTTGCCGACGCCACCGATCTGCGCGGGCTGCCGCGCTATCCGTGGCAGCGCGAGCGCTTTTGGGTGCCGCGCACGCAGGAATCGACCGACCTTGCCACGGTGCGGTTCGATCATCCGTTGCTGGGCCAGCGGGTCAGACCGCAGCCGGTCGAATGGGTGCGCCACCTGGGTCTCGAACAGATGCCCTGGCTCGCCGATCATGAGGTAGGCGGGGCAGCGGTGATGCCGGCGGCGGCCATGCTGGATCTGGCGCTGGCGGCCGCGCGGGCGCGAAAGCCGGGCGCAGCGGCGCTGGAATTGCTCGATGTCGAAATTGGCCGCGCACTGGTGCTTGAGCCGCACGTGATACGCGAGTTGCGCTTCCGCGTCGGTTCGGGGACCGGCGAGTTCGAATTCGCTTCACGGTCGCGCCTTACCGACGACCCTTGGACGATCCACATGTCGGGTCGTTTGGTGGAAAGCGATTCCACCGCCGCCGCCGGACTGGCCATGACGGATGCGGCGCCCAACGCGAAGATGCCCGCAGCAGGCCTTTATGCGCTCGCCTCGCGGCTGGGGCTGGATTACGGCCCCGCCTTCCAGGTGGTCGACGGCATCGATCTGGCCGGCGAGGATCGGGCGACGGTGCGTTTTGGGCGCGCTGTGGATCTAGGGGACGGGCATCTGCTGGCGCCGAATCTGCTGGACGGCGCCCTGCAGGGGCTGCTCGCGCTCGCGGCCGGCCGGCT
>NZ_JBMDXG010000091.1:0-4346 GCF_048594985.1 Sphingomonas sp. | reverse complement strand
CGGCTGATCCGCCCGCCCCTCGCGTTGACTAGGGCGCTGGCTGCGCTGGGTGTCGGCGTTGAAGTGATGGACAGCCGCGCGGCAGCACGCGCCTGGGGCGTGCTGCGCGCCGAACTGCGCTGGATCGCGGGCGCGCTGTACCCGCTCGGCCCCGGCGGCGGCCTTGGCGGTGACGGGCTTGCGATCCAGCGCCTGCGGCCTGAGCCCGAGCGAGATCAGCAGCGAGGAGGAGACGTAGATCGACGAATAGGTGCCGACGACGATGCCCAGCATCATCGCCGCGGTGAAGCCGCGCAGCACGTGCCCGCCGAACATCAGCAGCGACGCCAGAGCAAGCATCAAAGTGATCGATGACATTACTGTGAGCGGCAGCGTCTCTTTGACGGAGAGATCGATCAGCGCGCGCATGTCCATGCTGCGATATTTGCGCATATTTTCGCGGATGCGGTCGTCGATCACGATCTTGTCGTTGATCGAATAGCCGACGATCGTGAGCACGGCGGCGACGATGTTGAGATCGAATTCGAGCCGGGTCAGCGCGAAGAAGCCGAGCGTCATCAACAGATCGTGCGCGACGGCGACGAAGGTCGAGACGCCGAACTGCCATTCGTAGCGCAGCCACGAAAAGACCGCGATGCCGAGGATGGCGAGGAAGACGGCGAGCAGGCCGTTGCGGATCAGTTCGTTCGAGACCTTGCCCGAGACCGTCTCCGCCTTGTTGAAGGCGACGCCCGGATAGCGCGCGGACAGATCGTCCTGGACGCGCTTGACCAGCCGGTTGGTCGCGCCTTCATCGGTCGAGTCGGGGAGCGGCAGGCGGATCGACACGACATTGGGCGCGCCGAAGGTCTGGAGGCTCGCCTCGCCCACTTCGAGCGAGTCGACCTCGGTCCGCAGCCGGTCGAGCGGAGGGGGCGACTGGAAGCGCGCCTCGATCATCACGCCGCCGATGAAGTCGACGCCCAGGTTGAGCCCGCGCAGGCCCACGAGCGTGCAGGCGGCGATGGTCAGCAGCGCCGTCAGTCCGAACGCCCAGTAGCGCAGGCGGACGAAGCCGATGTTGGTGTTGTCGGGAACGAGCTTGAGAAGGCGCATGGTGTCAGGCTCCAAGCCCTCTCCCTCGAGGGAGTGGGTTGGGTGAGGGTGGCGAACGATGAGCAAGCACGCGACGGCTTCGCCGCCGCTCCCCCTCATCCCGGCCTTCTCCCCGGCGGGGAGAAGGAGAAGGCTGTCGCAGCGGCCGCATCAGATATGGATTTCGGTCGGACGGCGGCGCTTGAGCCAGCCGGCGGCGAGCATGCGGGTGAAGGTGACTGCGGTGAACACGCTGGTGGCGATGCCGATCAGCAGCACGACCGCGAAGCCCTTGACCGGCCCCGAGCCCAGGAAGAGCATGATCAGGCCGGAAATGGCGTGGACCGTGTTCGCTTCGAAGATGGTGCGGCTGGCTTCCTTATAGCCGAGTTCGACCGACTGGACGACGCCGCGCCCGCGCCGCCGCTCCTCACGGATGCGCTCGTTGATCAGCACGTTGGCGTCGACTGCCGTACCGATCGTCAGCACGAAGCCGGCGATGCCGGGTAGGGTGAGCGTCGCGCCGAGCGCCGCCATCACCGCCAGGATGACGAAGATGTTCAGCACCACCGCCGCGTTCGCATAGACGCCGAAGCGGCCATAGGTGACGAGCATGAACACGATCACCGCCACGCTGGCGATGACGCTCGCGACCACGCCCGCGCGGATCGAGTCCGCGCCGAGCTGCGGCCCGACGGTGCGCTCCTCGATCACCTTCAGCGCGACCGGCAGCTTGCCCGAGCGCAGCGCGATGGCGAGCTGGTTGGCGCTTTCGGTGGTGAAATTGCCGTTGATGATCGCGTTGCCGCCGAGGATCGGCTCGTTGATGTTCGGCGCCGACAGCACGCTGTTGTCGAGGATCATCGCGAACGGCTTGCCGGTGTTTTCCTGCGTCACGCGCGCGAACTTGCGGCCGCCGGTCGAATTGAACTTGATCGACACGGCCGGGCGCTGGTTGTCGTCCTTCGTCAGCTGCGCGTCGATCAGGTCGTCGCCCGAAATGACGACGCGCCGCTGGACGGCGATGACGGGCACGCCGCCGGGATTGTCGGGATAGGGCAGGACCTGCGCGCCGGCGGGGGCGCGGCCCTGCGCGACCTCGTTGGGATCGGCATCGATCGCGACCAATTTGAATTCCAGCTTGGCGGTCTTGCCGAGCAGCTGCTTGAGCGCGGCGGGATCCTGCAGGCCGGGCACCTGGACGAGGATGCGGCTGCGCCCTTCGCGCACGATCGTCGGCTCCCGCGTGCCGAGTTCGTCGATGCGCTTGCGCACCACCTCGGTCGCGACCTGCATCGCGCTGTCGGTCGCGGCGGCGAGGCCCGCCTGCGTCGGCGTCATCACGACGCGGGTCGAATCGACCACCTGCACGTTCCAGTCGCGCTGGCCGGACAGGCCGGTCGGCTGGGTCAGCGTGCGCAGCCGCTCGACCGTGGCGTCCAGCTGCGCCACGTCGCGGACGAAGAAGGACAGGCGACCACCCGAGGTCGAGATGTCGCCGATCGCGATCTTGGGCTCCCCGCGCCGCATCTCGGTGCGGACGGTGTCCTCCATCTTCTGGAGGTTCTGGCGGGTGAGGTCGGCGACGTCGGCCTCGAGCAGCAGGTGGCTGCCGCCCGAGAGATCGAGCCCGAGGTTGATGCGGGGGAAGCCGCCGAGACCGATCTGGCGCGCGGTCGCCTCCGGCATCAGGCTGGGGATGGCGAAGAACACGCCGAGCGCGAGCAGCCCCCAGATCCACAGGACCTTCCAGCGCGGAAAATCGAGCATCGGCCGGTCAGTCGTTCGCGGGCTTGCCGCCGGGCAGGCGGACGTCGCTGAGCGTGCTCTTGAGCGCGCGGACGCGGACATTGGGGCCAAGCTCCAGCTCGACCTCGTCGCCGTCGACGCGCGTCACCTTGCCGATCAGGCCGCCGCCGGTGACGACGGTGTCACCCTTCTTCGCCGCCTCGATCCGGGCGCGGTGCGCCTTCTGCGCGCGCTGCTGCGGACGCCACAGCAGCAGATAGAAGATGCCAAGGATCAGGACCCACGGCACGACCAGCGACACGAGGGAGCCGGCACCCCCCTGCGACGCGGAACCGGCGGCCTGGGCGAAAGCGGGCGAGGCGAACATCGGGCTATTCACGTCCTGAAAGCGATGGCGGGCGGCCGAAGGGCGGCACCCTGGAAAGAAGCGGCGCGCCTATCACGGCGCAGGGGAGCGGGCAATGGCGCGCTTGCCAAAGCGGCCAAGCGCCTCTAGTGGCGCGGGCCTTGGTCGGGGCGTAGCGCAGCCTGGTAGCGCATCACACTGGGGGTGTGGGGGTCGCAGGTTCGAATCCTGTCGCCCCGACCAGTCTTCTTCTAGCGAAATGCCGGCGCCATCTTTGGCGGTCACCCCGGGCTGGACCCGGGGTCCCGCTTCTCCTTGTCTCTTCGGCATCATGGACGCACGGGATGTGGCGGGCCCGCCATCGCCGTCGGGCGTCGTCGAAACCATTCAATCGGCTTGCCTGAGAAGGAGCGGGACCCCGGGTCGAGCCCGGGGTGACGAATTACCTTATGGGGGTGCGTATCATGCCTGCGGACGGGCACTGCCCGCCAGCAAGCGGGCCAGCGCGAACAGGCCGATCGTGATCCAGATCACGTTGTTGAACACCGACGGCAGCGCCATGTGCGCCCAGCCGTTGATCGCCATGCCCAGCGCGCCGAAGACGTTCATCAGCTGGTAGGCCCAGGATCGCGCGCGCAGCCGCCCGGTCGAGAGCAGGGCGTAGGCCAGCAGCACCGCGATCGAACCTGCCCAGCCGGCGAGTTCGATCAGGAGGGCGGGGGTGAGCGCGGGCATGGCGATGCCGTATCGCCTGATCGGCCCCTGGGGAAGCAGGCCGGATCGATCAGAGCCCCTCGCCGCCGACCCAGTGCGCGTGGGCGAGCTTGCGCGCCACCGCCCAGGTCTGAACGCGGATGTCGGGCACGGCGACGATTTCCCAGAAGGCGCCGCGCGTCATCGGCCCGAGCGCGAGCAGGCGGGGGTTGGGGCGGCCGTCGGCGGCGCTCGTCTCCGCCTCGGCCGTCACCTCGATCCCCAGCAGGCGCGGATCGGGACGGATCAGGCCGCGCGCGAGCAAGGCGCGCAGCAGCGGTTCGTGCGTGCGCGTCACGTCGCCCTGCGTGCCGGTGCAGTTGACGAGGCGGCGGACGCGTTCGGTGACGAAGGCGTCGGTGCCGCGCGGGCGCCACGATAGCGCGATGCCGTCGCCCGCGCGCGCCCAGCCGGCGAGCTTGCC
>NZ_JBMDXG010000090.1:0-15513 GCF_048594985.1 Sphingomonas sp. | reverse complement strand
TCCCGCCCGACGATCTCCATCCGGCGCCGCGCCAGAGCCTCGGGCATCTCCTCCGCCAGAAAGCGCAGCATTGCTTCGCGCACATTGCAGCGCAGATCGAAGGCGAGGCCAGAGACGGCCGCGCTCACCAGGCAGCGCACTTCGATATGATCGACATAGGTTTCCGTCACCTGCAGCACGCAGACGCGGCCGTCCCATTTGGGGTCGTCCTTCACCACCTCCTCCAGCTTTGCGCGCAGGCGCGGAATGTCGGCGGTAGGATCCAGGTGCAGGAACGCGGTGCCGAGCAGTTCGCTGGTCTCGCGCGTCCAGTTCTGGAAGCTCGATTCGAGGAATTTGGAGACGGGCACGACGAGGCGCCGCTGGTCCCAGATCTTGACGACGACGAAGGTCAGGCGGATCTCCTCGATCCGCCCCCATTCCCCATCCATGATGACCACATCGTCGATGCGGATCGGTTCGGTGAAGGCCATCTGCATGCCGGCGATCAGATTCTTGAGCGCGGGCTGCGCAGCGGCGCCGACCGCCAGACCGGCGAGACCCGCCGAGGCAATCAGGGTGACGCCGATGCTGCGGACGCTGGGGATGCTGATCAGCATCATGCAGAAGGTGATCAGCAGCACGACGAACAGCGCGACACGATACAGGATCGCTGCCCGCGTGCGCCGCCGCCGCGCGGCGAGATTGTCCGCCGCGCTGATGTCCGCCCGCACGTTGACGATGTCGAGCAGCGCACCAAGCACCGCGACGACGAACCAGCCGATCAGTGCGGGCACGGCCAGCCCCGATACCTGCCGCCAGATCGCGCGGGTGCCTTCCTCCAGGGGAAGCCCTGGCGCGATCGCCGACAAAGCGAACGCGACCATGAGCCACCGCGCCGGACGCCGCAGCCGCGCGATCAGGATGTCGTCGGTCGTGGTCGCCGTGCGCCGAGCCGCGCGTCGCGCCACGAACACCAGAAAGCGATGCAGCAGCAATGCCGCCGTCACCGCAATCGTGACCGTGATCAGAATTTGCAGCCATGCCTCGCCGGCGGCCCACCGCATGTCCGGCACCGTGCCTCTCCCGCTGGGGTCAGATCCATCTGGTCAACCGGTCGCGTAACGACCCGTTCCGCCATAATGTGCGGCTCGTCCGCCATGACGACCGTCCGATGGATATTCAGCGCGCCCCTACCCTCCCGCGCCGCGCTGACGACCAGCGGCAGGTTGGCAAGGGTCGCGATCCTCACCCCCGCCGAGTCTTTCACCCCTATCGCTGGCTCGCCTCGCTCGCGGCGGGATAGAGCGGGCTGATAAGGTGGCCGAACATGCCGCCCGCGCGCCGGGGCGCGGACGGCATGTCCTCGGCAGTCATCGCGTCATTATCGAGTGATCAGCGCCCGCTGGCCATGTCGATGAATGCGCCCATGTCGCGCGTGAACTGCTTGTGCACGGCAGGGTCGACATAGACCATGTGGCCGGACTCGTAGTAGGTGTAGCCGATATTCTTCCGGAGCGACGGGTCGACCTGCATATGCTTCAGGTCATATTCCGCGCCGAAGAACGGCGTCGCGAAGTCGTAATAGCCGTTCATCGACAGAACCTTGAGGTTCGGATTCTGGCGCATCGCGGCGGACAGGTCGAGCGCGGTGTCGGCTAGCGCCATCTTCGCGCCGCCTCCGGGGGCCTGGTGTCCCTGATCCCACTTGCCCCTGATCCCGCTGTAGAAGTTCGGGCGGTAGCTGAGGCCGGTCTTGTAGCCGAGCGTGCCGAACAGATATTTGTTCTGCGCGGTGATGTACGGCCCGCTGATCGACGTGTCGGTCGTGTCGAATTCCGGCTCCTCGCCCGCCGAATCCACATCCATGCCGATGAAGCGGGAATCGAGCCGGCCGACCGTGCGATGCTGGTCGCGCATCAATTCCTTGCGGAAGCGGCCGAGGCTGACGCGCAGGTCGGAATCCAGGATATATTTGACCGACAGGCCGGTATAGGCGCTGAGCTGCTGCGCGATCGCCTGACGCTCGGTCTCGGGCAGGTCGTCGCCCTTCTGCAGCGCGGTCGCATAGGGCCCGCGCGCCCATTCGCGCACTTCGGTCAGCCAGGGTTCGAGCGCCGCCGGGCGGTTGGCGATGCGGTTGTGATACCAGGCAGTGGCCGCATAGCTCGGCAGGTAGGTAACGTTGATCTGGTCGTAGCCCGGCTGGCGGATGCCGTAATTAAGGATCGACGAGAGCAGGATCACGCCGTTCATCTGCACACCGCGCTGCTGCAGCGCATAGACGAGGCCCGAGGACCGCAGCGTGCCGTAGCTTTCGCCGAACAGGAATTTCGGGCTGTTCCAGCGATCGTTGATCGTCAGATAGCGCATGATGCCGCGCGCGAAGGCGTCGATATCCTGATCGACCCCGAAGAAATCGGCGCCCTTCGCCTTGCCGATCGGGCGCGACAGGCCGGTGCCGATCGCGTCGAGAAACACCACGTCCGAATGATCGAGGATGGTGTTGGGATTGGACTTGATCGGGAAAGGCGGATTGGGCTGCGCGGTCGGGGTCAGCGTCTCGATATGAACCGGCCCGATCGAGCCCATGTGCAGCCACATGGACGAGGAGCCGGGACCGCCGTTGAAGGAGAAGGTGATCGGCCGCTCGGGCGCGCCCTTCGGACGGTCGGCCACGTAAGCGACATAGAACATCGACGCGATCGCTTCGCCCTCGTCGTTGCGGATCGTCAGCGTGCCGGGCGTGGCGGTGTAGTTGATCACCTTGCCGTTGACCGCGACCGATCCGCGCTTGGGCTGCGCATCCTCGACCGCGCTCGCCTGCGCCAGTGCGGGATCGCTCACCGTGTCGGGCCGGCCGCGCGCCATGGCGTCGCTATCGCCCGGCTCGTCGGACGGACGCGTGACGTCGCGCGACGGCTGGCGTTGCGCCGCGACCGGCGTGGCGACGAGCGCCAGCATCGTCGCGGACAGAAGAAGGGATCGGATGCGCATATTGTTCTTCACTCCAGGAATTTAGGCCGGGTTGCTGTTTGTCGTTTCAATAGCCTGCGGCCAGGCCGCTGCGGCGGGGATCCGCCACCCCGGTCAGGCTGCCGTCCGCCTCGCGTGCAATCGCGTGGATCGAGCCGAAATGCCAGTTGTACGGCGTCGTCGTCCGCACGCTCACGCCATAGCGGCTGGTGAGCTCGGCGCGCGTCTGATCCGTCACGCGCGATTCGATCGTCGCCGGCACCGAAGGCTGCGCGCCCTGGAAGCGCGGCGCGTCGGTCGCCGCTTCCAGCGACATGCCGTAGCCGAGATAGTTAATGAGCGTCAGCGCGACCGCGCGCGAGGCAAGGCCGGGCGAGCCGATCGTCAGCACCGGCTTGCCATCCTTCGCCACCATCGTCGGCGGAAAGGGCGTGACGGTGCGGATGCCGTTGCCGATGACCTTGCCCGGATAGACATTGCCCGCATTGGTGACCACGCCGTCGACGACCAGACCGATGCCAAAGGTCGGGCCGTTCACGCTGTGCGTGAGCGAGATCATGTTCCCCTGCGCATCGACCACGACGATCTGATCGGTATCGGTGCTGTGCGGATCACGCTTCATGTCCGCCAGATTGGCGGCGAACTGCTCGCGCGCCGGATCGACGGGCGCGGCGGCCGCCGCCCCCGCCGGAACCGGCATGCTGCCGTCGATCAGCGCGGTCAGGCTGCGCGCGAGATCCTTGGACAGCAATACGTCGGTCGGCACGGCGAAGGCGCGCGGATCCTCGAAATAATCGTCGGTCAGGTTTTCGGCGAAGGCGAAGGCACGGCGGATGCGCTGGAACGTGTCGGCCGACTGCGAATAATGCGGCCACGCCTTGAGATCCCACGGCTCGACGATGTTGAGAATCATCTCGATCAGCGTGCCGCCCGTCGCCGGCGGCGGCGAGGCGATGAGTTCGTAGCCCCGGAAGGTCGACCGGACGGGCTCGCGCCACTCGGCCTTGTACGAGGAAAGATCCTCCATCGTCATGGCGCCGCCCGCGCTGCGCACCGCATCAACGAAATGCTGCGCCCACTCGCCCGTGTAGAAATAGGACGGCCCCTCGGCGGCCAGACGACGCATCGTGCGCGAGAGGTTGGGCCGGGTGATGGTCGTGCCCACCGGCGGGACATAGCCGCCCGGCAGGAATTCCGCGCGCGACGCCGGATAGACCGAAAGGCGGCCGAGCGCGACGTCCGCCATCTCTCCATACAGGAAGGAGTACATCGGGAAGCCTTTGTCGGCGGCGGCGATGGCGGGTTGGAAATAGTCCGCCCATTTGAGCGTGCCGAAGCGGTCGACCGCCGCCTTCATGCCCGCGACCATGCCGGGCACCGCGACCAGCCGGCCCGACGTTTCGGACACGCCACCGCGCCCGGACGACAGGTGGTTCCAGCCGGGACTGACCAGCGCGCTCGCCTTGGTGTGATTGAGCTCGCCGTCGAGATAGTAATATTTCTGCGACCTGGCGTCGTAATAGAGGAAGCCCATCGCGCCGCCGAGCGTGGTCATCTGCGGCTCGACCACGGTTTGCAGCACCATGCCCACCATCGCGGCGTCGAGCGCGTTGCCGCCCTTTCTCAGCACCTCCAGCATTGCCTTCGTGACGAGCGGGTGGTTCGAAGAGACCATCGCCTTCTTCGCATGTGCCGCCGGCTTGGGGCCTTGCTCCTGCGCGGCGGCGGGAGCGGCCGCCAGTGTGAGCGCCGAGGCGACGGCACCTATAAAGCCAAGGATGCTTTTTCTCATGGTGCGATGCCCCCCGGGTGACGCGTCAGGACTTCTGGTCGGCGTAGGGATTGGGGCCGCCGGCGGCGATCCACAGGTCGAATTCCTGTTCCAGCACGGTCAGCGGCACCGAGCCGAGGCTGAGGAACTTGTCGTGGAACCAGCGCTGGTCGAACTTCGGGCCAAGCTCCTTCTCCGCCTTGGCGCGGATGCGGCGCAGCGTCAGCTCGCCGAGCTTGTAGGCGAGCGCCTGTCCCGGCCAGCTGATATAGCGGTCGACCTCGGTCTCCACCTCATGCTGCGACAAGGCGGTGTGGCTGGCGAGATAATCGATCGCGCGCTGCCGGCTCCAGCCGTAATGGTGCACACCCGTGTCGATCACGAGGCGCACCGCGCGCCACATCTCGTAGCTTTCGCGCCCGAACTCTTCATAGGGCGTGCGGTAGATGCCGATCTTGCTGCCGAGCCACTCGGTGTAGAGTCCCCACCCCTCGCCATAGCCCGAAAAATAGGTCTGCTTGCGGAAGGCCGGGCGGTTCGGCACCGGCGCTTCCATCGCCACCGCCGCCTGGAAACTGTGGCCCGGATTGCATTCGTGCAGCGTCAGCGCGGGGATCTGATAGAGAGCGCGGACCGGCAGGTTGTAGGTATTCATCAGGCAGCTTTCGAGCCCGCCACGCCCCGCCGTGTAAAAGGGCGCGATCGCATCGGGCACGGGCCGGATGGTGAAACGGTAGCGCGGCAGGAAGCCGATCGTGGTCTTGAGCAGGCCGTCCATCCGCTTGGCGACATAGGACGAGATGCCCATCAGCTCGTCGGGCGTCTTGGCGTAAAATTGCGGATCGGTGCGCAGGAAGGTGATGAACTCCGCAAGGCTGCCGGTGAAGCCGGCGTCCGCCTTGGTCTTCTCCATGTCGGCGGTGATGCGCGCGACCTCGTCGAGGCCGATCTTGTGGATCTGCTCGGCGGTCAGATCGGTGGTCGTATATTCCCTGATCTGCGCCTGATAGAAAGCCTTGCCGTCGGGCATGACCTCGGCCGCGAAGGTCGTGCGCGTCTTCGGCAGATATTCGTCGCGATAGAATGCCAGCAGCTTGCCGTAGGCCGGCAGGACCTTGTCGGCGATCACCTGACGCGCCTGCGCGCGAAGCTGATCCTGCTCGGCCGCCGGGATCGATGCCGGCATGGTCGCGAAGGCCGCGTAGAACGGGTTCTTGGCCGGGTCGGCGGCGGCATAGGCCGTGATCGAAGCGTCGCGCCCTTCGAGCGTCGCGCGCGGCACGCTGTAGCCACGCTTCAGCCCCGCGCGCATGTTGACGATCTGCTCGTCGAAATAGCGCGGAATGTCGGACAGGCGACCGAGATAGCGGCGATATTGCTCCACCGTGTTGAACGGCGCGCGCGAGGCGAGGACCGACCAGAACTGACTGTCGGCGTTGAACGGCGCTTCGTAAGTCTTGTAGCGCTGGTTGGCGATCAGCGCCTCCAGGCTGGTGCGGAAGACCGCCGCGTTGATCTGCTCCTCATGGCTCAGCTGATCCACCGGGATGGTCTTCAGCGATGCGAGGGTCTTTTCCCAATAGGCCAGGCGGCGGGCCTGGCTGGCCGCATCGACCTTGGGCAAATGGTCCTGCCCCGCCTCGAACGGGTCGTCATCGACGCGGCGCGCGAACTCGTTCTGCCGCCACGCCCATTCGGCGTCGTAAAGCGCGCGCAGCCGGGCGTCGGCGGCCCCTGTCTCGGTCGGCGGAGCGGCTTGGGCAAGGACCGTTGCGGTGGGCACGGTCGCCAGCAGGACGGCGGCAAGGAGAGCGGATCGGCGCATGTTCAAGCTCCGGCGATAGGGACGGCAGGTCATTGGTCGGCCTTTCCGGCATAGGGATCGGGGCCGCCGTCCGCGATCCATGTGTCGAGCACGCGTTCGAGCGTCGGGAGTGGCACCGATCCTAACCCGAGGATGGTATCGTGGAACCAGCGCTGGTCGAATTTCGGCCCCAGCGTCTGTTCCGCCTTGGCGCGCTCGCGCCGGATCAGCATCTCGCCCAGCTTGTAGGCGAGCGCCTGGCCGGGGTCGTTCAGGTAACGGTCGACCTCGATCGTCACCTCATGGTCCGACAGAGCGGTGTGGCTCTTCATGAAGTCGAGCGCTTGGTCGCGCGTCCAGCCCATGTGATGCAGGCCGGTATCGACCACGAGCCGCGCGGCGCGCCACATCTCG
Source organism: Sphingomonas sp. (assembly GCF_048594985.1). Lineage (GTDB taxonomy): Bacteria > Pseudomonadota > Alphaproteobacteria > Sphingomonadales > Sphingomonadaceae > Sphingomonas_I. Next base: position 8,569 of record NZ_JBMDXG010000090.1, on the reverse strand, counting down.
TAGGTCTCGCGCCCGAACTCGTCATAGGGCGTTTCGTAAATGCCCCATTTGGTGCCGAGCCACTCCTGATAGAGCGCCCATCCCTCGCCATAACCGGAGAAATAAGTGGTCTTACGGATCTCGGGCCGGTCGGGTGCCTCGAGCGCCAGCGCCGCCTGGAAGCTGTGGCCGGGAACGCATTCGTGCGCGGTGAGCGGAGGGATCGTGTAGAGCGGCCGCGCGGGCAGATTGTACGTGTTCATCAGGCAGCTTTCGAGGCCGCCATTCCCGCCCGTCGCGAACGGCGCGATGTTGGCCGGCGTCTGCCGGATGGTGAAGCGATAGCGCGGGAGACGCCCGACCGTGAACTTGAGCTGGCCGTTGATGATGTTCGCGACATAGGCCGATTTCGCGATCAGCTCGTACGGCGTTTTGGCGGTGAATTGCGGATCGGTCTTGAGGAATTTCAGGAAGCCCTGGAAATCGCCCGTCCAGCCCGCCGCCTTCATCGTCGCCTGCATGTCGGCGTCGATTCGCGCGACTTCCTTCAACCCGGTCTGGTGGATCTGGTCGGGCGTGAGATCGGTGGTAGTGTAATCGCGGATCTTGGCGAGGTAATAGGCCTTGCCGTTGGGCAGCGCCTCGCCCGCGGTGGTCTTCCGTGCGTTCGGGATATAGTCGTCGCGGACGAACGCGAGCAGCCTGGCGAAAGCGGGCGCGGCCGCCGCGACGGCGGCTTTCCCCTGCGCGGTCAGCCCGTCGCGATCGGCGGCGGGGATGCTGTCGGGCATCTGCGTGAAGGCGGCGAACAGCGGGTTGACGGCGACGTCGGTCGAGGCGAGCGGCTCGATCGGCTTGTCGCGCCCGGCAAGCGAGACGCGCGGCTTGGTAAAGCCCCGCTTGAGGCCCGCGCGCATGTTGGCGATCTGTTCGTCGACATAACGCGGCATGTCGCCCAGCCGGCCGAGATAGTCGCGATATTCCTGGACCGTACCGAAGCCGGAGCGCGGCGCCAGCCACGTCCAGAAACCGAACGGATCCTCATACTCCTTGTAGGTCAGTTCGGTCAGGAAGCCCTGCAGCGCGGTGCGGAACACCTCACCGTTGACCCGCTCCTCGGCACTGAGCTGGTCGAACGGGATCGTGTCGAGCTGCTTCATGGCGTTCGACCAATAGGCCAGCCGGCGCTGCTGGCTGGCCGGATCCTCGTGCGGCAGATGCGGGCCGCCGCGCGCCCAAACCGGCCCCGCGCCCAGTTCCTGCATCCGCCACGTCCACTCGGCATCGTACAGCGCCTTGAGGCGGGCGTCGGCGCTGCCGGATGCCGGCTGGGCCGCGACCGGCGCGACAACCGTCCCGAGCAGCAGGGCGAAACTGGCGAGAAGCGGGCGCATGGGAGATGTCCTGGGATCGGAGAGGCGGCCGGGGACGAGAAGCCTCGCCCCGGACCCAAAGCGTCAGAAGCCGGCGGCAAGCCCCGTGCGGCGGGGGTCGGCCACACCCAGCAGGCTGCCGTCCGCCTCGCGTTCGATCGCGTGGATCGACCCGAAATGCCACTGATAGGGCGTGGTCGGCCGCACCACGACGCCATACAACTTGGTGAGGTCGTCGCGCGTCTGCTGGGTCACGCGGGTCTCGATCGCGGCGGGCAGATCGATCTGCGAGCCCTGGAAACGCGGCGCATCGACCGCCTGCTCGATCGACATGCCGTAGCCGAGATAGTTGATCAGCGTCAGCGCGACCGCGCGCGACGACAGGCCGGGCGAACCGATGACGAGCTTGGGCTTGCCGTCCTTGACGACGATCGTCGGCGGGAAGGGCGAAATGACGCGCCGCCCGGCGCCGGTGCCGGTGCCCGGGAACGGGTTGCCGCTGTTCATCGCGACGCCGTCGACCACGAGGCCGGTAGCGAAGGTGCTGCCGTAGACCGTGTGGGTGACCGAGACCATGTTACCCTCGGCATCGACCGCGACGAGATGATCGGTGTCGGTCGAACGCTGGTCCTTCGTGTCGGCCAACGTTGCGGCGACCTGCACGCCCGGCAGCTCGGCTGCCGCGCTTTCCGCCGGCAGCGGCTTGGCCGTGCCGCCCTCGATCAGGGTGCGCATCATCGCCGCATAATCCTTCGACAGAAGGGTATCGAGCGGCACGTTGAAGGAGAGCGGATCCTTGACGTACGTGTCGGTCGCGCTTTCGGCGAAGGCAAAGGTGCGGCGGATGCGGTTGAACACCTCCGCCGACTGCGAATAGTGCGGCTGCGACTTCAGGTCCCACGGCTCGATGATGTTGAGGATCATCGAGATGAGCGCGCCCGCCGTCGAGGGGGGCGGCGCGCTGATGATCTCATAGCCCTTGTAGGTCGACCGCGTCGGCTCCTCCCATCGGACGCTGTAGCTCGCCAGGTCGTCCATCGTGATCTGGCCGCCCGTGCGCTGGGCCTCGGCGACGAACTTCTTCGCCCATTCGCCCTTGTAGAAGTAATCCGGCCCTTCCGCGCCGATCCGCTTCATGGTCGCGGCCAGCTTCGGCCGGGTGACGATCGTGCCGACGGGGGGCACGTAGCCGTTGGGAAGGAACTCCTCCCGCCCCGACGGATAGGCCGACAGCCGGCCGAGCGCGGCATCCGCCATCTCGCCATAGAGGAAGGAATACATCGGGAAGCCCTTTTCCGCGATGTCGATGGCCGGCTTGAAATAGTCCGCCCATCTGAGCGTGCCGAACCGGTCGGCCGCCGCCTTCAGTCCGGCGACCGTCCCCGGCACGCCGATGCGGATGCCCGACGTTTCGCCGACGCGGCTTTCCGTGCTGGTATAGGCGATCCAGCCCGGCGAATTGGGCGATCCCTTCTTCGTCTTGTTCAGCTCGGCATCGAGATAGTAATATTTGCCGGTCTTCGCCTCGTAATAGAGCATCGACACGCCACCCGCGAGGGTGGTCATCTGCGGCTCGACGATCGGCTGGATGATCACGGCGGCGATCGCGGCATCCATGGCGTTGCCGCCCTTGCGCATGATCTCGACCATCGCCTTGGTCACGAGGGGATGGTTGGCGGACGCCATCGCCTTCTTGGCGGCGACCGCAGGCTTCGGCCCCTGCTCCTGCGCATAAGCGGGGATGGCCGCGACCGTCAGGCACCCCGCTGCAAGCAATTTCGCGACCAGTCTCATTTCACTGCCCCCCCCTTGAGATGATCCCGTGACGGATGCCGCCCACCGCAGCGGGCAATCCATGTTTGTCCGGAACCGTACGTTCAGTCTTCTCAGCGGTGCGCGGGGTTCGCGCGTTCGCGCTGCGATCCCGGCCCCGGCAACACCGAGCTTGGCATAGTCTGTTATACCGTATACGATCCGTCAAGGGCTGTCTTAGTTGTTGGCGCTCAATGGATTTATCGGGACGAGAATGACGGACGACACGGTGCATATGACGCTGGACGGGTTGTCCGAACTCTCACGCGCCGTCCTGACGCGGCATGGGCTTGGCCGGCGCCATGCCGAGGCCGTTACCCGCACGATCGTCGCGGGGGAGCGCGATGGATGCGCCAGCCACGGTGCCTATCGGCTGATCGTGTGCGTCAACACGCTGAAGACTGGCAAGGTCGTCCGCAACGCCGATCCGCAGATCCATGATGCGATGCCGGCTTTGGTTCGCGTGGACGCGCGGGGCGGATTCGCGCAGCTGGCCTTCGAACGCGGCCTGCCCGTGCTGACGAAGAAGGCGCGCACGCGCGGGATCGCGGCGATGGGCATCAACAATTGCGTCCACTTCGCCGCGCTGTGGCCCGAGATCGAGGCGATCACCGAGCAGGGGCTGGTGGCCTTCGCCTGCACGCCCAGCCACGCCTGGGTCGCGCCGGCGGGCGGCATGCGCCCTGTGTTCGGCACCAATCCGATTGCGTTCGGCTGGCCCAGGCCAGACGGCTCGCCCTTCGTCTTCGATTTCGCCACCAGCGCGGTTGCGCGCGGCGAGATCGAGCTGCATCGCCGCGCGGCCAAGCCCATTCCCGAAGGGTGGGGCGTCGACGCGGGGGGCAATCCGACGACCGATGCCAAGGCCGCGCTCGACGGCGCGATGCTGACGTTCGGCGGCCATAAGGGCTCGGCGCTCGCGGCGATGGTGGAGTTGCTTGCGGGGCCGCTGATCGGCGATCTGACGAGCGCGGAATCGCTCGCGCTGGACGACGGTGCGGGGTCTTCGCCGATCGGGGGAGAGTTCGTCCTCGCCATCGATCCGGCGGGCTTCCTGGGCGGCGAGACCGAACAGCATATCGCGCGCGCGGAAACGCTGTTCGATGCCATCACCGGTCAAGGCGCCCGGCTGCCCTCGCAACGCCGTTACGAGGCGCGTGCGCGAAGCCTGAAACATGGCATATGCCTACCGCGTGCGTTGCACGACGATCTGCAGGGCCTGCTCGCCTGACACCGGCCGCACGCGCATTGCCGTAGGAGATACACTTGCTTCTGACCGCCCTCATCGCGTTTGCATTCCAGACGGCCGCCGCGCCCGCTCCCGCGACGCCGGTCGCGCAACCGGCGGCACCTCAATCGTCGCGCTGGACGCTCAAGGAGGCGGACTTCATCGCGAAGGACGTGCGCTTCCGCAGTGGCGAGAGCATGGCATCGGTCCGGCTCCACTACGGCACGCTCGGCACGCCGCACCGCGACGCATCCGGCCGGATCGACAATGCGGTGATGGTGCTGCACGGGACCGGGGGCAGCGGGCGGCAGTTCCTCCAGCCGCAATTCGCCGACCAGCTCTACGGCCCCGGCCAGCCGCTCGACATCCGCAAATATTGGATCATCCTGCCCGACAATATCGGCCATGGCGCGTCATCGAAGCCGTCCGACGGCCTCCGCATGCGCTTTCCGCAGTACGACTATGACGACATGGTGATGCTGCAGCACCGCCTGCTGACCGAAGGGCTGGGCCTTGCCAACCTGCGCCTGCTGATGGGGACGAGCATGGGCTGCATGCACGCCTTCCAATGGGGTGAGGCCTATCCCGGCTTCGCGCGCGCGCTGATGCCGCTTGCCTGCCAGCCGGTCGCGATCGCGGGCCTCAACCGGATGTGGCGGCAGCTGCTGATCGACGGGATCAAGGCGGACCCCGCATGGGCCGGCGGCGAATATAAGACGCAGCCGCTGCAGGGCCTGCGGACCGCATCGTCGCTGTCGGTCGTCGCGGGCGCGGCGCCGCTCTATTTCCAGAAGCAGTGGCCGACGCGCGAGCTGGCGACGGAAGCCGCGCGCGAGCGCGTGGCGCGGGACATGGCGACGCGCGACGCCAACGACATGATCTACCAGTTCGAAAGCTCGCGCACCTACGATCCGTGGCCGGGGCTGGAGAAAATCACGGTTCCGCTGACGTGGATCACTTCGGCCGACGACTTTATCAATCCGCGCAACTTCACCTTCGCCGACGCGGCGGTGAAGCGGATGCCGCAGGCCCGCTTCCGGATGATCGCCGAAAGCGACGACACGCGCGGGCACGGCACGCACACCTGGGCGGTCAATTATCTCCACGACCTGACCGACCTGCTCGCCCGCAGCGAGAAATAATCCATGACGCCGGGGGTTCAATTCCCCGGCGGATCATGTCGCTCGTAGGACGAGACGTGGTTCATCGTGATGCGCCACTTCCCACCGATCTTGCGGAACAGCCGGGTGTTGATCCCCTCCTGCGGATGATCGGGCCGTTCGAGGTGGTAATGGCTGATGAGCAGCGCCGCGTCGGGCGCGAGCAGATCGACCGTCATATCGTAGAAGCGCACCGTGCCGCGCCGCGCGGGATCGCCGCCATAGTCGCGGATATAATGGTCGAGCGTGCCCTGCCACCCGTCCTGAATGCGACCGCCCGATACGAACACCACCTGCGGATTGGCAAAGCCTTCCATATATCCGCGGAAGTCGCCTCCGTTCCACGCCGCCTGCATGTCCGCGATCACCGTAATGATCGCGGTTTTCTCCTCGGCGGGCGTAGCGGCGGGAAGCGCGGGGGCGACCAACGCCGCGACCGACAGAGCCAGAGTGGAAATCTTCATAGCGTCTCTCCGCAACGCATCGTTACCATGCCTCCGCCGTGCGTATCATGATCGAAAAGCACCCTGCCCGCCCCGGCGGCAGCATCAACGTGTCGCGGCCGGGGCCACCGGGCTTGACCGCATGTCCATCGATCCGCGCGAAGCTGATATGGCGACCAAGGGGAAGTCTCAACCGAAGGGTCGTCGCCGGGGGCGCCGTGCCGTGCAGCACCACATTGCCCGCCACCACGCCACGCGCGGTGTCGTAGCGCAGCGCGGCATCCACGCTGCCCCAGCGCGTCCTTATATGGAAAAAGCCCGGCCGTTCGCGCGGCGCGGCCTCCTCTCCCGGCCAGGCCAGCAGCAGATTCAACTGCTGCTCGACCGGAGCGATGTTCCGGTCGGCCGCTCCCAGGCCAGAGCGCGTGAGGCGATGCGCGGGCGCGTTCAAGGCTTGACCATGAATATCGGGGCCTCGGGCAGCCGATCGCGATCGACCAGCTTGCCGCCCGAAATCACCGCGCTGACCTTCTCGATGTTGCGGATATCCGCCAGCGGGTCCGCGTCGAGCAGGACGAGATCGGCGACCTTGCCCGGCTCGACCGTACCAAGCTCCTTCGACAGGAAGGCCGCGGCCGCGCCATTCTTCGTGCCCGCGACGATCGCCTGCATTGGCGTCATGCCGAGTTCGACCAGCCCCTCGATCGCGCGGACCGTGCCCATACCCGGCTCGTCATAATCGGGCTTCGGCGTTCGCCGGAATTCGGGCGCGTCGCCGAAGAAGCTGTCGGTCGCGACCGTAACACGGCAGCCCGCGGCGATCAGCCGCTTCGCGTTGCGCCATTGGATGTCCTCATACTCGCCCAGCGCCTCGAACCGCCGCCAGCGCTCGGCACCAGTGGACGGCGGGGGCAGCTTGGCCTGCGCGGCTTCCACCTCCGCCCGGCGTGCGAGATGCTTGCGGCGCGCCTCGCCGGTGAAGAAATTGGGCCGCATTCCGCACAGCACGTCTTTCTTGACGATCAACGCGACGAGCGCGTCGGGCAGGTCGCGGCTCGCCAGCTCGGGATGCTGGATGAGGTCGATCCCCGCCTCGACCGAGAGGCGCAGCCCTTCGGGGCTGGTGGAATGGGTCTGGACGGGCTTGCCGCGCTTGTGCGTCTCCTCGACGATCACGCGCTGCTGCTCGGGTGAAAAACCGATCAGCGAGGGCCGGAGAAAATGGCTGGTCCCGCCATATTTCACGACGTCCACGCCCTTGTCGAGATAGGCGTTCATGGCGACGCGAAGCTCGTCCGGCGTCATGTCGGCCAGTTCCTCGCCCATGCCCTGGGTGAGCAGGTCGTTCCACTTTTCCTGGAAGAAGGAGAGATCCGATTCCTTGGTCAGCGAGAAAGTGAGCGAAAACGGCCCGCCCCATCCGACGATGTTGCCCGCGACGAGCAGGCGCGCGCCTGTGACCTCGCCACGCGCAATCCGGTCGCGCACGGCGATCCCGGGCGGGAGCACCCCGTAACTGTCGATCATCGTCGTGATGCCAAGCTTCAGCGCGCGCTGGGCGAATTCGACGCCCAATTCCTCGTTGCGGTCGCCATACTTGGCCGACGTGTCGCGCCGGTCGGGCTTGCCGTAGACCGTGAGGTGCACGTTGCTGTCGATGAAACCCGGCAGGAGGTATCGCCCGCGCCCTTCGATGATCCGCGCGCCTTTGGGCGGGCGTGCGGAGGAAATGGCGGCGATGCGCCCGCCGTCTATCAACACGGTAACGCCCGGTCGCACCGGCCCGCCCGTACCGTCGATCAGCGTGACGTCCCGGATCGCAAGGGGCGCGGACCAAGCGACTCCTGATGAGGGCAGCGCCGCCACCCAGCACGCGACCAGAAGCGCCCGGATTCTTGATTTGGTCATATTTACACCGATGCAGCGTTGACTCCCACATCGTGCGGTATATGGTATTTCGTATACGGTCCAGTATCCGGGGGGTTAATGGTGGCCGACGAAACAGATTGCTTCCGACGAGAGAGCCATTCGACGCCGGTGAGGCGCGACGTTGGACCGCGCCGTGCCGACCACGGTTATCGGCACGGCGCCATCGTCGCAACATCGAACAACGCGGACAATACCAAATAGAACATCGTCGTGAGGAAAGCCGAGTGTCCAACTGGACCAGGGGGTAACAATAAACGGGCCTGAGCCCATCGGTCAGGGAGTTATAGTATGTCGATCGTATCTGTACCCAACTCGACTCGTTTCAAAAGAGCACTGCTGGCCAGCACGTTGGTCTGTGCGCCTTTGGCCCTGAACGCCGCACATGCGCAAAGCGCCGCCACGGAAAGCGCGGCGGCCGACACCAGTGGCGCCGAGATCACGGTGACGGGATCACGCCTGGTCCGCACCGATCTCACCGCGCCCAGCCCCGTGACGGTGGTCGGCGACGCGGAGATTCGCTCCTCGGGCAACGTGTCGCTGGAAAAGACCCTCAACGAATTTCCGCAGCTTTCCTCCGGCAACAATTCGGCCGCGAATATCGGCGGCGGATCGGGTGTGCTGACGGTCAATCTGCGCGGCCTCAAT
>NZ_JBMDXG010000009.1:0-4539 GCF_048594985.1 Sphingomonas sp. | reverse complement strand
CTAATGATCACCGTCCGGGCGGATCAGCCCGCGTGGATCGGAGCGCCCCAGCCACCCCAGACATAGATGGCGAAGAAGAGGAACAGCCACACGACGTCGACGAAGTGCCAGTACCACGCGGCCGCCTCGAAGCCGAAGTGCTGACGCGGCGTGAAGTGGCCCTTGTACGCGCGGACCAGGCAGACCGCGAGGAACACCGTGCCGACGAACACGTGGAAGCCGTGGAAGCCGGTCGCCATGTAGAAGGCGGCGCCATAGTTGATCCCCTTGAAGGGGAACGGCGCGTGCATGTACTCGTAAACCTGGATGAAGCTGAAGAACACGCCGAGAGCGATCGTCAGCCACAGGCCCTTGATCAGGCCGTCGCGGTTGCCGTGGATCAGCGAGTGGTGCGCCCAGGTGACGGTGCAGCCCGAGCAGAGCAGGATCAGGGTGTTGAGCAGCGGGAAGGCGAACGGATCGATCACCGTCAGCCCCTTGGGCGGCCACACGCCGCCGACCGCGTCCACGGTCGAGGGGAAGAGCGAGAAATCGAACCACGCCCAGAACCAACCGACGAAGAACATCACCTCCGACGCGATGAACAGGATCATGCCGTAGCGCAGGTGCAGCCCGACGACGGGCGTATGATCGCCGGCATGCGCCTCGCGGATCACATCCGACCACCAGCTGAACATCGTGAACAGGACGCCCGCCAGCCCGGCGAAGAACACCCAGCCGCCATATGCCGCGCTGTGCATCCACATGATCGCGCCCGACTCCATCACCAGCGCCGCCATCGAACCCAGCAGCGGCCAGGGGCTCGGCGGCAGGATGTGGTAATCGTGGCTCTTGGCACCGGCCATTCTGATGCATCCCCTCGTTATGGCTGTTTAACGGCGATCCTAGCCCGGTGTTTCGCCCGACGCTACCGGGAAGAACGTATAGGACAGCGTGATCTCGCTGATGTCACGCGTGTCGGGGTTCTTGGCGAAGCCGGGATCGACGTAGAAGACCACCGGCATCCGCACCCGTTCCCCCGGACGCAACGTCTGTTCGGTGAAGCAGAAGCACTGGATCTTGGTGAAATATTGCCCGGCCTGCGGCGGCGAGACGTTGAACGCGGCGCTGCCCGTCACGGTCTTGTCGCTGAGGTTGGTCGCGGTAAAGAACGCCATCTGCCGCGCGCCGACGGCGACGCGCATCACGCGCCGTTCGGGTTCGAACCGCCAGGGCAGCTTGGGCGACACATTGCCGTCGAACCGGACGTCGATCAGCGTGCCGACCGCCCCCGGCGCCTCGGCCACCAGATCGCGGCGGGCGGTGCCGTTGAAGCCGGTCGCCTGGCAGAACAGGCGGTAGAGCGGCACGCTGGCGAAGCCGAGCGCGGTCATCCCCGCCACGAGAAGCAGCATCAGCAGCCCCGTGCGCCGCTTGGCGCGATCGATCGGGCGCGACGCCATCAGCCCATCCGCACGATCGTGATCGCAAAGAACAGGATGGCGAGACCACCCAGCGCCAATGCCATAACGCGCGCCCGCGCCCGTTGCCGGCGGCGATATTCGCGTTCGAATTCGGGGGTCATGCCGCGATCATCCGGTCGACCACCAGCGCGCCGAACAGCACGAAGAGGTAGAGGATCGAAAAGCGGAACAGCGCGCGCTCGGGCCGCATCAGCTGTGGATCGGTCTCGCCGCTGCGCGCGATGCGCACGGCGAGCAGCAGGAACCAGCCCGACAGCAGGGTGGCGGTGATGCCGTAAAGCGCGCCCGCGAGCCCGAGCGGCCAGGGCGCCACCGCCGCCGCAACCATCGGAAAGGTGTAGAGCAGCACCTGACGACGCGTCGCCTGCGTCCCCGCGACGACGGGCAGCATCGGCACGCCGGCGGCGGCATAATCGGTCCGCACAAACAGCGAGAGCGCCCAGAAATGCGGCGGCGTCCACAGGAAGATCAAGGCGAACAGCAGCACGGGCAGCAGGCCGACCTGTCCGGTCGCCGCCGCCCAGCCGATCAGCGGGGGAAAAGCGCCCGCCGCGCCGCCGATCACGATGTTCTGCGGCGTGCGCCGCTTGAGCCAGACGGTGTAGATCAGCACGTAGAACAGGATCGACCCGGCGAGGATCGCCGCCGCGAGCAGGTTGACGGCGAGCCCCATCACCAGCACCGCGCCGACGCCCAGCGCGACACCGAAGTGGAGCGCGGACTGGCGTTCCATCCGTCCCGCCGGCAGCGGCCGTCCGCGCGTGCGCTTCATGTGCACGTCGAGATCGGCCTCGTACCACATGTTGAGCGCGCCCGAGGCGCCGGCGCCGACCGCGATGCACAGGATCGCGGTGAAGCCGATGACGGGATGGATCGAGACCGGCGCGGCGAGCATGCCGCACAGTGCCGTGAAGACGACCAGCGTCATCACGCGCGGCTTCGTGAGCGCGAGGAAGTCGCGCCAGTCGGCGGGCAGCGCCGGGGTCCAGGGCACGGCGGTCGTCATGCGGGCGATCCTAAAGCCTTGGTCCGATTCCACAAAGTCGCCAGCCCCGAGGACATCGTGCCCCGGATGCGCGCCGCGATCGCCGCATCCGGGGCAACGTGCATCAATCGATGCGCGGGAGCTGTTCGAACTGGTGATAGGGCGGCGGGCTGGACAGCGTCCATTCGAGCGTGGTGGCGCCCTCGCCCCACGGATTATCCTCCGCCTTGCGGCCGGCGAACAGCGACCAGATCACGTTGACGAAGAAGATCACCATGCCCGCCGCCATGATCTCGTAGCCGTGCGTAGCGAGCGCGTTCCACCGCGCGAACGCGTCGGGATAGTCGGGATAGCGGCGCGGCATGCCCTGCAGCCCGAGAAAGTGCATTGGGAAGAACAGGATGTTCACGCCGACGAAGAACACCCAGAAATGGAGCTGGCCGAGCAACTCGTTATACATCCGGCCCGACATTTTCGGGAACCAGTAATAGAAGCCGGCGAACAGGCTGAACACCGCGCCCAGGCTGAGTACGTAGTGGAAGTGCGCCACCACGTAATAACCGTCCTGGAAGTAGTTATCGATGCCGCCATTGGCGAGCAGCACGCCCGTGACGCCGCCGACCGTGAACATGAACAAGAAGCCCAACGCCCATAGCATCGGCGTCTTGAAGGACAGCGATCCTTCCCACATCGTCGCGATCCACGAGAAGATCTTGATGCCGGTCGGCACCGCGATCACCATCGTCGCGGCGGTGAAGTACATCTTCGTGTTCACGCTGAGGCCGGTGGTGAACATGTGGTGCGCCCACACGATGAAGCCCACCACGCCGATCGCGACCATGGCGTAGGCCATGCCGAGATAGCCAAACACCGGCTTGCGGCTGAACGTCGCGATCACGTGGCTGATGATGCCGAAGCCCGGCAGGATCATGATGTAGACTTCGGGGTGGCCGAAGAACCAGAACAGGTGCTGGTACAGCACCGGATCGCCGCCGCCGCTCGCGTCGTAGAAGGTCGTGCCGAAATTGCGGTCGGTCAGCAGCATTGTGATCGCCGCCGCCAGCACCGGCAGCGAGAGCAGCAGCAGGAACGCCGTCACCAGCACCGACCAGGCGAAGAGCGGCATCTTGTGCAGCGTCATGCCCGGCGCGCGCATGTTCAGGATGGTTGTGATGAAGTTGATCGCGCCCAGGATCGACGACGCGCCGGCGAGGTGAAGCGACAAGATCGCCATGTCGACCGCCGGCCCGGTCGAGCCGCTGGTCGACAGCGGCGCATAGGCGGTCCAGCCGATGCCCGCGCCCGGCCCGGTGCCGCCCGAGACGAAGCTGGAGCCGAGCAGCAGCACGAACGCCGGGATGAGCAGCCAGAAGCTGATATTGTTCATGCGCGGGAAGGCCATGTCCGGCGCGCCGATCATGATCGGCACGAACCAGTTGCCGAACCCGCCGATCATCGCCGGCATGACCATGAAGAACACCATGATCAGGCCATGCGCGGTGATGAGCACGTTCCACAGGTGGTAGGCCTGGTCGATCGTGCCCGGCCCGTGCAGGAATTCGTACCACGTGCCGAGATACTGGATGCCGGGCTCGGCCAGCTCGACCCGCATCAGGCCCGAAATGGTCCCGCCGATGATGCCCGCGATGATCGCGAAGATCAGGTAGAGCGTGCCGATGTCCTTGTGATTGGTGGACATAAACCAGCGCGCGAAGAAGCCCGGCTTGTGATCGGCATCGTGATGATGCTCGTGGCCGTGATCAGCCTGAAACTGGCTGGGATGGGCGGCGATATCGGTCATCGGTCAGGCCTTCAGTTCTGCGCGACGGCAGGCTGGGAGTCGGTGGTCGGCTGCTCGGTCGTGCCCGGCACCGCCGCGTCGGCCGCGACGGCATCGCCCGCGGGCGTGCCGGCGGTCGCGGGCGAGGTCGGGCTGGTCGCGTCGGGGTTGGCGGCCGGCTTGGCACCCGGCATCGTCCCGCCCTTGAACGCGATCCTGCGCGCGAACTGCGCAGGGGGCACGACCTCCACAGCTATCTGCATATAAGCGTGGCGCGCGCCGCTCTGCTCCGAACACTGGCCGAAATAGAC
>NZ_JBMDXG010000089.1:0-10556 GCF_048594985.1 Sphingomonas sp. | reverse complement strand
CGCGCGCCTGGTACCAGGACAATCTCGGTATCGGCGGCGAATGGGGCGCCATGTTCCCGTTCAAGAAGGACGATGCCGAGGGCTTCAGGATGCTCGACTGGCGCCTGTACAGTTCGACGGACATGGCGAACTGGACCGATCGCGGCGTCGTCGCCTCGCTCGCGACCTTCCCGTGGGCGGTTCAGACCAACGACGCGTGGGCGCCGCAGGTCATTGCGCGCAACGGCAAATTCTATCTCTACGTACCGATCAGCATCGACGGCAAACCCAAGAACGTCATCGCGGTCGCGGTCGCGGATCGTCCCGAAGGCCCGTTCCGCGATGCGCTCGGCAAGCCGCTGATCGCGCCGGGGCAGGACAATATCGATCCGACAGTGTGGATCGACGACGACGGCCAGGCCTATCTCTATTGGGGCAATCCCGACCTCTATTACGTGAAACTCAACAGGGACATGGTGTCCTATGCCGGGCCGGTCACGAAGGTCGCGCCACGCATCACCGATTATCAGGAAGGCCCCTGGTTCTATAAGCGCAAGGGCCATTACTACATGGCGTTCGCCTCCACCTGCTGCTCGGAAGGCATCGGCTACGCGATGAGCGACGGGCCGACCGGCCCCTGGACCTACAAGGGCCAGATCATGGAGCATGACACGCGCGCCACCGGCAACCATCCGGGCATCGTCGATTACAAGGGCGGATCGTATCTGTTCGGCTTCAGCTACGAACATAATTTCGCAATGACGCCGATCCATCACGAGCGCCGATCGGTCTCCGTCGCCAAGTTCGACTATAATGCGGACGGCACCATCCCGAACCTCGGCTGGTGGGACAAGGTCAGCGCGCCGCAGATCGAGCCGCTGAACCCCTATCGCCGGGTCGAGGCGGAGACGATCGCCTGGACCTCGCGGATCAAGCGCGAGCGCGACCGGCCCTATGCGTGGGCTCCCGGCGTGACCACCGCGCAGGATGGCCGGGGCGGTGTGTACGTCACGCGCATCACCGATCGCAGCTATATCAAGGTCGCGGGCATCGACTTCGGCAAGGCGGGCGCCCGCACGTTCGTGGCCGCGGTCGCCAATGCGAAACCTGACGTCGTGATCGAGCTGCACGCGGATCGGGTCGATGGCCCTGCCCTCGGCACCCTTCGCCTTGCGGCCTCAACGACCGGCGGCGAGTGGCGGGAGGAGACGGCCGCCATCGCGGACGTGTCCGGGGTCCACGACCTCTACATGGTATTTCGCGGCAAGGGGGATGGGCCCTTGTTCGATTTCGACCATTGGCGGTTCGTCCGCTAACGGCCGCCGTCCCATGCCGCAGGTCGGGTGCCGACGTCAGTCCGGACGCGCGAACGCGGCGCCCAGGCCGCCCAGCGCCTGTGTCAGCGCCTCCATGTGATAGGGCTTGGCGATGGTCCGGGTGAAGGGATCGTCCGCGACGCCCGCCACTTCCTGACCCCCATCGGTGACCAGCAGGATCGCCAGATCGGCCCGAAGCGCTCGTAATTCCTTTGCCAGGCCTCGCCCGCCGGAGAGGTCGAGGTCGATCACGACGGCCGTGTAATGGCCGCGCGACGCGCGGACCATGCCGACCGCTTCCCCGGCGGTGCCCGCCTCGTCGACCAGATAGCCGGCCGCGACCAGCGCCTCCGCCGTCAGCATCCTGACCGCCGGGTCATGATTGACGAGCAGGAAGCGGCCCGACGTACCGCTGTCCAGCATCTCGCGCACCTTCGCCGACAGCGTATCGAACGTGAACGGCTTCGCGACGATCTGCACGCCCGGATCCAGCCGTCCGCCGTGCACGATCGCATTGCGGGTATAGCCGCTCGTGTAGAGGATCTTGAGGTGGGGTCGGATCGCCCGCGCGGCGTCCGACAATTCGCGGCCCGACATTGCGGGCATGACGACATCGGTGAATAGCAGGTCGATCTGGACGTCGAGACGCTCGACCAGGCGCAGCGCCGCCGGTCCGTCATGCGCTTCCAGCACGCGATAGCCGAGTTCGCGCAGGATCTCGACCGTGTACGCGCGAACGTCGTCATCATCCTCGACGACAAGGATCGTCTCGTCATGCGATCCCGCAGCGGGCGCGGCGGCCTGTTCGTCATAATCGAAGCCGCCCTGATCGCCGACCAGGCGGGGCAGATAGATCTTGACCGTCGAGCCCTCGCCCACCTCCGAATAGATCTTCACGTGCCCGCCGGACTGCTTGACGAAGCCGTAGACCATCGAAAGCCCCAGGCCGGTCCCCTTGCCCACCTCCTTGGTCGTAAAGAACGGCTCGAACACGCGCGCCAGCGTTTCGCGCGACATGCCGGCGCCCGTGTCGCTCACCGCGATCACGACGTAATCGCCCGGGGGCACTTCGGCATGTCCAGCGGCGTAGGCATCGTCCAGGCGCGCATTGGCGGTCTCGATCGTCAGCTTGCCGCCGTCGGGCATCGCATCGCGCGCATTCACCGCCAGGTTGAGGATCGCGCTTTCGAGCTGGTTGGGATCGGCCTCGACCCGCCACAGGCCGGGCGCGGTGACGGTCTCCAGCTGGACGGTCTCGCCCAGTGCGCGCTTGAGCATTTCCGCCATGCCCGCGATCAGGCGGTCGGGATCGAGCGCCTTGGGGTCCAGCGGCTGGCGACGGGAGAAAGCGAGCAGCCGCTGCGTCAGCGCTGCCGCCCGCTCCGCGCCCTTCTGCGCATTGCCGATCGAGCGGCGGAGCTTGGGGTTGCCTCCTTCCGCGTCGATCGCGCGCAGCGCCATGTCCATGTTGCCGGTGATGATCGTCAGCAGATTGTTGAAATCGTGCGCGACGCCACCCGTCAGCTGTCCGACCGCTTCCATCTTCTGCGCCTGGCGCAGCACCTCCTCGATCTGCTCCCGCTCCGCGACCGCCTGCGCGATGCGCTGTTCCAGCGACTGGTTGAGCTCCAGCAGCGCCTGCTCGCCGCGCTTGCGCTCGATCACGATCGACGCGGATCGCGTCACGAATGCGATCAGTTCCATTTCGTCGGGCGACGGTTTGCGCGGTTGATCATGATGGAGCGAGAAGGTCCCGAGCACATCGCCCTGGCTCGACAGGATCGGCGTCGACCAGCAGGCGCGCAGGCCATGGCGGAGTGCCAGATCGCGGAAATCCACCCATAGCGGATCGTCGGCGATATCGGCGACGTAGACCGCACGCCTTTCGAACGCCGCCGTACCGCACGATCCTGCATTCGGCCCGATCGCCATGCCGTCGATCGCCTCGTTATAGGCGGTCGGCAGGCTGGGGGCCGCGCCGTGCCGCAGAAACCGGCCATCCTCGCTCAGCAGGAGCACGGATCCGCGCATCTCCGTCGGCGACAGATCCTCGACCGCGCGGACCAGGCGATCCAGAGCTTCGGCGAGCGAGGTGTCCTCGACCGCCGCTTCGAGGATGCGGTTCTGGATGATGCGCAGCGTCTCGCCCCGCACACGATCGGTGACGTCGGTACCCTCGACGAAAACGCCGCTGACCTCCCCCTCCCCGTCGACGATCGGCTGATAGACGAAGTCCAGCGCACGCTCCTCGAGCATGTCGCCGCCCGAACGGGCAAGGCGGACCTTCACACCGGTCCCGCGATAGGGCTGGGCGGTCTGCCGGACCCGGTCGAGCAATTCGATGAAGCCCTGGTCCGCAATCTCGGGCAGCGCCTGGCGCAGCGGCTTGCCCACGATGTCGCGCTCGCCGACAAGATTCATGTAAGCCGGGTTGGCCAGTTCGAAGACGTGGTCGGGGCCGCGCAACACCGCCATCAGCGACGGGGCTTCCGAAAACAGCTCGCTCAACCGCTCGGTCTCGGCCTGCAACTGCGCGTTCAGTTGCTGCAGCGCCTCCTGCGCCTGTCGCCGCGACCGCGCCATTTCCAGCGTGGTGGAAACGCGCGCGACCAGCTCCCGCGCGCTGAACGGCTTGACCAGATAATCGTCCGCGCCCGCTTCCAGCCCCTCAACCTGGGCTTCTTCGCCGGCGCGTGCCGACAGCATTACGACGGGCAGGTCGCGCAGATCCTCGTCCCGCCGAACGTGATGAAGCAGTTCGAAGCCGTCCATCTCCGGCATCATAACGTCGGTGAGGAGCAGGTCGGGGCGCCCCCGCCGCAGGCTGTCCAGTGCCTCCCGACCATTGCCTGCGGTTTCCACCTGATAGCGGCCGGCAAGCAGACGCCTGACATAATCGCGCATGTCGGCATTATCGTCCGCCAGCAGGATCCGCGCCTCCCGGTCCCCATGCGGCCGATCCCCCCCCGCCCCCGTAGCGTCGCCGAGGATGCCTGGTGTCATGGCGTCGTCGGGCGCGTCGCCCGTCCAGCGCAGCGCTTCTTCGAGGAATGCTCCGGTCGCCCGAACCGCCAGGTCGCCCGCATCGTCGTTGACCCGCTCGGGCGGAAGGTGATCGCGGCCGAGGGGGATCGTCACGCGGAAGACGCTGCCCACGCCGAGGCTGCTTTCGACCGCCGCCTCTCCCCCATGAAGCCGGGCAAGCTCCTGTACGAGCGCGAGGCCGATGCCCGATCCTTCGAAGCTGCGTCCATTGGCCCCCTCGACCCGGTGGAACCGTTCGAAGAGCCTCGGTAGTTCATCGTCGGCGATGCCGATTCCCGTATCGCGCACCGAAAGCTCGGCCCGGCCGTCACGTTCGCGCAACCGCACCTCGATCCCGCCCTTCAACGTGAATTTGAAGGCGTTGGAGAGCAGGTTGAGAACGACCTTTTCCCACATCTCCGGATCGACATAGGCGGTGCGCGACAGCGGATCGACGTCGACCGTAAGCGTAAGCCCGGCCTTGTCGGTCGCCGATCGAAAGCTCGACGCGAGCTCGGCCGTGAAGGTCGGCAGGTCGGTCGGCCGGTATACGGCCTGGACGCGCCCGGCCTCGATCCGCGAGAAATCCAGCAGCGCGTTCACCAGCTTCATCAGGCGCATGCCGTTGCGATGTGCGACGTCGACCAGCCGGCGATCGTCCGCCGACACGCGCTCCGCGGATTTCGACAGCACCTCTTCGAGCGGTCCGAGCATCAAGGTAAGCGGCGTGCGGAATTCGTGGCTGACGTTGGAGAAGAAGGTGGTCTTCGCCCGGTCGAGCTCGGCGAGCTTCTCGGCGCGCCGCCGCTCCTGCTCATAGGCGTCGGCATTGGCGAAGGCGGCGGAGATCTGGCCGGCGGCGAGCGTCAAAAAGCCGCGATAATCGTCATCGAACAGGCGATAGGGGTTCAATCCCACGACCAGGACGCCCTGCCGGCCCGTTTCGCCGGCCGCCGGCGCGGGCAGAAGCGCCGCACGCTGCGCGGGGATCTGCCAGGCGCCCGTGGGAAGGGGTTCGGCAAACCTGGCGGCAAGGTCTTTGATCTCGATCGCTCCCTGCGCCTTCAGAACATCGTCGAGGGGCCAGGGAGATTTGGCTCCATCGGCGCAGGCCGGATGCGATCGATCGACGCGACACGTCGCGGCAAGCTCCAGGCCGCTCAGATCCTCGCACACCATGAAGAGGATCGCGAAGGTGATGTCGTGCGGATCGGTGCCCAGTGCACCGCCGACCGCCTCGCACACCCGGTCCCAGGTCCGCGCATTCGCGGTCTGCGCCGCCAGTTCGCGCAGCAGCGCCAGCTGTCGTTCGCCGATGACCCGCCCCGTATCCTCGCTATTCGCGCAGATGATGCCGCCCGCGCTGCCATCGTCGTCCGGGATCGGGCTGTAGGAGAAGGTGTAATAGGTTTCTTCGGGGTAGCCGCTGCGCTCCATGATGAGCAGTTGTTCTTCGGCGAACGTCCCCTCCTCGCCCGTCGTCGCCGTGGCGAGCATGGGGCCGATATCCTCCCAGATCTCGGACCAGACGACTTTGGTCGGTCGCCCGAGCGCCCAGGGGTGCTTGCCGCCGATGATCGACTTGTAGGCGTCGTTGTAGAAATAGATCAGCTCCGGGCCCCAGCCGATCCAGATCGGCTGGCGCGAAGTCAGCATGATGCGGATCGCCGTCTTGAGGCTCTGAGGCCACTGCGCGGGCGGTCCCAGGCCCGTGGCCGTCCAGTCCTGCGCGCGCATCAGCGCGCCCAGTTCGCCACCGCCCCGCATGAACTCGGCGTCGTCGATCCTCACCCTGCACCCGCTCCACTCGATTTCAAGCTCAGGGTCGGACCATGAACGCCCTGCCCCTGAGAGCATCAGTCATGGTCGACGCCATGCGGCGATTGTCGCCATCGCTCGCCCGCGGGAGGTTCCCAGTTCCGGGCCTCAAGTCAATGGCAGATCCCACCCGGGACTTCCGGGATCGCCCGCATGCCCCCCGACAAATCTGTCGTTTTCACGTATGCCGGGCCGCGCGATGGGTCGCTTTGACACATTTGGCTCGACCGATGTCCTACGACCAGAACTCGCTTGATATATCTTTGTGCGCGTACTGATATGCGGAATGCCAAACGCTTCACCTCCACTTCCCCTCGTCTTCGGCGGGGGACCGATTGGTAATCTGCAGCAGCCGGTGAGCGATGCCGATGCGATCGCTGCCGTCGAGCGGGCGTTCGATCTGGGCATCCGCGATTTCGACACGGCGCCGCACTATGGCCGTGGCCTGAGCGAGCGCCGCGTGGGCGACGCGTTACGATCGCGCGAAGGCTATGTCCTGTCCACGAAGGTCGGGCGGCTGATGCTGCCCGACGCATCGATGGGCATGGCGAGCGACCTCGACGGGTTCCGCTCCCCCATGCCCTTCCGCCCCGAATATGATTACAGCGCCGGGGGCATCGCCCGATCGCACGAGGCAAGCCTCGACCGCCTCGGTCTGGCGCGCATCCACCGTCTGCTGGTGCACGACATCGGCACGTTCAATCACGCGGAGCGGAACGGGCAATATTGGAACCAGCTGACGCAGGGCGGCGGCTTCCGCGCGCTCGAACGGCTGCGCGAAGATCGCACGATCGATGCGATCGGTCTGGGCGTCAACGAGGTCGAAATCTGCTTGTCGGCGATGCGTGAGGTGCATCTCGACACGGTGCTGATCGCGGGGCGCTATACCCTGCTCGACCAGCAGGCGCTGGATCGCCTGCTCGACGCATGCCTTGACGCGGGGACTTCGGTGATGCTCGGCGCGCCCTTCAACAGCGGGATATTGGTGACGGGGACACGCGGCCCCGCGACGCCCTATTACGATTACCAGCCCGCATCGCCCGAGATCATCGAACGCGTACGCCGCATGGAGGCCGTGGCGGAGCGCCACGCGGTCCCGCTTGCGGCGGCCGCGCTTCAATTCCCGCTGGGGCATCCGGCCGTAACGGGGGTCGTGGCGGGCTTCCGTGACGCGCGGCAGGTCGATCAGGCGGTCGCCTGGATGCGGCACCTCATTCCCGACGATTTCTGGACCGAGCTCGTGGCCGAGGGCCTCTTGCGGCCCGACGCGCCCACCCCCTCCTTACGAAACGGAGCATCGACATGAGCCGCCCCTCGATCCTGGTCACCCGCCGGCTGCCCGAGGCGGTCGAACGACGGATCGCCGAGCATTTCGACGCCACGCTGAGCGCCGACGACCGGCCGCTCGATCGCGATGCGCTGGCGGACGCGCTGCGGCGGTTCGACGCGCTGATCCCGACGATCACCGACCGCATCGATGCCGCGCTCATCGGCCTGCCCGACCGCCGGACGCGCGTCCTCGCCAATTTCGGCGCCGGGCTCGACCATATCGATCTCGCGGCCGCGCGCGCCACCGGCCTGACGGTCACGAACACCCCCGACGCGCTGACCGAGGCGACCGCCGAGCTCGCCATCCTGTTGATGCTGATGGCGGCACGGCGCGCGAGCGAGGGCGAGCGCGAGCTGCGCGCCGGACAGTGGACGGGCTGGCGCCCGACCCACTTGGTCGGCAATTCGCTGGTCGGCCGTACGCTCGGCCTCGTCGGCTTCGGCCGCATCGCGCAGAGCACCGCCGCCAAGGCGAAGGCCCTGGGGATGCGGATCACTTTCCACAGCCGGCGTGCGCCACCGGCAGAGGTCACGGCCCCGCTGGAGGCCGAACGCCTGCCCTCGCTGGAGGCGCTCGCGGCGACGGCCGACATCCTCTCGCTCCATGTGCCCGGCGGGGCGGAGACCCGGCACCTGATCGATGCGCGCATCCTCGCGGCGATGCGGCCGGACGCGATCCTGGTGAACACCGCGCGGGGCGAGGTCGTCGACGAGGCGGCGCTGGCCGATGCGCTTGCAGCCGGCACGATCGCAGCGGCGGCGCTCGACGTCTACGAGCGCGAGCCTGCGGTCCATGCGCGCCTTCTAGACCACCCCCGCTCGGTCCTGCTGCCCCACCTGGGAAGCGCCACGATCGAGACGCGCACGGCGATGGGGATGCAGGCGATCGCCAATCTCCAGGCGTTCTTCGCGGGCGACACGCCGCCCAATCGCGCCGCCTGACTATAGGCCCCGACCGCATATCGGCCGGGGCCGATCAGGCTTAGAAGCGCGCGCGCACCCCGAACAGGTAGCGACGCCCCGTCAGCCCGTAGCGGAAGGTTTGCGCCTTCACGTCGGAATAGGTGAATTCCTTCGCATTGTTGAGGTTCAGCGCGTTGGCCATCAGCGTGAAATTGGGCGTGAGATCGTAGCTGATGCTGGCGTCGAGCTGGCCATAGGCGTTGGAATAGAGCGGCAGGCCGTTGCGGCCGTTCGCCTGCACCAGGTAACTGTCGCGCCACGTATAAGCGGCACGCGCCTGGATGCCGTATTTCTCGTAGAAGCCGACCACGCTGTACGAGTTCTTGGAAAGCCCCTCCAGGCCGTAGCTCGCGCCCGCCACCTGGTTCTCATACTGCGCGTTGCTTTCGACGAAGGTATAGCTCGCCTGCACGCCCAGTCCGTCGAGCGCGCCGGGAAGGTTGCGGAACGCCTGCCGATAGCTGACCTCGAAGCCCTTGACGTTCGCGCCCTCGCCATTGGTCGGCGTCGTCACCTGGAACGTCACCTGATCGACCACCTGCGGGGTGGTGGAGCGCGAAACGAAGCTGTCGATATTCTTGTAGAAACCGGCGATCGACAGCAGTGAGAAGCGGTCCAGATACCATTCGAACGACGCCTCGACCTGCGACGCGCGGAACGGATCGAGGTCGGGATTGCCGCGCGTGATCTGCTCGTTGCCCGGATTGGACAGGATGGTCTGCGCAGGCGACAGGTCGGTCAGCGTGGGGCGGCTCATCACGCGCGACGCCGCGACGCGGAACAGCAACGTGTCGGTCAGGTCCAGGCGCGCATTCATCGACGGCAGGATGTCGGTGTAGCTGCCCTTGAAGCCGAGCGGCTGGACGGGCGAAAGCTCGATGATGTTCTGCCCCTGCCCGTTCGGCCGCGCACTGATGATCGTCTGCGCCGCGCCGTCGGAGGTGAAGCGCGTATCCTCGATGCGAACGCCGACGTTGACCGACAGCGGCATCGAACCGAGCTCGGTCTTCACGTCGAACATCAGATAACCCGCCCAGACGCGCTCCTTCACCACCGAGCTTTGCGACGGGCTGTAGACCGGCGCCTGGTAGCCGATGAAATTCGGGTCGTTGCGCTGCGCCGTATAATCCGCCAGCGCCTGCGTCAGCGCACGCTCGTCATACTGGATCCACTGACGGGTCGTGTCGCCGTCATAGCCGGGGAACCAGTTGCCCGGCGTGCGTGAGAACAGCGCGGACGGCAGCGGCGCGTAGGTCGTGCCGCCGCAGAAGCCGCACTGTGATGCCACCGGCTGGCTGACATTGTCGGCGATCTTGTCGCGGTTCAGGCGTGCCAGGCCGAAGGACAGTTTCGCGCCGCCGTCGCTTTCCCATTCGCCGCCCGCGCGTGCCTCCATGGTCTTGTCGGTCGTATCGGTTCCCCCGACCGACATGTAATGCGCGCCCAAATTCGCGAAATCGGTGGCGCTGTCGGCGTAGCGGGGGTTGCTCGCGCGGAAGTCGAAGATCGGGCTGCCGGTGCGGCTGTCCCATTCGGTCGTCATGCCGGTGCGGCGGACCGTGGTGAAATAGGTGTCGTCATTGCCGCGGCGCGTCGCGCGCGATGCGGACACGTCGGCGTAGAGCGAAAGCCCGTCGCGCTGCCAGGTGACGTTCTGCCCCAACAGCCACGTCGTCGCCTTGCGACGGTTGCGGAAGCCGATCTGATCGACGAACCCATTCGTGAACCGTTGGTAGACCGCCCGGTCGCCCTCGACCACCTGCTCGGCGAGCGTACCGCCCGAAAAGTCGAACGTGAAGGCGACGTTGCGGTCGATCTGATCCAGCCGCGAGAAGAAGCCATCGGAGGTGAAGGTCAGTTCGGGCGTCGGCTTGTACTGGACCGTCCCGCTGACCCCGATCCGTTCGCGATCGGAAAAGTTGAAACCCGGCGACAGGTTCGACGGCATGATGACGTCGTCGAAACTACCGATCGAAGGCGCGACGCGCCCCGCGAAATAACTGTCGTCGCTGCTGTGGCGCACCCAGCCCGCGCCGATTTCGAACGTGTCGAAGCGGACCTCGCGCTTCTGGTACGATCCGACCAGCGACACGCCGAACGTGCTGTCCTGATTGTGCCAGCTGAACA
>NZ_JBMDXG010000088.1:0-5810 GCF_048594985.1 Sphingomonas sp. | reverse complement strand
AGCGCTACGCCCCCAGCGCCAAGGACCTCGCCAGCCGCGACGTGGTGGCGCGCTCGATGGCGATGGAGATGCGCGAGGGGCGCGGCGTCGGCGAGCACAAGGACCACATCTTCCTGCACCTCGATCATATCGATCCGAAGGTGCTGGCCGAGCGGCTGCCCGGCATCACCGAGACGGGCAAGATCTTCGCCGGCGTGGACCTGACCCGTCAGCCGCTGCCCGTTACCCCGACCGTCCACTACAATATGGGCGGCATCCCCTGTAACTACTGGGGCGAGGTCGTCACGCTGAAGGACGGCAACCCCGACAGCGTCGTGCCCGGCCTGTTCGCGGTGGGCGAGGCGGCGTGCGTGTCGGTCCATGGCGCGAACCGCCTGGGTTCGAACAGCCTGATCGATCTGGTCGTGTTCGGCCGCGCGACGGGCTTCCGCATCGCCGAACTGGTCCAGCCGAACAGCAAACATGGCACCGTCGTGAAGGAGGCCGACGACAAGGCGGTCGCGCGCCTCGACCGCTTCCGCAACGCGGATGGCGGCACCCCCACGGCGAAGATCCGCTTGGAGATGCAGCGCACGATGCAGAAGCATTGTGCGGTGTTCCGCGACAGCGCGCTGCTGCAAGAAGGGCGCGATCTGGTCGACCAGACGGTGGCGAGCCTGCAGGATGTTCGCGTCAGCGACCGTTCGCTGATCTGGAACACCGACCTGATCGAGACGCTGGAGCTCGACAACCTGCTGCCGCAGGCGGCGGTGACGATCCATTCGGCCGCCAACCGCAAGGAAAGCCGCGGCGCACACATGCACGAGGACTTCCCCGAGCGGAACGACGCCGAGTGGATGAAGCACACCATTTCGTGGTTCGACCAGGGCAAGGTCACGCTCGATTACCGCCCGGTGCACGATTACACGCTCACGGACGACGTCGAGTATATCAAGCCGAAGGCGCGCGTTTACTGACCGGCACGGCAGGCGTCCGTAAGACGCCCGCCCGCCTGCCCCGGAGGGACCTGCGCGCGCCTCTAGGCAAGGCGCGGGGCGCGCGATAACCGGGCGGCATGCCCGCCGATCCCCTCGACCTCGCCAAGCGCCTGATCGCCTGCGCCAGCGTGACCCCCGCCGACGACGGGGCGCAAACCGTGCTCGCGGAGGCGCTGACGGAAGCCGGCTTTACGGTCCATCGCTTCCGCACCGGGTCCGCGCCCGACGGCCCGGTCGAAAATCTGTTCGCGATCCGGGGCACGGGGCGCCCCTTCCTCGCCTTCGCCGGTCATACCGATGTGGTGCCGCCGGGCGTCGGGTGGGGCGGAGATCCATTCGTGGCCGAGGTGCGCGGCGACCTGCTCTACGGGCGCGGCGCGGTCGACATGAAGGGCGCGATCGCCGCCTTTGCGGCCGCGGCGGCGCGCGAGGCGGATCATGGCGGCACGCTCGCTTTCATCATCACCGGCGACGAGGAGGGCCCCGCGACCTACGGCACGGTCGCGCTGATCGACTGGATGCACGCCCACGGGCACGATCCCGACATGATCCTGGTGGGCGAGCCGACCTCGGCCGCGCGGCTGGGCGATACGATCAAGATCGGGCGGCGCGGCTCCGTGAATATGTGGATCACCGTGCCGGGCGTGCAGGGCCACGTCGCCTATCCGCATCTGGCGCATAACCCGGTGCCGGCGCTGGCGCGGATCGCGACGCGCCTTTCCGCGCTCGACCTGGACCAGGGCAATGCCTGGTTCCAGCCATCGAACCTGGAATTGACCGATCTCGCCACCAGCAACGACGCCACCACCGTGTTTCCGGGTGCGGGCCATGCGCGGCTCAACATTCGCTTCAACGACCTCCAGCGCGGCGAGTTGCTGGTCGAGCGCGTGCGCGCGATCGTCGCGGAGGAAGCGCCCGACGCGACCGTCGAGGCCAAGATTTCGGGCGAGGCGTTCCTGACCCAACCCGGCGCGCTGTCGGCGCTGGTGACCGGCGCGATCGAGCATGTGACCGGCCTGACGCCCGAGCTTTCGACCACCGGCGGCACGTCGGACGCGCGCTTCCTGTCGAAACTGGCGCCGACGGTCGAATTCGGCCTGCTCAACGCGACGATGCACAAATTGGACGAGGCGGTGGCGGTGGCGGACCTCTACGCGCTGACCGACATCTATGCGGAGATCATCCGCCGCGCTCTTCCTCCCGCCGCCGCCTGAGGATCAGGTAGAGCGCGCCCGCGCCACCATGGCGCGGATGGGCGACGCGCACCGCCGCGATGCGCCCGCGATGGGGCGACACCGACAGCCATTCGCCGATGCTCGCGCGGATCAGCCCGCGCCGCGCCTCCCCCGCGCGCGGCGGCTTGCCCGTGACCACCAGCAGCATGCGGATATCGTCCGCCACCGCGCGCGCCAGCGCCGATTCGAGCGCAGCATGCGCCGTAAGCAAAGTGTGACCGTGCAGGTCGATCGATCGGTCGGGCGCGACCATCCCGCGCCGCAGCCGCCGGTCCCATCCCCCGTCGAGCGTGTCCGCCGGGGGTTTGGCCACGCCAGCCGGAGGCCGGGGTGACGGCGGCGCTGCCCTGACCGGGGCGGAAACGGGGGTGCGAGCGCCCCCGGTCACGGTCGACGGCGGGGGCGGTGGCGTGGCCACCTTGCCGGCGAGCGGCGTCACCGTCGCGGACACGCGCGCCCACAGCGCGCGCTCCTCAGGGTCGAGCCGGCGTCCCACCGGTCAGCCCCGCCGCCTTGAGCCGCGACAGGGTGCCGAGCGGGAGAAGCAAGGCCGCCTGCCCCCGCGCGGACATTCCACCAGCGGTAATCCGCGCGACCACCCCCGCGCCCCAGAAGGTATCGAAGCGGTTGGCGCCCTTGATCGCGCCGCCGGTGTCCTGCGCCACCCATAATCCCGTCGCTTCGGGCCGGTCGGCCGACAGCCAGACCGGCGCGCCGAGCGGCACGAACTTCGGGTCGGCAGCAACGCTGACATGGCCCGTGACGGGCACGCCGAGCGCGCCGAGCGGACCGGCGCCGGTCAGCTCGCGGAAAAAGACGTAGCTCTTGTTCGCTTCCAGCAGCGGCCGCAGTTCGTCCGGATGGTCTTTCATATAGGCCATGATGCCCTGCATCGACGTGGCATAGCCGGTCGTGCCGCCGATCAGCCCCCTGTCGCGCATCAGCCGGCCGATGCCGACATATTCGCGGCCATTCTGGCTGTCATAGCCGATCCGCATGACCCCGCCGTCGGGCAGACGCAGGCGACCCGAACCCTGGATCTGGAGGAAGAAGAACTCCACCGGATCCTTGGCCCAGGCGATTTCGAGCCCCTTCCCGTCGAGCACGCCTGCGTCGATCGCCGCCCGATCGTAATACAGCACGTAGTTGCCGGTTTCGTCGACGCGGCCCTTGCCCTTCTTGCCCGTCTTCGGGTCGGCGTCGAGTAGGTCGGGCGGACGGCGATAGACCGGGACGGCATAGTCATCGGTGCGGACACGCGACCCGTCGATCTCGGGCTCGTAATAGCCGGTGGCGAAGAAAGCGCCCTTGTCGATGAGCACGGTTTCGAACTGGGCGCGGAAGAATGCGACCGGATCATCGA
This sequence comes from Sphingomonas sp., assembly GCF_048594985.1. GTDB lineage: Bacteria > Pseudomonadota > Alphaproteobacteria > Sphingomonadales > Sphingomonadaceae > Sphingomonas_I. The sequence continues at coordinate 2,235 of NZ_JBMDXG010000088.1, read as the reverse complement.
CCACCGTGGCGGCGGCGGCGGTGCAGGCGCGTGTCCAGTCCTCGGGACGGGTGAGCCCGCTCACATCGGTGCGCCGGGTCACCGCGCGGCACGACAGGCGGAATGCGTCGAGCGCGGCCCGGGCCATATCGGGCGTGAGGCCGAGCGAATCGATCGGCGGACCGGCAAAAACCCCCGCGTCGATCGCGCGCGATGGTGGCGGCGGCGCGGCCGGACGAGTTGGAGGGCGGCTGACCGGCGCGGATGCGGGCGGCGGCCCGGCCGGGGCCTGGGGCCGACCGCGCGGTACGGTGGAGCAAGCGGCAAGCGCCGCCAACGCGGCAAGCGCCAGCGCGCGCTGTAGGAATCGAACCGGCATCGCTGGGGCGCTCAGGCCGCTTCGTCGGTCTCGGTCAGCATCCAATTGGGATCGGGCGATTTCACCGGGCGGCTGAACGTCCAGACATCGTGCGTCGGCACGGCGTCGCTGGTCGATCCGGCAACGACATTGCCTTCGCCGTCGCGCGTCACCGCCGCAATATCGGCGTCGAAGCGGATCCGGATCGATGCGACGCCGCCGTCGATGCGCGCATCCTCGATCTGCGCCTGCTCGATCGCGATCAGGCGGTTATCAAGCGTTTCGCCCGCCGCCTCGCGCTCGGTGATCGCATGGTTGAACGCGTCGGCGACCTCGCCGTCGACCAGCTTGCCGAGCGTTTCTCGGTCCCCGCGCCAATAAGCTTCGAGGATCATGCCATAGGCCGATTTCGCCCCCTCGACGAAGCGCTGGGGATCGAAGGATGGATCGGCGGATGCGATGGCGCGCAGGCCGTTCGCGGCGGCCGGAGCCGGCGCCGATTCCGCACCGATGGACGGCGTGGACTCGCCCGCCACCACCGGGACCGCGCGGGGAGCCGCCGGCCGCTCGACGGGCTTGGCAAAGGTCTGCTCGTGCCCCGTGCGGCTGCCGAGCACGCTCCACAGACGGAGAGCGACGAACACGAACACCAGCGCAAGGACGACGAGAGTGGCCACCGGACCTCCAGCGAATTAACCGCCCCTACATAGGGATGGCGCCGTCAATCTGCAAATTGCGACGGGCGGACCGGACATAGACGCCGAACGGCCGGCCGTGGTTCCGGATTGCCCTGCGCGGACCGCGCTGCTACCGGCGGCGGCTGCGCCCGGACCACCGGCGGCGCTCCCACGACAGCAGGACCGAACGACCCTATGGCCGACACCGATACCGCCGCCACGCCCGACTTTCAGCCGAACGGCGAAGACACGCTGCCGCAGGTCGGCATGATCACGCAATATGTGAAGGATCTCTCGTTCGAGAATCCGAACGCCCCGGCGGTGTATCAGAGCCAGGTCCAGCCGCAGATCGAGGTTCAGTTCAACATCACTGTGAATTCGGGCGAGGGCGAAGTCCACGAAGTCGCGATGAAGATCGAGGTGCGCGCCATCGCCGAGGGCAGCACGGTGTTCGCGGTCGAGCTGCTCTATGGCGGCCTGTTCGCGGCGCGCAACGTGCCGATGGAGCAGCTCCACCCCTTCCTTTACGCCGAGGCGCCGCGCCTGATGTTCCCGTTCGCGCGCCGGATCATCGCCGACGTGACGCGCGACGGCAACTTCCCGCCGCTGATGCTCGATCCGGTCGACTTCGCCGGCATGTACATGGCGCAGACGCAGCAGGCGAACCAGCTGGCCGGAAGCGAGCCCGCCGGGCAGGCCTGACCGCCGCCGGAGCAGGCGCGGTCAGATGAGCCTCGTCCGCAATACCGCCACCATCGGCGGGCTCACGCTGGTGAGCCGTGTCGCGGGCTTCGTCCGCGACATGCTGATGGCGGCCTATGTCGGCGCGGGCTTCGCCAGCGACGCGTTCCAGATTGCGTGGCGCCTGCCCAATTTGTTTCGCGCCCTCTTCGCCGAGGGCGCGTTCGCGTCGGTGTTCGTGCCGATGTTCAATCGCGAGGTTGGGCGCGAGGATGGCGGACTCGAGGCCGCGCTCGGCTTCGCCAACCTCGTGCTCGCCGTGCTGTTCCCCTTCCTGATCCTGTTCACTGCCTTGATGATGGTGCTGGCGGGGCCGATCGTCTGGGCGATGACAGGCGGCTTTCCCGATGGTGGACCGGAGAAGTTCGCGCTCGCCCGGCACCTCACGCTCATCACCTTCCCCTATCTGGGGCTGATCTCGCTCACCTCGCTGCTGGGCGGCATCCTGAACAGTTTCAACCGTTTCTGGGTGAACGCCGC
>NZ_JBMDXG010000087.1:0-9590 GCF_048594985.1 Sphingomonas sp. | reverse complement strand
ACCCATCGGCTTCGACAGCGCCTTTCGTTGGCGAAGCCAGCACGCGCCGGCCGCTTTTTTAAGAGAGACTGACGGACCTATGCACGCCTATCGCACCCACACTTGCGGCGCCCTGACTGCGGGCGATGTCGGCCAGGACGTCCGGCTTTCGGGCTGGGTCCACCGCAAGCGCGATCATGGCGGTGTGCTGTTCGTCGATCTGCGCGACCATTACGGGCTGACCCAGATCGTGTGCGATACCGACAGCCCCGCGCTGCCCGTGCTCGACCGCCTGCGCGTGGAGTCGGTCGTGACGATCGACGGCACGGTCAAGGCGCGCGCCGAGGGCACCGCCAACGCCAACCTCGCCACCGGCGACATCGAGGTATTCGCCCGCGCGGTCTCGGTCCAGTCGGAGGCGCAGGAACTGCCGCTGCCGGTCGCGGGCGAGGCCGAATATCCCGAGGATATCCGCCTGCGCTATCGCTTCCTCGACCTGCGGCGCGAACGCCTGCACCGGAACATCGTCCTGCGGTCGAACGTGATCGCATCGATGCGGCGGCGGATGATCGCGCAGGGCTTCACCGAATTCCAGACGCCGATCCTGACCGCGTCGTCGCCCGAAGGCGCGCGCGACTTCCTCGTCCCCAGCCGTATCCATCCGGGCAAGTTCTACGCGCTGCCGCAGGCGCCGCAGATGTTCAAGCAGCTGCTGATGGTCGCGGGCTTCGACCGATACTTCCAGATCGCGCCCTGCTTCCGCGACGAGGATGCGCGCGCCGATCGCAGCCCGGGCGAATTCTATCAGCTCGATTTCGAGATGAGCTACGTCACGCAGGAGGACGTGTTCGCCGCGATCGAGCCCGTGCTGCACGGCGTGTTCGAGGAATTCGCCGACGGCCGCACCGTCAGCCCCTGCCCATTCCCGCGCATTCCCTACCGTGAGGCCATGCTGAAATATGGGTCGGACAAGCCCGACCTGCGCAACCCGATCGAGATCACGGACGTGACCGATCATTTCCGGGCTTCGGGCTTCGGCATCTTCGCGCGGCTGGTGGAAAGCGGGAACGTCGTCCGCGCGATCCCCGCGCCGGGGGCGGGTGCGAAGAGCCGCAAATTCTTCGACGACATGAATGATTGGGCGCGCAAGGAAGGCTATACCGGGCTCGGCTACATCAACATCAAGGATGGCGAGCCCGGCGGCCCGATCGCCAAGAATCATGGCGAGGCGGGGACGGCGGCGCTGATCGAGGCGCTCGGCCTCGGCCCCAATGACGGCGTGTTCTTCGCCGCCGGCAAGGAAGGCCAGGCGGCCAAGCTCGCCGGCCTCGCCCGGACTCGCGTCGGCGAGGAGCTCGGTCTGATCGAACAGGGCGTGTTCCAGTTCTGCTGGATCGTCGACTTTCCGATGTTCGAATATGACGAGGACAACAAGAAGGTCGATTTCAGCCACAACCCCTTCTCGATGCCGCAAGGCGAGATGGAGGCGCTGGAGGGCAAGGACCCGCTCGATATCCTCGCTTACCAATATGACATCGTCTGCAATGGAATCGAATTGTCGTCGGGCGCGATCCGGAATCACAAGCTGGACGTGATGTACAAGGCGTTCGAGATTGCCGGCTATTCGCAGGCGGAAGTCGACGAGAGCTTCCCCGGCATGGTCGGCGCGTTCAAGTTCGGCGCGCCGCCGCACGGCGGGTCCGCGCCGGGCGTCGACCGGATCGTGATGCTGCTGGCGGATGAGCCCAACATTCGTGAGGTCGTGCTCTTCCCGATGAACCAGAAGGCCGAGGACCTGATGATGAATGCACCCTCCCCGGTCACGCCGAAGCAACTGCGCGAACTCAGCATCCGCGTGGTCGAGCAGCCCGGCAAGGCGTCCTGACGCTATGATGGTCCGCAGCTACTTGATTTAGTTAATATCTTCGTGAGAAATCGTTGATACGGACGCCTCATGGACGAGGTGTCGGATGCGGTGCAGGCCGTCAATCGCAAGGGGTGTCAGGGCTGTCGCGACGGCGAAGCCCTCGACATCGCTTTCTCAATGGCGTTCCAGCCGATCGTGGACGTCGCGCGCAACGCGCCCTTCGCCTACGAGGCGCTGGTGCGCGGTCCAGCGGGGGAGGGGGCGCCGACCATCCTCGACCAGATCACCGAAGCCAATCGCTATGCGTTCGATCAGGCGTGCCGGGTCAAGGCGATCGAGGCCGCGATGGCGGCCGGCATCATGGGGACGGATGCCCGGCTTTCGATCAACTTCCTGCCCAACGCGGTCTATTCGCCGGTCGCCTGCATCCAGTTGACGTTGCGGACGGCCGAGAGGAACGCCTTCCCGCCCGACCGGCTGATCTTTGAATTCACCGAGAATGAGCAGGTCGCGGCACCCGACCATGTCGGCGCGATCATCGACACTTATCGAAGGATCGGCTTCTCGGTCGCGATCGACGATTTCGGCGCCGGTCATTCGGGGCTCGGCCTGTTCGCGCGCTTCGCCAACGACATGGTCAAGCTCGACATGGAATTGGTGCGCGGCGTTGACCGCGATGCGCGCCGGCAGGCGATCGTCCGCGCGGTCGTCGGGCTGTGCGGCGAACTCGGCACCGTCGTGATCGCCGAGGGGATCGAAACGGCGGAGCAAGCGTATATGCTCCGCCGCCTCGGCATCCGTTACATGCAGGGTTACCTGTTCGCGCGCCCCGCGTTCGAGGCGCTGCCCGCGATCGACTTCGCCTTTCCCGACGCGGACACGGCAGGAGCCTAGCTGCCGGGCAGGTCGACGAAGGTCAGCGATGCGGCGCGGATCTGCGGCACGATCAGTCGATTGCGCTTCGGGTCGTGGCCGATCGCGGCCGGCACCTCGATATCGCGGGCCACCTGCGTGATCGGGCCGTCGTTGACAGCGACGTGATAGACCGCATGGCCATCCTGGCTCGCGACCAGCAGGCCGCCATCGGCGAGCGCGACGATGCCGTCGATCCGTCCCAGCGGAAGCGACCGTTCGCGCAGGATGCGGCCCGAGGGGTCGCGAAAGACCAGGTTCACGCCGCGCCCGCCATGCACGATCGTGCCGTCGGGCATCACGGCAATGCCATTGGGTTTTTCCAGCGTGTCGTTGCGCGCCACCCATTCGCTGACCTGGCCGGAGGGGGAGATGCGGAACAATGCGCCCGGCTGATCCGAGCGCGCGGAGTCCGTGACATAGATCGTGCCGTCCTTTGCGACCGCCAGATCGTTGAGCCGCTGCGCGCCCGGGACCGCGATCCCACCGGCTGCCTTGCCGGTGAGTCGATCGTAGATGCGGATCATACCGGGATCGGCGACGTAGACCTTCTCCCCGGCGATGAAGAGGCCGAGCGGGTCGGACAGGCCCGACGCCGTCCCGTCGATCCATTTCAGCGTTTCGACCGCGCCATCGGGCGTGACGATCGAAATGAAACCCGGCTGGTCGCCGTTGAGGTTGGATACGAGATAGCGGTCGGCGGCGGCGTCGTAGCGCACGCATTCCGATCCGACGAAGCCCACGTTCGCGATCGTTCGTGGCGCCTGCTGCGCGTGGGCAACGGTCGTGCCGAGCAGCGCCGCCAGCCAAAAAGCCTTCAGCATATTCCATCCTCCTCCTTTTGTTTGGAAGGACGTAGCGGCGAATTGCGAAGCGCGGTCAACCCTTTACGGGCGCAGCTCGAGCGGCCCGGCGAACCGGGCCGCCCACCCAATCATTGCCCGCGGACGATCTTCACCAGCGCGGCCGGGGCCTGCCCGGTGGGCAATGTGCCGCTGGCCGACAGCCGGCCCGCGCCATCGTCCCATCGCAAGGTCGCCGACTTGCCGGTGCCGTTCTTGTAGGCGTTGGTCACCCCGTCATCGTCGTACAGCGCGAAGGTCGTGCTGCGGCCGGGATAAACGCGGATCTCCGACAACGACTGCTTCTGCGTCGTGTTCTGGACCGGCGTGCCGAGGGGCACGATCGATCCCGCCCTCACGAACAAGGGCATGCGCTCGATCGGCGCGGCCGCGTCGATCCACTGACCGCCGGTGAAGCGCTTGTCGGTCCACCAATCATACCAGTCACTGCCGGCGGGGAGGTAGACCCGGCGGCTGGTCGCTCCCTGATCGGTCACCGGTGCCACCAGGAAGGCGGGGCCGAACATATATTGGTCGCCGATCGCCGCCACGGCGGGATCGTTGGGGAAGTCCATGAACAAGGCGCGCATGAACGGCGCGCCGGTTTCATAAGTCTGCCGGCCCATCGCGTAGAGATAGGGCATCAATTGGTAACGCAGGCGCAGCCAGTCGGCGAGGATCGGCTCGGCCGCCGTGCCATATTCCCAGATCGCCGACCCGCCCGGTCGGTCGCCGTGGATGCGGAGCGTGGGTGTGAAGCTGTTGAGTTGGAACCAGCGAACGAACAGCTCCGGATAATCTGGATAATTTCGCCCGGTCGAGACGGCGCCCGCGGGGTCGATCAGCGGCGGGTGCTGGGCCGCCGGCCCGCTGGGGACCTGCCACCCGCCCGTGTCGCTGCTGGTGTAGGCGATGCCGCTCGCCGCCATGTTCAGATTGGCGGGAACCTGCCGCCGGAGCGCTTCCCAGGTCGAGAAGACATCCGATGTCCAGAAGATCGCCCCGGACGCCTGCGTGCCCAGATAGGCTGCGCGTGCGAGGATCAGATTGCGGAAGTCTGGTCGGTCGCGGGCCGAACCATCCGCCACGCCCATCGTATGCACGAGCGGGAACAGATTATGATAACGATCACCCGATCCGATCGAGAATTGATAGCCATCGGGAATCAGGTCCGGCTCGGTCTCGTCGAGCCACGTATAGTCGAACCCTTGGGCAAGGATGTTGTCACGGATCTTGCCCCAGAACCACTCGCGCGCTTCGGGATTGGTGCTGTCGAGCAGCGCGCCGGCGCGATCATAGCGGACGGGCAGGCCATCGACCGGATTGCCGTCCTTGTCCTTGAGCAGCCAGCCCTTTGAGGCCAGCATGTCGAAATAGCGCCCCTCGCGCTCGTAGCGCGGCCAGACCGAGATGATCGACTTCATGCCCCAATCGTGGAGCTGACGGTTCATGCCGGCGGGATCGGGGAAGAAAGTGCGGTCGATGTCCATCTGTCCCATGCGGGTCCAGTGGAACCAGTCGAGCACCATGATATCGAGCGGGTATTGGCGGCTGCGATAGCCCTCGGCCACCGCCATCAGTTCGGCCTGGCGCTCATAGCGCGCCTTGGACTGGATCAGCCCGAACGCCGCCTTCGGCGGCAGGGGCGTGACGCCGGTCAGCAGGCGATAGCCCTTGTAGAGTTCGTCGCTGTTGTTGCCGGTGACGACGAAAAAGGAGACGCGCTCGCCGACCTCGCTCTGAAAGTGTGTGGAATTGTGCAGGCCGGGGGAGACCGTGGTGACCGATGGATTGTCCCACACGATCATGTAGTTGTTGCTGCTGACCAGGACCGGCACGCACACCGTCTCGCCCGCCGGGGCGTCGTAATAATGGCGGCAATCGATGGTCCGCCCGCGCAGGTCCAGCTTGCCTTCCTGATTCTGCCCCAGGCCATAGAAATGCTCGTTCGGGGTGACCGTGAAAGTGGCGCCGATACGGAAGGTTTTTTCATCGTTGACGGTGTGGGGCGCCATCTCCCACCCCTTCATCCGCACGATCGGCTTGCCGGCGCCGTCAGCGATCGAGATCGCGACCGGCGGCAGGGCGGAGGCACAATAGCGCGCCATCTGCGTCGGTGCGGCGGGCCACGGCTGCGGCTCGACCGTGACCTGCATCGAACCCGATGCAAGGCGGTCGCCGCCATCCCCGTTCGTCGAGCGGGTCCAGCCCGACGCATTCGCCTTGGCGACCACGCCATAGCCGGGCGCCGCGTCGGACAAGGTATGATCGAGCGCGATGGTTACCCGCACCACGTTGGGCGCGTAGGGCTCGATCGCGACCACGCTGCCGTGGCGGTCGACGCTCGCCAGCGGCGCGGCCAGCGCGCTGCCCCCCAGCAGGATGGCCGCCCATGTTGCCCCGATCGCTTTCATCCTGCCGCCCCTCCATTGCCGGTCTGCGGACCGGTGTCATACATCGCCAAAAAGATTTTCAAATAAGCGCCCTTCGACAAAGGCGGATCGATTTCCTATCTGACGCGCATGACCGCGCCGACACCGACCCTTGCCGGGCTTGACCTGCTCGCCGAAATCGATCGCCTCCGCCGCGAGCGGAACGCCGTGATCCTGGCGCACTATTATCAGGAGCCCGTGATCCAGGACCTGGCGGACTTCGTCGGCGACAGCCTCGACCTCAGCCGCAAAGCGGCGGAGACGGATGCCGACGTCATCGCCTTCTGCGGCGTCCGCTTCATGGCCGAGGTGGCGAAGATCCTGAGCCCGGACAAGACGGTGGTGCTGCCCGACATGGCGGCGGGATGCAGCCTGGAGGATAGCTGCCCGCCCGAACAATTTGGGCGCTTCCGCGCCGCCCACCCCGATCATCTGGCGATCACTTACATTAATTGCTCGGCGGCGGTGAAGGCGCACAGCGACATCATCGTGACGTCGTCGAGCGCTGAGAAGATCCTCGCGCAGCTGCCGATGGATCAGAAGATCATCTTCGCGCCGGACAAGAATCTCGGCGCCTATTTCAACCGCAAGACCGGTCGCGACATGTTGCTCTGGCCCGGCGCGTGCATCGTGCACGAGGCGTTCAGCGAGACCGAGCTCTTGAAGCTCAAGGCGCAGCATCCCGGCGCGCCGGTCGCGGCACACCCCGAATGCCCGGCCTATATCCTCGACCATGCCGATCTGGTGGGGTCGACACGCGCGATCCTCGAGTTCGCGCTGTCGAGCCCGCACCAGACGATCATCGTCGCGACCGAGCCGCACATCATCCACCAGATGGAGAAAGCCGCGCCGCATAAGCATTTCATCGGCGCGCCGGGCGCAGACGGGAACTGCAATTGCAACATGTGCCCGTACATGGCGCTCAACTCGATCGAGAAGCTCTACATCGCGCTGCGCGACCTCTCGCCCCGGATCGAGCTGGACGAGGAATTGCGGATCGCCGCGAAGCGCCCGCTCGACAGGATGCTCGAAATGGCGGGCGGCACGATCGGGCGGGGTGACGTCGGAGCACCCGTTACAGGCGACTGACCTCCAGCGCCGCGCTTGCGCTCATGCCGCGCCGGCCCCTATCGGGCGGCATGGACGATCAAGCCTTCCGCCTGACGGATTTCGATACCGACGCATTCGTCACGGCTGTCTTGGCGGAGGATCTGGGGCCGGGCGGCGACGTCACCTCCGCTTCGGTGATTCCTGACGACGCCCGCTTTTCAGGCGTGATGGCCGCACGCGAGCCGATGGTGACGGCAGGCCTCGCGCTGGCCGCCGCTTTCTTCCACCGTCTCGATCCCGCCGCGCGGATCGAACTAGCCGTGGAAGACGGGACGTCCTGCCACGCGGGATCGGTGCTGATGCGCGTGGAGGGGCAGGCGCGGGCGCTCCTGACCGCCGAGCGCTCGGCGCTCAACACGCTCCAGCATCTGTCGGGCATCGCCACCCTCACCCGCGCCTATGTCGATGCGATTGCGGGGACGGGGGCGGCCTTGCTCGACACGCGCAAGACCACGCCGGGCCTGCGTCTGCTGGAAAAGTACGCGACCCGCATGGGCGGCGCGCGCAATCATCGGATGGGCCTGTGGGATGCGGCGTTTTTCAAGGACAATCACGTCGCGGTGGCGGGCAGCGTTGAGCGGGCCGTGTCCCGCGCGGTCGCCGCCGGGGTCGGACGGATCATCGTCGAGGTCGATCGGATCGACCAGATCGCGCCCGCGCTCGCCGCCGGCGCGACGTGGCTCCTCCTCGACAACATGACTCCGCCGATGCTGCGCGAGGCGGTGGCGCTGGTCGACGGGCGCGTGCCCACCGAAGGGTCGGGCGGGGTGAGGCTGGATACGATCCGCGCCATCGCGGAAACGGGCGTGACCTACATTTCGGTCGGGCGTATCACGCAATCGGCGCCGGCGGTCGACATCGGTCTCGACTTCGCCAGCATCTGACGGGGGAGGGGCGATGATCGGCGCGACCATGTTGCTGGCGGGGGCGTTGGCTTGCCAGCCGCCCGAGACGCTGCCCAGGCCCCGGATCGATGGGCCGACGCAGGCGCAGCCGCGCCGCGCCCTGCCCATCGGAAGCTATACGCTCTCGCTCATCTGGACGCCCGAACAATGTCGTCGCGGGGACGGTAATGCCGAGGATATCGATTGCCGGGCGGCGCGGGGTTTCGTGCTGCACGGCCTGTGGCCGGACGGGGAGGGGCGCGACTGGCCGCAATATTGTCGTCCGGCTGCGGTGCTGCCGGAAAGGACGCTGAAGGCGCATTGGTGCGCCACCCCCTCGGCCCAATTGTTGCAGCACGAATGGGCCAAGCATGGCACGTGCATGCCTGGTTATACGCCCGATCGCTACTTCGCGACGGCCGGACGCCTGCTTCGCGGGCTGCGCGCGCCCGCCATGGTGCGATTGGCGCGGCGGGATCATCTGACCGTGGGACAGTTCTCCGCCGCCTATATCGCCGCGAACCGCCTGCCGGCGGGTTCCGTACGGCTGAACGTGAATCAGCGTGGGTGGCTGCGCGAAGTGTGGGTATGCCTGGACACGCGGTTCAGGGCCCGGCGTTGCCCCGCGCACCAGGGCGGCGCCGCGCCGGGCCGTCGCCTGCGGATCGAGCTGCCTTCGGCCTGATCGGTCAGCCCGGAAGCGTAGCCGTGGCCGGGTGATGCCGGTCGAGATGGCGCCGGATGATGCGCAGGTTGCGCGTGTTGGAGCGGAAGAAGAAATCGGGCACCGCGCCAACCCACGGAATCGCGCCCAGCAGCGCGTCGAGCCCGACATTGCCGAACATGCGTGCCATCTGCCACCGCGACATGCCGAGGTTGCGCGCCTCCCACACCATCCAGCTCCCAAGCGCCGCGCCCACCACGCTGCCCGCGACGGGAATGAGGTCGAGCATCACGTCGAGCCCGACCGGCCGATTGAGCCCGGGCAGGACGAACGCACGCTCCAGCAGGCGCTCCATCGCCTCAACACGCCTGCGGACGGACGCGGCGTCACGGCCCAAGCCGGGCATCTGCTCCGCCAATGCATCGAAGCGGGTCGTGTTACGCGCCATGGCGGTTCCTTCCGGCGCATGAGCACCGCAGCGGCCGATTGGTTCCGCCAACTCTTGTGTGATCATGGCAAGAGCGGGGGTGGAGACCTTGCCAGAGGAAGACTAGTGACGGCGGACAACTCACAGGGACGATTACATGGCTGGTTTCAAGACTCCGGACTTCAACGAACGTGCAGCGGCGGGCCGCGCCTCCAAGGAGGCCGCGCTTGCAAAGCTGCGCGCGAAGCCGAAGCCGGATCCGGCGGTGGTCGCCGAGCGCCAGGCCGCACAAGCCGCGCGGGATGCCGCGGCGGCCGAACGGCGTGAGGCGCGCGCACGCGCGATCGCGGAGGAAAAGGCCGCCAAGGCTGCGGCACGCGAGGAAAAGGCTGCCAAAGCGGCTGCGGCGGTCAAGCCCAAGCTGAGCGCCGAGGAGCTGAAAGCTGCCCGCGATGCGCGTTACGCCGCACGAA
>NZ_JBMDXG010000086.1:0-2364 GCF_048594985.1 Sphingomonas sp. | reverse complement strand
GATTGTTGGCGATGGTCGCCTGACGCGTCATCGCGCCGCGCATCGCCGCCAGCGAGGAATAGATCATCCGATCCATTGCTCAGCCCCCTCCCGCTCTCGCCTTCGTCTTAGCTACGCAGGTTGATGATCGTCTGGGTCATGGTGTTGCCCGTCTCGATCGCCTTGGCATTGGCCGAGAAGTTGCGCTGCGCGGAGATGAGCGCGACCAGTTCCTCGGTAATGTCGACATTCGCCTGCTCGAGCGCGCCCGACTGGATCAGGCCGGCCGATCCCGATCCCGCCTCGCTCACGATCGCCTCGCCCGACAGGCCGGTCGAGCCCCAGCGGCTGTCGCCGAGCTGGCGCAGGCCGTTAGGATTGGCGAAGTTGGCGATCATGATCTTGCCCAGCTTCTGCGTGGTGCCGTCGGAGAAGGTCGCGGTCACAAGTCCGTTGCTGCCGACCGAGATATTGTTGAGCTGGCCTGCCGCCTTGCCATCCTGCGAGAAGGATCCCGGCGTGAAGGTCGACGCGGCCTGGCGCGTGGCGTTGCCATAGCTCAGGCTGAGCGTGATCGGCTCCGACGCGCCCGAGGGCAGCACGCCCGAAAATTGCTGCGCGCCCGTCGGCGAAACCAGCGAGCCGTCGGTTGCGAAGGTCAGCACCATCGGTGTGGCGGGATCGGTGTCGGCCTGGCCGTCGGCGCTCGCCTTACGGTCGCCAACGAACAGATGCGCCTCCCACTGGCTGTTGGTCGCGGTGGTGGTGGTGTAGGTCGGATCGCCGTTGGCATCGAGCACCGGATCGCCGTTGGCATCGAGGATCGGCGTGCGAACCGTCGAACCGGGCGCGGTGGTGCGGACGTAGTAGATCGTAGCCTGCTGCGGATTGCCCGACGCATCATAGACCGTCGTCGCGCTGGAATAATTGTAGCTCTGCGTATCGTAGCGGTCGAAGGCGTAGGGGATCGACCCAGCGTAGGTCGAGCGGCCGGCCGGCAGATCGGCATCGCTCGGGAAGGTCGCCGACAGTTCCAGCGTGGTGGTCGCGCGCGGGCGGCCGGCGCTGAGCGGCACCTGCAGGTTCTGCGCCGACGAGATGCCGGTCGCGGTGACGGAGCCCGTCGTATCGACCGGCAGCACCTGCACATAGGCCCCATTGCTGTTCACAAGGTAGCGATTCTCATCGACCGACAAGGCGCCGTTGCGCGTGAAGCTCATCTGCCCGTCGCTCTTCGTGACGAAGAAGCCCTGGCCCGAAATGGCGAGATCGAGAGCGCGGTCGGACGTCTGGAAGCCGCCCTGCGTGAACTGCTGGCTGATCGACTTCATGCGCGTGCCCTGGCCCGCGACGTTGCCCGACTGGAGCGGCGACGCGGAGATCAGATCGCCGAATTCGGCGCGGCTCTTCTTGAAGCCGATCGACGCAACGTTGGCGATGTTGTTCGAGATGACGCCGAGGTCGGACTGCGCCCCCTTGAGGCCGGAGAGCGAGGTGAAGAAGGTCATGAAAAGCTCCTCGGGAAGCGGATGTCAGGAAAGCTGGAGCACGTCGGCGGGCGAAACCTGGCCGAGCGCGGTGATGAGCTTGGTGCTGCCGGTCGCGGGCGACTGGACCGACGCGATTTCGGTCCACACGGCGAGGCCGGGGTTCATAGTCTTGCCGTCGGCGTCAGCCGCGGTCACGACGACCTGAAGCGGTCCTTTCTTGGCGAGTTCGCCGGCGGCATCCTTGCCATCCCACGACCAGGTGACCGCGCCCGCGCTCCGCGGCCCAAGCGTCTGCGTGTGGACGGTCTGGCCGTCGGCATCGACCAGCGCGAGCGTAACCCCCTTCGCATCGGCCGGCAGCGTGATCTCGCCCGCATAAGCGCCATTGGCGGCGGGGGCTGCGACATTCCCCTCGAGCAGCGCGGCGCGGCCGATCCAGCCTGACGCGTCGCCGAAGCGCGCGGCGGCAAGATCGCTGGCCATGTTCTTCAGCGACTGGTTCATCTCGGCAATGCCGGTGACGCTGGAGAATTGCGCCATCTGCGCCACCATCTGCTGGTTGTCGACCGGATCGGTCGGGTCCTGCGTGGCGAGCTGCGTCGTCAGCAGCTTGAGGAATCCCGCCTGATCGATCGTCTGGTTCGATTTGCCGGTGGTCGAAGCGGGCTTGGCGCCCGCGCGGAGCGAGTCGAGATAATCGGTGCCGATGGTCGTGCTCATTTGCCGAGCCTCAAGGTTTCCATGATGAGGGACTTGCCGGTCTGGAGGACCTGCACGTTGTTCTGATATTGGCGCGCGCTTTCCATCATCTCGACGAGCTCGGCGGCCTGATCGACGCCCGCTTCCCAGACATTGCCGTCCTTGTCGGCGAGCGGATTGCCCGGGTCGTGGCGCT
>NZ_JBMDXG010000085.1:0-20683 GCF_048594985.1 Sphingomonas sp. | reverse complement strand
CGCTCGACCTCGCCGGCGCGACGCGAGGCCTGGTCAACCGCCTGTCAGACCTCAATCGCCGCAAGCTCGACCGGCTGGTAACGCTCGCGGGTCAGCCGCGTGCGCATGCTTACACGCGCGACGGGACGCTCGCCTGACGGCTTGATGCCGGCGTAACATCTCGTGACATACCGTATCAAAATGGCACGACCCTTGCTTATTTCACCCTTGAACGACGAGGGTTAGAGATGGCGACCAAGGCACTCAATCGCAGCATCTGGATCGGATCGGCCAAGGGGGCGATCCTGCCGCTCGCCACTTTGATGCTGGTCGGGCTGATGGTCGTACCGGTGCCGAGCGTCGTGCTCGATCTCGGCTTCATCACCAACATCATGGTCAGCCTCGCCGTGCTGATGGTCGCGCTCAATGCGGCCAAGCCGCTCGACTTCTCGGCCTTCCCGACCGTCCTTCTGTTCACCACCCTGCTCCGCCTTGCCCTCAACGTCGCGTCGACGCGCGTCGTGCTCGTCGACGGCCATACCGGCCCAGCGGCGGCAGGCCACGTCATCGAGGCGTTTGGCCATTTCCTGATCGGCGGCGATTATGCGGTCGGTCTGTTCGTGTTCGGTATCCTGATGATCATCAACCTGGTGGTCATCACCAAGGGCGCGGGCCGCGTGTCCGAAGTGTCGGCGCGCTTCACGCTCGATGCCCTGCCCGGCAAGCAGATGGCGATCGACGCCGACCTCAACGCCGGCCTCATCACCCCCGATGAAGCCAAGGCCAAGCGGCAGGAGGTCGCGACGGAGGCAGACTTTTACGGCTCGATGGACGGCGCGTCCAAGTTCGTGAAGGGCGATGCGGTCGCGGGCGTGCTGATCCTCGTCATCAACATCCTCGGCGGCCGCGTGCTCGGCGTGGTTAGCCACGGTCTTTCGATGGGCGAGGCCGCGTCGACCTATCTCCAGCTGGCGATCGGCGATGCGCTGGTTGCGCAGGTGCCGGCGCTGCTGCTGTCGATCGCCGCCGCCGCGATCGTGACGCGCGTTTCCTCCCCGCTCGATCTGTCCAGCCAGATCACCAGCCAGTTCGGGTCGGCCAAGGCGTGGACGCCGGTCGCCGCGATCCTCGGCTTCCTCGCCATCCTGCCCGGAATGCCGCACCTCATCATGCTGCCGGCGGCGGCGGTCGCGGGCGGCATCGCTTGGACGCTGCGCAAGGGACGGGCGGCCGCGCCCGCCACGTCCGAGCCCGAGGCCGCCCCCGCCAACCCCGCGCAGATCGGCTGGGACGAAGTGTCCGATGGCGCGGCGCGGAGCCTCGAACTCGGTTACGGGCTGATCGGGCTGGTCGACGAACGCAAGGGTGCGCCGCTGATGGCGCGGATCACCGGCATCCGCCGCCAGTTGAGCCGCGAGCTCGGCTTCGTCGTGCCGCTGGTGCGCGTGCGCGACAATCTCGCGCTCGGCCCCAACAGCTATCGCATTACGGTCGCCGGGATCGTCGTGGGGGAGGACGAATGCTGGCCCGAGGATTTGCTCGCGCTCGACTCAGGCGAACTGATTGCGAAGGTCGAGGGCCGCGCGGTCAAGGATCCCAGCTTCGGGCTCGACGCGGTCTGGATCCGGCCCGAGATGCGCGGCGACGCGATCGTCGCGGGCTATACCGTGGTCGATGCCGCGACCGTGATCGCGACGCACCTCAACCAGCTCGTGGCGCAATCTGCCGCCGATCTGTTCGGGATGGACGAGGCGCAGAAGCTGCTCGACGCGCTGAAGGACAGCTCGCCGCAACTCGTCGCTGGACTGACCCCGCAGCCGTTCAGCCTCGCGCAGCTTGCCGCCGCCTGTCGCGCGCTGCTGGGCGAAGGCGTGCCGCTCAAGGATTTCCGCCGCGTGGCCGAAGCGATGATCGACGCCGCGCGCGAGACGCTGGAGCCGAACGCGCTCAACGAGGCGGTCCGCCAGCGGATCGGCGCGCTGATCGTGCAGACGATCGTGCCGGTGCGCATGCCGCTGCCCGTCGTCACGTTCGACGCGGAACTCGAAGGGCTGCTGACCCAGGCGGTGCGCGTCGGTCAGGGCGCCGCGCACCCGTTCGAGCCGGCGCTCGCGCAGCGCGTGATCGCGGCGGTCAACGAAGCCGCCGGCCCGCTGCTCGCCACCGCCACGCGCTTCGCGCTCGTCACCTCGCCGCTCGCGCGGCGTGCGATCGCGCGGCTCCTGAAACCCCATCTGCCGGAAACCCCCATCATGTCCTTCCTCGAAATTCCCGACGGCAAGGCAGTCGAGGTGATGGCGATCATCGGCAGCAACGCCGGCATGCCCCCTGCCCCGGGCTTGCCCCCGCGTGACATGGAGACCGCGGCATGAACCTCGCTGTGCAGATTCCCGCCGACGGCGCGATGACCTATCAGCGCCGCCCCGCTCGCCCCGACCCCGCCGCTTTGGCGCGCAGTCACATGAAGCTGGTGCGAAAGATCGCCTGGCACGTCCACGGGCGCGTCTCCAGCGCGGTCGATGTCGAGGATCTGGTCCAGATCGGGATGGTCGCGCTGGTCGAAGCGGCGAACGGCTACGAGGATCGCGGCCACGCTTTCTCCACCTATGCGTCGATGCGGATCCGGGGCGCGATGATCGATCATCTCCGCCGGCATGCGACCCTGTGCCGATCGGGAATGGCGAAGCGCAAAGCGATCAACGCCGCGATCGCGCGGCTGGAAAGCGAGCTCGGCCGGACTGCCAGCGAGGCGGAGATCGCGCGCGCCATGGGTCTGGAGCCCGCCGAATATCGCGCGATGGCCGACGCTGCGATCGCCGTGCGCCAGGAATCGATTGACGAGGTCTATTCGGACCAGTCGATGTGGTTCGCCGACGTGGAGGAGCGCATCGACGACACGCTGGAACGCGAGGAACTGGCCCGCGCGCTCGCGGCCAATATTTCCGAGCTTCCCGAGCGCGAGGCGATGGTGCTCCAGCTCTATTTCGTCGAGGAACTGAACCTCGAGGAAATCGGCGAGGTGCTCGGCGTCGGCGCCGCACGCATCTGCCAGATCAAGAAGGCGGCGCTCGACCGGCTGCGCAACAGCCTCAGGGACTGGGCGGACTGACGGACCCGTCGCCCGGCCGCACGATCCGCCCCTCACGCGCCTTGAAGAAGTACTGGCTGCAGGTGAGCCAGCCCTTGAGCGGGCGCAGCGGCAGAATGCAGGTAACAAGCAGGAATGGCAGGCTGGTGAGCAGGTGAACCCAGAAGGGCGGCTCGACGAAAATCTCCAGCAACAGGGCGAAAGCGACCGCCGGCACGCAGGCGAAGCAGATCACGAAGAAGGCCGGGCCGTCCGCCGGGTCGGCGAAGGCATAGCTGAGGCCGCAGACGTCACACCCCTCACGCAGCGTCAGAAAGCCGTCGAACAGCCGCCCCTGCCCGCAGCGCGGACACCGGCCGCGCAGGCCCGTGCGAACCGGATCCAGGCGTGGCCATTCGCGTTCATCGGTGACTTCGGTCATGCACTTTTCCCGTTAGCGGCACCCGCCACTAGCAGCTTGCGCATCAATACCCCAATGTCGCCAGCGCCTTCGCGACCGGCCCCTGATACTGCGATCCAAACAAGCGGAGATGAACCAGCAGCGGCCACAGTCGATAGATGTGCAGCCGCGCCTGCCATCCGGCTTCCAGATCGAGCACATCGAAGAAGGCGCGCGGCGGCGCGTCGAACAAGGTCAGCATGGCCACGTCGACCTCGCGATGCCCGTAATAGCAGGCGGGATCGATCAGCGCCGCGACATGGCCGTCGGCCGCCAGGACATTGCCGCCCCACAGATCGCCGTGCAGCAGTGATGGTGGCGGATGCGCCGGCAGCAGATCGGCCAATCGGTCGGCGAGCCGCTCGATCCGGTGGGCGAGATCGGTATCCACATGCGCGATCTGGGGCCTCAGGCGCCGATCGCCCCAGAAAGCGGGCCAGTCGTCGGTGACAGCATTGGCGATGAGGACGGACCCGAACGCATGATCGGCATCCCAGCCGTAAGCCGACCCTTGCGCCGCGTGGAGCAGACCGAGGGCACGGGCCAGATCGTCCCACGCGTCGCTCACCACGCCGGCGGCAGGCACATGCTCCATGACCAGCAGTCCGTCCTCGACCGCGAGCACGGCGGGCGCGGGCACGCCGGTGGCGGCGATCGCCGCAAGCATCGCGCCCTCGCGGCGGGCGCCTTCGCCAGACTTGGCGACCGCGCACCGCCCGTCGGCAAGCGAGAGGAGCACCACGGCAGACAGATCGCCGCCGGCAAGCGGGCGCGCCTCCCGGATCTCGACCCCGAGCAGTGCCGCGGCGGCGGCGGCGATGTCTGTCATGCCGTGAGGCGCGTCACCAGCGCGCGGGCCGCGGCGTCCACCTGCGCCCAGGTCGTCGCGAACCCGTCATCGTCGCCGTAATAGGGATCGGCGACCGCCTGCCCCGCAAGACCCGGCACGTGATCGAGCAACAGGCCGACCTCCGCCGTGGCGTCGGCCGGCGCGATCCGGCGCAGGCCGGCCAGATTGTCGTGGTCCAGCGCCAAGATATGGGTGAAGCGGCGGAAATCCTCGGGCTTCACCTGGCGCCCGCGATAGTTCGAAATGTCGATCCCATGCGCCCGCGCGGTCGCCTGCGAGCGCGGATCGGGCGGCTCGCCGACATGCCACGGGCCGGTGCCGGCGGAATCGACCAGCAGGTCGAGCCCCGCCCCCGCCGCCCGAGCACGCAAGGCAGCCTCGGCCAGCGGCGAGCGACAGATATTGCCGAGGCAGACGAACAGGACGGATGGCGCGGCGAGCATCCTCAATTGTGCGGGCGATCGTGCGCGGCGCAGGGGTCGCGCTCGACCTGGATGGTCGCGTGTCCGATGCCGAACCGCTGGTCGAGCAGCCGCTCGACCCGCAGCCGCACGGCTTCGCCGTCCGCGCCTGGGGCGAGTGCGACGTGCACCGATCCGTTCACGTCGGTGGTCGACATCGACCAGACATGCAGGTCGTGGACATCCTCGATATCGGGCTCGGCTGCGATGGCACGGCGGATTTCAGCGAGATCGAGCCCACGCGGCACGCCTTCCAGCAGGACATTGACGGTATCGCGCAGCAGCGCCCAGGTACGCGGCAGCACCCACAGGGCCAGCGCGACGGCCATGAGAGGATCGATCCACACCTGGCCTGTCAGGCGGATCAACAGCGCCGCCGCGATCACGCCGACCGATCCGATCGCGTCGGCCCAAACCTCGAGATAGGCCCCCCGGACCGCGATGCTCTCGCCCCGGCTCGCCATCAGCAGACGCATCGCGACGAGATTGGCGGCAAGCCCCGCGACCGCGACCCACAGCATGCCGTCCGCCGCGATCGGCTCGGGCGCCCGGAATCGCCCGATCGCCTCGATGAAGATGTAGATCGCGGCCGCGACCAGCAGCAGCGCATTGAACGCCGCCGCCAGGATCTCCAGCCGCTTATAGCCGAAGGTGCGCCGGTCGTCGGGAGGACGCTGGCCGATCCGAATCGCCAGCAGCGCGATCGCCAGCGCCGCGACATCGGTCAGCATGTGCGCCGCGTCGGACAAGAGAGCGAGACTGTTGAACAGCAGCGCGCCCACCACCTCCAGCACCAGCACCGTGCCGCTCAGAACCAAAGCGATCGTCAGCGCCCGCGCGCTAGCCCCGGCGGTGTGATCGTGGCCCAGACCGTCGTGCGAATGCCCATGCGTATGCGCATGATCGTGGCCGTGATGCGTGCCCATGCGCCCCTTTTAGAGCGGACGAGGCCCAAAAAGGAAGAAGCCCCCGGCGCCGGGGGGGAAGGCGCCGGGGGCTTGTCCGCCCGAAGGATCGATGTTTCGATCAGCGGATCAGGGAGAGCACGTACTGGGCGCTCTGATTGGCCTGCGCGAGCATCGCCGTCGATGCCTGCGCCAGGATCTGCGCCTTGGCGAGGTTGGTCGTTTCCGCCCCGAAATCGGCGTCCTCGATCCGCGATCGCGCGTCGGTCAGATTGGTGATGTTGCTCGACAGGTTGTTGACCACCGACTGGAGCCGGCTCTGCGCCGCGCCGAGCGAGGCGCGCTTGGTCGCCACGGTCTTGAGCATATCGTCGACCGTATCCAACGCATCCTTGGCGTCATCAGCCTCCGACAGGTCGACATCCTCGAGATCATCGAGGTCGAGCTCGGCCAGGTCGATGTCCACCGTATCGGACGAGGAGGAGCCCGTCTGGATGGTGACCGTGCCGCCCGAGCCGGCCGAACCGGTGAAGAGCTCGACACCGTTGAACTTGGTATTGGTCTTGATCGCGTCGATCTGGCTGACCAGCTCGTCGACTTCGGTCTGCAGATTTTCGCGATCGTCGTCCGAATAGGTGCCGCTCGACGCCTGCACCGCCAGCTCGCGGATACGCTGCAACATGTTGGTGACTTCTTCGAGAGCGCCATCGGCGGTCTGCGACATGGACATGCCGTCATTCGCGTTGCGCACCGCCTGACCCATGCCGCGGATCTGCGCGGTCATCGACGAAGCGATGGCGAGGCCGGCGGCGTCGTCCTTCGCGCCGTTGATGCGCTTGCCGCTCGACAGGCGTTCCATCGCCGTCTGCAGCTGGGCGTCCGCCATGCGCGAACCGTTCTGGGCGCGCAGCGCGGCGACGTTGGTGTTGATAACAGCCACTTTGTGTTCCTTTCCCGCTCAATCCAGGCGATCCGGACACGGTCCTGTTCCCGCCTCGTCACCGATAACGGCAGGACCCCGGCTGACTTTAATCAGGAAAAATTCGTAGCCGCGGGCGCCCCCTCCCCCCTTGCGCGCGGCCTCCGCGCGTATCGCAGGCCCGCGCGCGTTAAGACTTTTTCAGTTAATTGGCGGGTAACCATCGCCCCGGGGCAAAAACGCATCCGGGGATTTGATGAGCCAGCTGGGACTTAGCGCGGGTGCCGCCGCGATCGACGCCGCGCTCGGCCCATGGCTGGCGAGCTTGGGCCTTGCTCCGCAACGGATCGCGGCGACCGATCCCGCGCCGCGCGGCATGATCCGCATCATTGCGTCGACCGAACGCGCCGCCGCTCGTCATGGCGATATCCTGATCGACCTGCGTGACGGCGCGCCCTCCTTCTCGCCCGCCGCCAACGGATTTCCGGCCGAACTCGGGTTCGGTTTCGCCGACATGGCGTTCGCGCACGCGCTGATCGCCGAGCTGGTCCGCCCCGCGGGCCGGCCGGCCTGCGGCGAGCCCGAGAGTGCCGCCTTCCTCCAGCTAGCAGCGCGGATCGCGGCGCATGACGCCACCGTGCTGGTGCTGGGCGAGACCGGCACGGGCAAGGAAGGGCTCGCCCGCTTCCTCCACGCCCGATCGAACCGTGCCGATGGCCCGTTCGTCGCCGTCAACTGCGCGGCGCTGCCCGAATCGATGCTGGAGGCGATGCTGTTCGGCCACCAGAAAGGCGCATTCACCGGCGCGGCGGGCGCAAGCGAGGGTCTGTTCCGCGCGGCTGACGGGGGCACGCTGCTGCTCGACGAGATTGCGGAAATGCCGCTCGCGCTCCAGGCCAAGCTGCTGCGCGCGATCCAGGAGCGTGAAGTTCTGCCCGTCGGCGCGACCAAGCCGGTCGCGATCGACGTCCGGATCGTCGCCGCCGCCAACCGCGATCTCGCGAGCGAAGTTGCCGAGGGTCGCTTCCGCGCCGACCTTTACTGGCGGCTCAACGTCATGCCGCTGATGCTGAAGCCGCTCGCCGAACGCCGGCTCGACGTCCGCGCGATCACCGCCACGCTGATGATGCGCCATCACAATCCCGGCGAAACCTTCCCGTGGCCGACCGACGCCGCGATCGACCGGCTGATGCGCCACGGCTGGCCGGGCAATGTCCGCGAGCTGGAGAATGTACTCCAGCGCGCGATGCTGCTGCGAACGGGCGATCGCATCGACGCGGACGACCTGACGATCGAGGCGGGCACGCTGGCGGCGGCACAGAGCGTGCGCCCCGCGCCGACGTTCGCCCAGCACCCCGCTGCTCCCGCGCGGCTGGCCGATGCGGCGCGGCGCTCCGAGTTCGCCGCGATCGAGGAGGCACTGGCCGCGACGGGCGGACATCGCACGCGCGCAGCCGAGCGACTGGGCATCAGCGAACGCACCCTACGCTACCGCCTCGCCGACATGCGCGCGGCGGCATGAGGAAGGATAGACGATGAGCGCGATCACCCCCGCCTCGCTGCTCCAGATGCGGAGCGCGATCCTCCAGCAGAATAGCGCGCTGCAGAAGGCCGCGACCGACGCCGCCAAGCCGATCGGCGGCACCGACGCGGCGGCGGGCGCGCAGGGTGGCAGCTTCGCGGGCGCGATGAAGAGCGCGCTCGACAGCGTCAGCGCGCTTCAGTCCGGCGCCGAGAGCGCGACCAACGCCTACATGCGCGGCGAAACCACCGACATCGCCTCGGTGATGCTCGCCCGCGAACAGGCGTCGATGGGGTTCCAGACGACGCTGCAGGTCCGCAACAAACTCCTGTCCGCCTACAAGGACATCATGAGCATGCCGGTTTAATCGATGAGCGACGCATCCACCCTCCCCGTCCCTGTCGGCGGGTCCGCCAACGGCTCCGCGGGCGCCGTGCTCGAACGCGTCAAGAGCTTCGGCCGCCAGCCCGCCGTGGCGAAGAGCCTGCCGCTGATCGGTGTCGCTGCCGCGATCCTGGTGGCGGTGCTGGCGTGGCTGGCGCTGTCCGCCGGACCGCAGCGGGACCTGTTCGCGGGTCTGAGCGATCAGGACAAGGCCGCCGTCGCCGACACGCTCACCTCGTCGGGTATCAAGTACGTCATCGATCGCGATACCGGCGCACTGACCGTGTCCGACGGCGATTATTACCGCGCTAAGATGCTGCTGGCGCAGGCCGGCCTGCCCAAGAGCGCGCCGAGCGGCGATGCGGTGATCGCCTCGCTGCCGATGGGCGCGAGCCGCGCGGTCGAGGGAGAGCGCCTTCGCACCGCGCGCGAAACCGATCTTGCCCGCACGATCGAGGCGATTGATGCGGTCGCGACCGCCAAGGTCCATCTCGCCGCCGAGCAGCCGAGCGTGTTCGTGCGCGACTCTGCACCCGCCTCCGCCTCGGTCATGCTGACGCTGCGCGCCGGCCGCGCGCTGTCCGAGGGCCAAGTGCAGGCGATCGTCAACCTTGTCGCGACCTCGGTTCCGGGTCTGTCGCCCGACAATGTCTCCGTCGTCGACCAGACCGGCAAGCTGCTGTCGCGCAAGGGCGGCGACGCGGTCGGTGACCGTCAGCTCGGCCTGCAGACCGAAGTCGAGCAGCGTTACAAGGATGCGCTCGCCAAACTGTTGACGCCGCTGGTGGGTGTCGAGGGCTTCACGGCCGAGGTCCATGCCGATCTGGACTTCGCCGAGGTTCAGGCGACGCGGGAAACCTATCCCAAGGATCAGGCGGTGCTCGCCGCCGAACGCGGTGAATGGGCCAATGACGGGTCAACCCAGCAGCCCGGCGGCATCCCCGGCGCGATCGCCAACCAGCCGCCGACCGCTGCGCAGGTCTCGACCCAGCCCGATCAGACGCTGACGCCGCCGGTCCCGGGCGCGCAGGCCGGCACCACCGCCGCCGCCAATCAGGGCAAGACGTCCGAACAGTTCGATCGCACCTTCCAGCTCGGGCGCGAGGTTTCGGTCACGCGCAGTCCGGTCGGCACGGTGAAGCGCCTGTCGGTCGCGGTCGCGCTCAAGCAGGGGGCCAAGCCGCGCGGGGCGGCCGAGCTGGCGCAGCTCGAACAGCTGATCAAGGGCGCGGTCGGCTTCGACCAAGGGCGCGGCGACCAGTTCGCTTTATCCTCGCGCCAGTTCGTCGAGCCGGCGGCGGCGGAAGGCCCGCCCTGGTATGAGGCGCCCTGGATCGCGATGGTCGGCCGCAATGCCGCCGGCGTGGTGATCGCTTTGCTCGCTTTCTTCGGGGTGGTCCGGCCGCTGATGAAGAAGCGCGCCTCCGCGAAGGATGCGGCGGCCGAAGCAGCCGCCCAGGCGCCACAGCGCAACGCCGCGATCGGTGGCGAGATCGCCGCCGCGATCGCGAGCGAGGCCGCCGCAAATCCCGATCGCCCGGTGACGCTGGACATGATCGAGGCCGCGCCGGCTTATGCCGACCGCGCCGCGCTGATCCGCAACTTCGTCCGCCAGGATCCCGATCGCGCTGCCCTGGTGGTGCGCGACCTGATCCGCGCCGACATGCCGGGGGGGGCCGAACAGAATGGCTGACGCCGCACTTGCCCCCGCCCCCGAGGACACCGCCGTCCCGGCGCCCGAGGGCAGCCGCGCCGCCGCGATCCTGCTGATGCTGCTGGGCGAAGAGGAGGCCGCGCAGCTGATCGCCCGGCTTGATCCGCAGGAAGTCCAGCATCTCGGCGCCGCGATGTTCGACGTCGCCGACGTGAGCGAGCCGCAGGTTCACGGCGTGCTCGACGGCTTCGTCGCCCGTGCCCGCGCGCGTACCGCCATCGGTTTCGGCGCCGACCGCCAGATCCGGGGCATCATGCACAAGGCGCTCGGCCAGGAGCGCGGCGAGAACATGCTCGCACGCATCATGCCGCCCGCGCGATCGAACGGGCTCGACGCGCTCAAGTGGATGGACGCCGCGACGATCAGCGCGCTGGTCGAACACGAACACCCGCAGATCGTGGCGCTGGTGCTCGCGCACCTCGAGCCGCCCGTCGCGGCCGAGGTGCTGCAGGCGATGCCCGAGACGATGCAGCCCGACCTGATCCATCGCGTCGCGACGCTCGGCCCCGTCACGGCCGAAGCGATCGCGGACCTTGAGGAGCTGCTGCTCCGCCCGGTCTCGCCGGCGAAGGCGAGCGGCGCGACGCGGCGCGGCGGCACCAACGAAGCCGCCCAGATCGTCAACAACACGCGCAAGACCGCCGAACAGCGCATCATCAAGGCGCTGCAGAAGCTCGATCGCGGCCTCGCCCGCTCGATCGAGGACGAGATGTTCGTGTTCGACAATCTGATGGCGCTCGACGACAAGAATCTCGGCACCTTGCTGCGCTCGGTCGACGGCGAAATCCTGGTCGTCGCGCTCAAGGGCGCGGACGAGCGGCTGCGGACCAAGATGTTCGGCTGCATGTCGAGCCGCGCGGCGCAGTCGATCCAGGACGCGATCGCCGACAAGGGGCCGATGCGCCTCGCGGAGGTGCAGGAGGCGCAGAAGGAAGTCCTCGCCATCGCCCGCCGCCTCGCCGCCGACGGCACGATCAACCTCGGTGGAAAGGACGACGATTATGTCTGAGGCGACGGCCGCATTCTTTGCAGGCGCCGACCGCGTCCCGGTCTGGACCCGCCCGACCGTATCGGCTTTCTCCGCGCGCGCCGCCAACGAACCCGGCGGCTTCGCGCGCTGGGGCGGCGCGAACGACGATCCGCTGGCGCATTCCGAATCCGCCCCCGATGCCGAGGCCCTGATCGCACAGGGTTATGCGGCCGGACTGGCCGAGGGCCGACGCCAGGCCGACGCCACCCTGGCGGAAGAACGCGACGCGCTCCGCCGCCTCGCGCAGGGATTGGAAGCACTCAACCCCGCCGAGTCTGACGGCCTGGCGGGCGTCCTCGCGAGCGCGGTCGGCCGGCTGGTCGCGCAGATCGTGGGCGAGGTCGCAGTGGATGCCGAAACGCTCGCCGCGCGCTGCCAGGCCGTCGCCGCCGCAGTCGCGGAGGAGACGGCCCCCCAACGTCTGCGCCTTCACCCGACCGATGCCGCCCGGCTCACCGGCTGCGACTTCGCGGTCGCTGTCGTCGGCGATCCCCTGCTCGCGCCGGGAACGATCATCCTCGACACCGCCGCCGGCTGGGTTGAGGACAGTCCCGCCATCCGGCTCGAACGGCTGCGCTCGGCGCTGGACAAGCTCGGCGCGCCGCAATGAGCGGTCTTGCCGCGCGCGCGGCGGCGATGCTCGACGCGATCGACCTCGATGCCGGGGGGCCGCGCCGGATCGGCCGCCTTGCCGCTTATGATGGCCTGATGCTGGAGGCGACGGGCTTTCGCGAGCCGGTCGGATCGAACGCGCGGGTAATCGACGCGGACGGGCATGGCGCACTGGCCGAGGTGGTCGGCTTTCGCGGCGACCGTACTCTGCTGATGGCGCTCGATGCCGATGCGCCGCACGCCTGCGGCGCGCGGGTCGAGCCCGATCGGCGCGGTACCAGCGTCGATGTGGGCGATGCGCTGCTCGGCCGCGTAATCGACGCGCTCGGCAATCCGATCGACGGTCGTGGGCCGATCGCCACCGCCGCGCGCTGGCCGCTCGCCGGGCGCCGCTCCAACCCGCTAGATCGCGACCGCGTGACCGCGCCGTTCGATTTCGGCGTGCGCGCGATCAACGCCTTGCTCACCGCCGGCGTCGGCCAGCGGATCGCGATCGCCGCCGGATCGGGCGTCGGCAAGTCGGTGCTGATGGGGCAGATGCTGCAAGGCGCGGTTGCCGACGTCATCGTCGTCGGGCTGGTCGGCGAACGCAGCCGCGAGGTGGCGGACTTTCTCGCCACCAAGTTGGACGGCGTGCGTCACAAGACCGCGGTGGTCGCGGTACCGGCCGATCACCCCCCGATCCTGCGCCTTCGCGCAGCGATGCGCGCGACCGCGATTGCCGAGTATTTTCGCGACCAGGGCAAGCGCGTGCTGCTGCTGATCGACAGCCTTACCCGCGTTGCGCACGCGCAGCGCGAGATCGGCCTGTCGCTGGGCGAACCACCGACGATGAAGGGCTATCCGCCCTCCGCGCTGGGCCTGATCCCGCGCTTGGTCGAGCGTGCGGGCGTCGACCTGCGCACCGGCGGATCGATCACCGCGCTCTATACCGTTCTGGCCGACGGGGACGATACGTCGGATCCGATCGTCGACACCGCGCGCGCGATCGTCGACGGTCACATCATCCTGTCGCGCGGACTGGCCGAGCAAGGCGTGTTCCCCGCGATCGACGTCGGCAAGTCGCTCAGCCGCGTGATGAGCGATATCGTCGCGCCCGATCACGCCGCCGCCGCGCGGACGCTGCGCCGGCTCTGGTCGGTGTATGAGGAAAATCGCGACCTCATCCTTATGGGCGCATATAAAGCGGGTAGCGACGCGGTGATCGACGCCGCGATCGCGCACATGCCGCTGATCCTCGATTTTCTGCGCCAGGATCAGCATCGCCTAGTCAACCTTAACGTCTCGGTTACCCAACTGATCGATAGCTTCGGCGCATGACAGCACTTGCCCATCGCCGCACCCGGATCACACGCGTCCGAGAGGTTCAACATCGCCATGCCGTGGGCGAAGCCGCGAACGCGGAGGGCAAGGTCGTCCAGCTGGAGAGCAATGCCGCGCGGCTCGTCGCGCTGCGGACAAGCCTGTCGGTCGCGGCCGGCCTCACCAGCGGCGCGGCGCTCGGCAATGCCGGGGAGCTCGGCCTGCGGCTCGACACTGTGCGTGATGGATTAACGCACGCGCTCGACGCCGCGCGCGCGACCGCTCTGGCCAAGGCCGAGATGCGGCGCGACGCCGATATCGCGCGCGAAAGTGCGGAGCGGCTTCAGGTGCGCGCCGTCGCTGAGCTTCAACAGATGATCGAACAACGCATGATGGCCGGCATCCGCCATCGCACTCGCAAGGAGGTGGACCGTGGCTGACGTCGCACTCGCGGTCGGCGGCCCCGCCGCAGTCCCGTTCCCGGCAGTGGCGACCATGCCCGCGCCGGGCGTCGCAGAGTCGGCCGAACTTGCGCCGGCGGACCCCTTCGGCGCCCTGTTCGCCACGCTGGCTGCGCCGGTCATGGCGCCGGCCGTAATGCCGTCCACGGCGCCGTCCCCTATCGCGATTCCCCAAATACTGGGCGAGGTCCCGGTGGCGGAGACTACCCCGCTGCTTTTTACTAGCGAGGATGCGCCCGCCGAGGCGGAAACCGACGACGCGCTGGAAAGCGCGATCGCCGCCGGCCCGACCGCCATCCTGGCCCTCGCTCTCGCACCGCCTCCGACGCCCGTCGCTACTCCGGTAACGAAGGCACCCGAGGAGACTGGTCAATCACGCCGCGCGCAGCTTCTGGCGGGAAGCGCGGCGATCGCAAGCCCCGGCGCGACTTTGCCCGACCAGACGAACGCGACGCCGCCGCCCATCAAATCGTCGCCGGCCGTCTCGCCGCGACAGGACGCGGGGGAACAGCTTGAGGCGGACACTCCGATACTGCCCGATGTCCTGAAGCCTTTCCTCGCCGAGACGAAACAATGGCCGAAATCGCAGAGGTTG
This sequence comes from Sphingomonas sp., assembly GCF_048594985.1. Lineage (GTDB taxonomy): Bacteria > Pseudomonadota > Alphaproteobacteria > Sphingomonadales > Sphingomonadaceae > Sphingomonas_I. Next base: position 6,422 of record NZ_JBMDXG010000085.1, on the reverse strand, counting down.
CCTGACGCCCCTCCGCAGCATGGGCCGTCCAGCGCAGCGGTGTTCCAAACCGACAAACCGGCGGCCCACCTCCCGCAGACATCCGAGGCCAAGGCCCCGCAGATCGACAGCGGGCGCCCGGCGCCCGTTCCGGCGGCGTTCGTGCTCGATGCCTCGCCACGCACCGACGTGACCGCCGTTGGATTGGAGCAGCGTCTCGGCTCCGACATGGCCGAACCGGGAATCGGAATCGCACCCGCCGCCCCGGCGGCCGACATCGGCATCGCGCGTCAGCTGGTCATCGCCCGCGACGGGCTCTGGCTCGACACGCTTGCGCGCGACATCACGCATGCGGCGGGCAGCGGTTCGGGCTCGGGCACGATGAATTTCACGCTCTCGCCACCCCATCTCGGCACATTGGCGGTCGCCATCGCCACGACCGATGACGGCGCCGCCATCCGGCTGACGGCAGACACGCAAGCGACACACGACATTCTCGCCGACCACCAGCCGCAGCTCGTTGCGGAGGCACGCGCGCACGGCCTGAAGATCGCCGACGCGCAGGTCGACCTGCGCCCGGACAATACTAGCTACAATTCGCCCCGATCGGATCAGGGTCAGGCCCAGACGCAATCGCACGGGCAGGGCCAGGCCAACGCGCAATCCGGCCAGCACCGCCAATCCTCAACCGCTCATCAACCATTTTCGCGTAGCCCGGCGGATGAGCCGGGGTCGGACCCCGCCGCGTCGGGGCAGCCCGACGCGCTCTATGCTTAAGGGGGGAGCGACGATGAGCGACGACAAGGCCGCGGCCAGTGCGCCGAAGAAGAAGGGCGGCAAGGTGAAGAGGCTCGTCCTGCTGGTCGGCATGCCGCTGCTCCTTCTCGGCGGCGGCGTCGGCGCAGGCCTCTATGCAGCGAGCAGCGGCATGGTCGGCGGCGATGAAGGGCATAAGGTCGATCCCCATCGCCCGAAGCTCTTGCTGAAGGAGGGCGCGCACGGTCCGACCGACCTGCCCGAAGGCGCAAAGGTCGATCCCGAGGTCTACAAATCGACCTATTTCGCGATCGAACAGCCCTTCACCTCGAACCTGCGCGACACGGACGGCTTCCTCCAGCTCGGGCTCGGCGTGTCGACCTTCTACGACGAGAAGGTCGTCAAACATTTGGAGGATAGCCAGATGCCGGTGCGCTCTGCGGTACTGGGCGTGCTTGCCGATTCGGATGCGGAGGCGCTCAACACGCCGGAGGGCAAGGCCGCGCTGCGCAAGCGTCTGGTCGGCGCGATCAACCACGTGCTGGAACAGCGCGAGGGTTTCGGCGGGATCGACGACGTCTATTTCACGAGCTTCATCATCCAATGACGGGCGCCCCGTTCGCCTCGGCCGATCCGGCGCTGCTCCTCGATGAGCCCGGCGGCGACATGCCCGACGCGCCGTTCGCGACGCGCCGCGCGGAAGCCCGGCCTTTCGCGCTCGGCCGCGACAGCTTCCGCCCCGCGCAGCACCTGACCGGGCTGGAGCGGATGGGCGAAAAGCTTGCCCGTGCGCTCAAGCCCGCGTTGGAACCGATCCTGCGCGGCCGGATCGGGGTGAGCACGACACCGCTCGAAACGATTGACTATCGCGAGTGGCAGGCGCGCCTGCCCGCTTTCATGAGCCTGTCGCTTTATCGTCTTCATCCGCTCAAGGGCGGCATGCTGATCGCGATCGACCCCGATTTCATCGCGCGGCTTGTGGAAAGCTTCTACGGCGGCGCGCCAGGCGCACACAGGCCCACGCGCGCGACCGAATTCACCCCCAGCGAGGAGTTGCTGCTGCGCCGCCTGCTCGACCGGCTGTCGGGCGTGCTGGTCCAGCATTGGGACGAGGTCGTGCCCGTCGACGCCGCCCCCGCGGGGCAGGAATCGAACGCGCACATGCTCAACTTCGTCCGTCCGCACGAAGCGGTCGTCATCCAGCGGTTTGCGATCGCCAGCGATGCAGGCGATGCCGAGATCCAAATCCTCTATCCGCTGGCAATGCTCCGCCCGCTCGAGGAGAAATTGGCGACGAGCATGCCAGTCGAGGATACCGACGCCGTCAATGCGTGGCGTCGTCGCCTTGGACAGGCGCTCCAGGACGTGACCTTGCCTGTGCGAAGCGTGCTTGCGCGTCCCGAAATCTCGGTCGCGCAATTGCTGGCGCTCAAGCCCGGCGACGTCGTCCCCATCACCCTGCCCTCGCGCGCGCCGTTGCTCGCGGGGGCGCAGCGGATCGCGCTCGGCGTGATTGGCGAACAGGACGGGCGCGCCGCGCTCATGATCGAAAAGGTAGGACAGCTTTAGGATGAGCGACATGATTGATGCGCCCGCGCTCGCGAACGACGCCCTTGCCGGCGCGCGCAACTATCGCCTGCTGGCGGACATTCCGCTGCGCCTGTCGGTCGAGGTCGGATCGACCAGCCTGCGCCTTGCCGAACTGATGGATCTCGCCGAAGGTTCGGTGGTCGAGCTCGACCGACAGGCGAACGAGCTGCTCGACATCCTCGTCAACGGCACTCTGGTGGCGCGCGGAGAGGTAGTGACGGTGGACGGCAAGTTCGGCATAAGGGTCGTGGACGTGGCCGCCACCGAGGCGCGGCTGTCGGGGATTGAACGACGGACATGATGGGCGCCTACCTCCTCCAGCTCTTCGTCATGTTGGTGCTGGTGGCGGGATTGGCGGTCCTTTCGTTGTGGCTCTACCGGCGGCTCCAGCCGGGGATGCGCTTCGGCAATCGCGAGCGCGCGATCCGGGTGATCGACGCGGTGCCGCTGGGGCCGATGAGCCGGATCGCAGTGATCGAATTTTCGGGCCGCCGCTTCCTGATCGCGGTGTCGCGCGGCCGCGTGGACACGATCGCCGAGGCCGAGGCACCCAGCTTTTCGCTGCCCGATGAGTGAGGCGGCATTGAACCTCCCTCTCCCCTGTGGGGAGAGGGTCGGGGTGAGAGGAAGCGCGCTACAGCTGGTTACTCCCCCCTCGACCCGAACACCCTCACCCAACCCTCTTCCTCAAGGGAGAGGGCTTAGGACGGCGCTGTTCCTTGCTGTCGCGATGCTGCTCGCAGTCCTGCTGGCACACCCCGCCTTCGCGCAGATCGCGGCCCCGCCCGGCCCGCCTGCCACGGGCGGGATCGATCGCGCGCTCCGCGCCGTAAGCGGGAACGGGCAGCCGTTGTCGCTGTCGTTGCAGATCCTGCTGCTGATGAGCCTGTTGACGGTGCTGCCGTCGCTGCTCCTCATGATGACCAGCTTCACGCGGATCATCATTGTGCTGTCGATCCTGCGGCAGGCGCTCGGCCTCCAGCAGACCCCGCCCAACCAGGTGCTCGTCGGGCTGGCCCTCTTCCTGTCGCTGTTCGTGATGCGGCCTGCGGTGACCGAGATCAATCGCGTCGCCTATACACCCTACGGCGCCGGCCAGATCCCGATCGAGGAGGCGATCAGCCGCACCGGAAACGTGCTCCACGGCTTCATGATGCGCCAGACGCGGCAGACCGACCTCAAGCTGTTCGCGGACATGGCCAAGGCGCCGCGCTTCGAACGGCCGTCCGATGTGCCCTTCTCGATCCTGCTCCCCGCCTACGTCACGTCCGAGCTCAAGACCGCGTTCCAGATCGGCTTCCTGATCTTCCTGCCGTTCCTGATCATCGACCTCGTGGTGGCGTCCACCCTGATGTCGCTCGGCATGATGATGCTGTCCCCCGCGATCATCTCGATGCCGTTCAAGCTGCTGCTGTTCGTTCTTGTCGATGGCTGGGCGCTGACGATGGGCAGCCTCGCGGCGAGCTTCAACTGATGGAGACCGCCGCCTCCCCCGATTATTTCATCGGCGTGGCGCAGCAGGCCCTGTGGGTGCTGGCGCTCGCCTGCTCGCCTGTATTGATCCCCGCCTTGGTGGCGGGGCTGATCCTCGGCATGATCCAGGCCGCGACCTCGATCAACGAGGCGACGCTCTCGTTCGTGCCCAAGCTGATCGTGGTCGGGCTGTGCCTCGTCCTGTTCGGCGGCGCGATGCTCATGCTGGTGGCGGATTTCACCCGCGACATGTTCGCGCGGATCCCCGACGTGGTGCGTTAGGCGCACCGATGTTCCCGCCCGCCTTCGCCGATCTGGAGGCGAACCTCTGGCTGCTGCTTCTCGCTGCGATCCGCCCCGGCGCCGCCTTCTTCGCCGCGCCGCTGTTCGGGATGACGTCGGTGCCGATCCAGCTCCGCTTCGTGGTGGCGGTGGCGATCGGGATGGCCGCGCTCAACGTGGTGCCGTTTCAGCTTCCGCCCGGCGGGATCGCCTCCTTCGCCGGCATCGCGCTGGTGATCGGCGAGGCGCTGGCGGGCCTGGCGCTCGGCTTCGCGGTCCAGATCGGCTTCTCCGCCGCAATGCTGGCGGGTGAAATCGTGGGCAACGCCATGGGCCTGGGCTTCGCCGGCATGATGGATCCGCAGACCGGATCGCCGACGCCCGCGCTCGCGCAGTTGCTCTCGATCCTGGGCACCTTCCTGTTCCTCGCGATCAACGGACATCTGACGCTCGCCACCATCCTAGTCGACAGCTATCGCACGCTCCCGATGGGACAGGCGTGGCTGGGGGCCGACAGCGTGCACGGCCTTGTCCTGTTCGGCGGGGACATGCTTGCCGCCGGGTTTGCGATCGCGCTGCCCGTCGGCTTCGCGCTGATCCTTGTCCAGATCGTGATGGGGATGCTCGCCCGCTCGGCGCCGACGATGAACCTGTTCGCGGTCGGCCTGCCCGCTACCCTGCTCGCCGGCCTGGTCCTGATCGCGATCGCCGCGCCCGCGATCGGCGAGGGCATCACCCGCGCGATCGAAAGCGGACTGGAACAGGCGCGGACCATCGCAGGGGGGCGCTGATCTAGTCAGGCGTATCGATCATCACCTGGTTTCGCCCGCCTTGTTTCGCCCGGTAGAGCGCGCGGTCGGCGCGATCGAGGACTTCCTCCTCTCCCTCGCCCTGCGCCAGTCCGGCCACGCCGGCCGAGAAGGTGACATGCCCGATCGGCGCCCCGTCCGAACGCGAACGGAGGAAACGGCGGCTCAGCGCCTCCCGGACCGCGTCGACGCGCGCCGCTGCCTCCAGCACGCCGCTCCCCTCGAACAGCAAAACGAACTCTTCGCCGCCCTGGCGTCCGACGAAGGTGTTGTCGTCGGCCTCCTCCGCCAGCGCATCGGCCACCAGCCGCAGCACGCGATCGCCGACGGCATGGCCGTGAATGTCGTTGAGCCGCTTGAAATCGTCGATGTCGCAGAAGGCCACCGACAATGCGGCCTCGGTCTGCCGCGCGGTTTCGATTGCGCGGACGAGCGCGCGCTGAAGGGCCCCGCGATTGAGCAGGCCGGTCAGCGGATCGCGCTCAGCGCTTTCCTGCGCGATGCTCAGGTCGCGCTGCAACGCGCGTAATTCGGCGTTGGTCGAGCGCAGACGTTCCTCCGCGGACTCGGTCCGGTCGATCATTGCCCGCGTGACGTTCAGCAGCGCCGCGACGGTATCGGCGGGCAGCTCCTGTGCGCCGATCGCCTCGGCTTCGCGCGACAATGCCTTGCCATAATCCGCTGCGTCGTTGGCCGAGCGGTCGACCATCGCCACCGCCCCGTCGAGTCGCTCGCGCGCCGAACCGATCAACTCGGCCAGCTGCGCCGCGAGTACCGCGAGATCGACAAACTCGGCCGATCCCACCAGCAGCGGATCGGGCGGGGGCGGCAGCGGGACGGGCGGCCCCTCCTCCTGCCCAAACAGGAAACGGAGCCAGCCGCGACATCGGACGCGGGCATCGGAGGAGATGGGATCGTACCGCACGATCAGGATAACGGATCCCACACCGCGCCCTTAAGCGTGCGGCACGATTGCGATTGAACCGGATCGTTTCAGGCGCATATCTGTGCGACCAACGGGAAAGGCGCGGCCATGCTCTATTTTTTTACGGCGCTGGCGCTGCTCGCGATCTTTGCGGTGTTTGCCGGCGTGACCGTTGTCCGTCAGGGCTATCAGTACACGATCGAGCGCTTCGGGCGCTTCACCGTCGTAGCGCGGCCCGGCTTCAACCTGATCGTGCCCTTCGTCGACCGGGTCGGGCGGCGCATCAACATGATGGAACAGGTGCTCGACATCCCCGGGCAGGAGATCATCACCCGCGACAATGCGATGGTCTCTGTCGACGGCGTGGTCTTCTTCCAGGTGCTGGACGCCGCCAAGGCCGCCTACGAAGTCTCCGAAATCTACGTCGCGATCATGCAACTGACCCCCACCCACCTGCGCACGGTGAGGGGATCGATGGACCTCGACGAGACCCTCTCGAAGCGCGACGAGATCAACGCCCGCCTGCTGTCGGTGGTCGACCATGCGACCGAATCGTGGGGCGTGAAGATCACGCGGGTCGAGGTGAAGGACATCCGCCCGCCCGCCGA
>NZ_JBMDXG010000084.1:0-8713 GCF_048594985.1 Sphingomonas sp. | reverse complement strand
GTGCAATTGGACGACGCCGAACGACGCATCCTCCGGATCGTGCAGGAGGATGCCAGCCTGTCGACGGCCACGATCGCCGAGCGCGCGGGCCTGTCGCCATCGCCCTGCTGGCGACGCATCGACCGGCTGGAGCGCGACGGGATCATTCGCAAGCGCGTCGCGCTGCTCGACCGGCGCAGCGTCGGGCTCAACGCGCATGTGTTCGCGCAGGTGAAGTTGAACGCGCATGGCCGCGCGCATCTCGACGAATTCGCGGATGCGATCCGGGGCTTCCCCGAGGTACTCGAATGCTACGTCCTGATGGGACCGGTCGATTTCCTGATGCGCGTCGTCGCCGAGGATATCGAGGCGTACGAACGCTTCTTCTTCAACAAGCTCTCGCGCCTGCCCGGCGTGCAGGAGGTCGTGTCCACCGTCGCCCTGTCGGAGATCAAGTCGACGACCGTCCTGCCGGTGTGAGTGGCGCGCGCTGGCTCAGTAATTGAGGTCGAAGCCGATCAGCCGGCCCATCCACGCGATCCAGACGATGCCGAGCAGCGCCAGCGCGACGATCACGCTGCGGACCACCGCGCCCCAGCCGCGCCGGTCGCGAAACGCCAGCGCCGCATTCCAGAGGCCGACGGCTGCGCCGAGGACCGGCACCAAGGCGGCGACCTGAAGGACCCTGATCCAGCCGTCGAGCCCGTCATTGTAGGCGTCGACCCGGTTTTGGAGGATCGGCGCCAGCACGGTGTACCAGGCGCCCAGATAGAGGAGGTCGGCGGCGGCGGCCACGCGCGTCGCCAGCCGGACACGCGCCGCTTGCCCGGTCAGGCGCGTCGGCAGCTTGTAGCGCCTCCTCAGCCACGCCGACGCGGGCCAGGCGATCAGCGTCGCGATCAGCACGATCACCGACAGGACGGCGATCAACTGATTGACCACGGCGTTGCGCGCGAGCGGCACCGCCTGCAGGATTCCGACCGGGTTGGCGCTGTCGATAATGGCGCGCCTCCCGCCGACCTGCGTCACCAGCAGCTGGCGCGCGCCGCCGACCTCGCGCCATAGGCCGGGCACGACTTCGCGGAATTTCTTGTCCTCGATCGACGACAGGCTGACCGTGCCGTCTTCGTTGGCGACCAGCTGATCCTGCTGGATGAGGTAGAACAGGCTGATGAAGCCCGTTTCGACCCGCCGCGAGCTTTCGTACCGGCCCGCAATAGCGGCGGCATGCGCGGCCGCGTCGGCGATCGCGGGGCGGGCGGGCGTGCGTGGCGCGGGGAAGTAGCGATCCATGAACAGGTCGAACAGGCGTTCGCGCGCACCGTAGACCGAATTGTCGGCGCCCCGGCTGTTGAAGCTGACGAAGATCCCCACATTCTCCTCGGGCAGCATGTTCAGGTCGGTGTGGAAGACGATCGTGTCCCCGCCATGCCCGACCACCAGCCGCCCGTTGCGCCGGCCGTGGAAGAAACCGTGCGCCATCGTGTCGAAGCCCGCCGGGGCGGCGAAGGTGGGTTGAAACATCAGGCGGGCGGTTTCGGGCCGGAGGATGCGCGTATCGCCCAGCCGCCCCTGCTGGAGCAGCGCGATCATGAAGCGGCCCATGTCCGCGCCGGTCGCGCTGACGCTGCCGGCCGGGGCGGTGGTGACCAGCTCGAACTTGCTCGGCGCGGCGTCGCTTTGCGTATAGCCCTTGGACATGAAGGCGGAGAAGGCGCCGGGAAGCGGCTGCCGCGTGGTGGTGCGGCGCATGCCCAGCGGCGCCAGGATGTGGCGTTCGACATAGGCGTCGAACGGCTCGTGCGAGACACGCTCGACGATGTAGCCGGCAAGCGCCACGCCATAGTTGGAGTAAGCGGGCACGGTCCCGGACGGGAACAGTTGCGGGCGGATATTCTGCTTCAGATATTGCTCGTTGGTCTTCAGCCGCTTGGGATCGGTCGCGAGAAGGTCCTTCAGCCCCTCCTCGAACCCGGCGCGATGGTTCATCAGGTCGCGCATGGTGATCGCTCGGCCCGAGCGGGGCGTGATCCTGAAATCGAGATAGCGGTTGACGTCGGCGTCGAGATCGATCCGCCCTGCCTCGACCTGCTGCATCACCGCCGTCCAGGTGAAGAGCTTCGAGGTCGAGCCGATGCGCATCATCGATCGGGTCGGATCCATCGGCGTGGCTGCCGCGACGTCGGCGAAGCCATAGCCCTTCTGCGCTATGACCTGACCGTCCTTGACGACGACGACCTGCGCGCCCGCAATCTTCCCCTGCTTGAGCGCCGCCGGCATGTAGCCGTCGAGCCAGGCGCCCACGTCACGCGCGTCCAGCGTCGGCGTCGCCAAGCCGGGCTGATTGTCCGACTGGGGGGCAGGGGGCACGGCGGGAGACGCAGGGGGCGTCTGCGCGGGCACCGCCATGTGCGCGGTCGCGGCGGCCAGCAAAGCGAGGCACAGTCTGCGGATCATGGAGCCGTCTCCAGTCTTGGCCTCATTCGGCCGGGCGTTCGGGGGTGAAGCGGAGGTCCTGATAGTCGAAGCTGAAATCGGCGATCGGCGACACGCGCCGGGCCGTGATTGTGGCCACCTTGCCCTCCGCATCGAGCGCGAAGGTCAGGAAAGCCGGCTCGATCCCCGGATCGTCGAAACGTGTGATGAAGGTGTCGTACTGGTAATGCTCCAGCCGCCCCTTCATCCCCGGCGTGGGCGTAAAATCGACCGTCAGGCCGCGCGCATCGGCGCCGATCGCCATCGCGCCATACCAGGGATCGACGTAGCGGCCGGCATAGCTGGCGGGCGGAAGCGAGGGGCCGACCTTGGCGGCCACGGCCTTGCTTTGTGCGACGGCGGCCTGCGCGCCCGCGAAGCGCGCGTCGGCATAGGCCTGGAAACGCTTTGGCCAGTCCTGCTTGGGCAGGCCGAGATAATGGTCGAGCAGTTCGTACATCAGTCCGTGGCGCGGCGCCGGCTCCTCGCTGTTGAGTTCGATCGCGAAGCCGACCTTCTTTTCGGGGATCAGCACGACCATCGAGGTCGACCCGAACAGTCCGCCGGCATGCCAGATGATCCGCGCGCCGCGATAGTCGCGCACCTGCCAGCCGAGCGCATAGGCCTGGTAGGTCGGCGTGGTCTCCGCGACCGGCGCGGGCACGGGCGTGATCGGCATCGGCGTGACGGGCGCCCACATCTCGCGCGCCTGCGCCTCGCTATAGACGCGCTGGCCATTCGGCGCCGCGCCCTCGCCAAGCTGGACTTGAAGCCAGCGCGCCATGTCGTTCCCGCTCGCGGCGATCAGGCCGGCGGGCGCGGATGCCTGCGGCAGGCGGTCACGCTCGTCCAGCATGCGCATCGGGCCCACCCCGCGCACCGGGCCGCCGAACCGCGCGTGCGGCTGCGCGCGATTGGGTTCGGCGAAGAAGCGCGCCTCCTCGTCGATCGCGCGCGTCATGCCGGCAGGCGCGAAGACGTGTGCGCGGACGTAATCTTCCCACGTCTGCCCGCTGACCGCCTCGACCAACTGCCCGGCGACGAGGTAGAGGATGTTGTCATAGGCATAGCCACCCCGGAAGCTGGTGGCGGGCGCGATATGCCGGATGCGGCGGATGATCTCCTCACGCGAATAGCTGCCGCGCGGAATATAGAGCAGGTCGCCCGCGCCGAGCCCGAGGCCGCTGCGGTGGACGAGCAGGTCGCGCACGGTGATTTCGCGCGTGACCCAGGCATCGTACATCTGGAAAGCCGGCAGGTGATCGATCACCCGATCGTCCCAGCCGAGCTTGCCGGCATCGACCAAGGTGGCGAGCGCGGCCGACGTCATCGCCTTCGCGGTCGATCCGATCATAAACACGGTGTCCGCATCGACCTTCTCGGGCGCGTCGAGCTTACGGACGCCATAGCCCTTGGCGAGCGTCACCTTGCCGTCCTCGACGATCGCGATCGCCATGCCCGGCGTCCCCGACGCGCGGCGCAACGCCTCGACCCGCGCGTCGAAATTGCGCGGCGGCGCGGCGGCCAGCGGCGCGCCGATCGTAGCCGCGCAGAGGAGCGGGAGAAGCAGGCGTTTCGTCATGAGTGTTCCAGCCGGTTGGCCGCCCGCATGCGTGGCAGCAGGATCGCCAGCAGGAGAGGGAGGACGTAGATCAGGATCAGCAGCCAGGCGAGCAGGCGGTAGCCCGAGGCGATCAAGGTTACGAGGCCGACGCGGTCGGCCAGCAGCATGCACGGCGCCAGCAGCGCCAGTGCGACCAGCGCGCGCAGGGCGGGGGACAGCGCCGTCCGCCCGTGCGCATGCGCGACGCGCTCATTCACCGCATGGACCGCACCGCTGCCGCTTTCGAGCAGGGCGGCAAAGATCATCGCCTGGAAGAGCAGGTGGAAGGCCGGATGGCCGAGCCGCACGAGCATGTGATCCGACGGCAGCACCGCGCTGGCGATATCGGGCAGGAAGGCGGTCATGCCGATGAAGAACAGCAGGGCGGGCGCCATCGCCAGCGGGGCGGCGATCGCACCCGCGATCACGGCGTCGCGGCCCGAGCGGAAGTGGCGGGTGACCGGCAGGATCATCACCGCGCCGACGATATTGTAGCCGGCATAGACGATGCCGCCGAGCGGCCAGTCCGGCGCGGGCGGCGGCGCCATGGCGAAGGCGTGCGCGATTCGATCCCCCACGGTCGTCAGCGCCAGCAGGAGGAAGGCGGCATAGGTCGCGTAGAGCAGGACCGAGACCCAGACGAAGACGCGTTCGACCCCCGCATTGCCCGCCGCGACGCAGGCGACGATCGCCGCCATCAGCGCAAGCGTGCCGACGAGCGGCGGAAGTCCGAGCGTCGCCGCGCCGATCGCGCCCGCCGCCGCGCCGAACACCGCGAGGATCACGACAATGAACAGGGCGTAGGCGGCCTCGAACAGGAACCAGCCGCGCCCGAGCAGCGCCTTGAAGAAGGTCCGGTAATCACGCGCCCCGGTCATGTGCGCGAAGTGGAAGGTGGCGGCGGCGACCGCGCCCCAGATCAACGTCGCCAGCAGCATCGCCGCGAGACCGCCCCATGGACCGGCGGGGAGGAAGAATTCGGCGATCTCTCGCCCGGTGGCGTAACCGCCGCCGATCACCACCGCCTTGAAGGCGAGGCCCGGGAGGATGAACCGGCGGAACCGGTCCGTAGCGCGGTCGCTCAGGAGTGGCACGAAGCCAGCAGCCGCCGGAATGCGTCGCCGCCGCGGATCGGATCCGCCGTCGGCATGCCGAGGCGCGCTTCCGTCTCCGCGATCTCGCGCTCGGCGGCCCCCGCCTCCATGCCCGATGTGTTCAGGCTGATGCCGACGCAGCGAATTTCGGGGTTGGTCAGTCGTCCCAGCATCACCGTCTGTTCGATCACCGCCTCGATCGGCGGAACGGGGAACTGCGGATGCCCGAGAATCCGAGTCCGCCCCGGCTGATGGCACACGACGAACATGTCGGGCTGACTGCCGTGGAGCAGCGCCAGCGACACCGCCGCATAGGAAGGGTGGAACAGCGAACCCTGCCCCTCGATCACATCGATATGCGCGGAGTTGGTATCGGGACTCAGTAGTTCGGCCGCGCCCGATGCGAAATCGGCGATCACCGCGTCGATCGCGATCCCTTCGCCCGCGAGCATGATGCCCGTCTGCCCGCTGGCACGAAAGGTGGCGGACGTGCCGGATTCGGCCAATCCACGCGCGATGGCGAGCGCGGTATATTTCTTGCCGAGTGCGCAGTCGGTGCCAACGGTCAGCAGCCGCCGTCCGGTGCGCTTGCGCCCGCTCGCGACGGGCAGGCGGGCGGGGGGCACGCGCAGATCGATCAGGCGCGCCGTGCCGCGCGCCGCTACCTCCGCCAGCGCGGGAATGTCGGCCAGGCGCGTGTGCATGCCGGCGACGAGATCCAGCCCTGCCTCCAGCGCCTCGATCAGCGCGGGCATCCATGATGGCGGAATGACGCCGCCGGGATTGGCGACGCCGATCACCATCGCGCGCGCGCCCTTTGCCGCCGCCTCGCGCGGGCCCATCGCGGGCAGGCCGACGCTGACCGTCGCCGCTGGCAGGGCATGTTCCCCGATACACCTCTCTCCCGCCCAGTCGCGCAGGCCGAAGGCGGTCTTGGCAAAGCCCGCCTCGGTCGTGTCGCCCAGGAACAGCAGATAGGGCGCGGGCAGCGTATGGACCGCGACGCCCGTCTCTGCCGGGGAGGCCAGATCGGCCATCGGCCTAGAAGCCCGCGCCGACGGTCACGCCGATCGTGCGCGGACGGATGACGCCCGCCGCCGATGCCGCGAAGGGCAGGTTGGGCGGCACGCCCTGATCGAGCGAGGTCTTGCCGGCGACGTTCGTGAGGTTCTTGGCGTAGATTTCGACCGAATAGCGCCCAAACTCGACCCCGGCGCGCAGATCCAGAACCTCGTAGCCGCGGACGTAAGGCTGGCGCCCATTCTCCGCGCGCAGTCCCGCATTGTATGTCGCCGTCGCCTGCGACACGTGCCGCAGCGAGGTGCCGACATAGGCCTCGGTCTCGGTGGCGAGCGTCCATTCGTAATCGAGGTTCGCGGCCACGCTGAACTTGGGCGTGTAGGGCAGACGGTCGCCGTCGAGCCCGCCGACCTCCGGGGGCGTGTCGTCCTTCAGCTTGGCGTCGGTGTAGGCGCCGTTGACCGAGGCCGACAGCCCGGGCGTCGGACGAACCGTGGCGGTGAATTCGAAGCCGTCGCTCTTGGCCTTGCCGCCGTTGAAGTTGAGGCCGAAATTGTCGACGACCCCATAGACCTGAATGTCCTTCCAATCGATGTGGAAGACGGAGGCGTCGATCGAGAAGAAGCGATCGGGCGTCTGTGCCTTCAAGCCCAGCTCGTAGCTGACCAGCGAGTCCGAATCATAGGTCCGCAGCGCTTCGGGCGCGTTGGGCGGCAGGGTGTTGGGTCCGCCGGGGCGGAAGCCCTTGGCGACCCGCGCATAGACCGACGCGTCGTCGCTCATCTTGAACTTGGGCGAGACCGAATAGGTGAAGACGTTCTCCGACGAGCGCGCGCGCGGCAGGATGGTCTCGCCGCCGACGAGCGCCCCGTCCGACGCCTGATCGGACCATTGGCTGTTATGGCTGTAACGGCCGCCGAAGGTCAGGTCGAAGCGCGGACCGAAATGGACCGTGGCGTTGGCGAAGCCGGCATATTCGCGATAGCGCGACGGCGCCCGAGCCGAGCCGAGCAGCGGCAGCCCCGGCACCGGCGTCACCGTCCCCGGCGTCGCCGCGATCAGCAACTGATCGATCAGCCCCTTTTCATTGGTATAATAGCCGCCAACCAGCCATTCGAACACGTCGTCGGCCGGCGACTGCAGCCGCACTTCCTGCGTGAAGCGGCGGACGCGCGTCGTCTGATCTTGATAGAAGTCGTTCGGCACGCCCAATGCCTGCTCGACGATCACTCCATAGGACGGGGTGAGATCCACGCGGAAATTCTGCTTGAGCGTGCTGTAGCTGGTCGAGGAGACAACGCTGGCGAAGCCGAAATCGTAGTTCAGGACACCGTTATAGACGCGATAGCGGATGTCGCTAAATTCGGGCACGAACTGCGACTGGCTGAGCCGGCCGTACAGCGTGCGGCCCGTCGCCGGATCCGAATCGACCGAGTCCGACCCGTTGACGTCGATATTCTGGAGATAGGCGCTGAGCTGGATCGAGAAGTCGGCGCTCGGCTTGAACAGAGCGGACACCCGGCCGCCATAATTTTTCGACGTGTTGATGTTCTTGTCGACATCCGAACCGCCGGTGCCGATCGAGTCGATGAAGCCGCCGATGTCGCGGTAGAAACCGGATGCGCGCAGCGCCAGCGTTTCGCTGAGCGGCAGGTTCACGACCGCGCTGCCCATATAGGATGCCTGCCCGCCATCCACGCCCTCGACGCTGCCGCGCACGCGCGCCTCGACCTTCGTGGGATCGGGTGCGTTGGTCACGAACTTCAGGATGCCGCCGAGCGCGTTGGCGCCATAGAGCGTGCCCTGGGGCCCTCGCAGCACTTCGATCCGGGCGATGTCGAACGTGTCGAAGTCGCCCGCCAGGATGCCGCCGTTGACGAGGCCGCTCGACGAACCGAACACCGTCTCGTCCTGGTAGACCGCGACGGTCGAAGCGACGCCGCCGGTGTTCACGCCGCGCAGCACGAGCCGGCCGAAACCGGGGGTGGACTGGTTGAGCTGGAGCCCGGGAACGAGCTTCAGATAATCCTTGAAGTTGGTCGCCTGCTGCCGCTCGAGCGTGTCGCCGCTGACCACCGACACCGATTGCGGAACGTCTATCAGCGTCTCCTCGCGCTTCTGCGCGGTCACGATGATGTCCCCCGGCTGCGTCGCCGCCCGCTCGGCCGCCTGGGCCAGCCCGGCATTCGCGATCAGGAGCCCGGCGATGATGCCGGCAACGGATTGTATCTGACGAGAAGCGCGCATCGTCCCACCCTCATTACGTGCAACGACAGAAATTTTCGTCCTATTCAGAAAATTGTCAACCTATCTCGGCTTGGCGAAGCACTTTCTGTGCGCGACCGTCTAATTGTCGCAACAGCAATGCCGCGGATGCGGCGAGGCCGGCGAGCAGCAGGAAGAAAAGGCCGTGCGATGTCCGGCTCCACAAGGTGCCGACGAGGCCCGCCGCGCCGAACCCCCAATGCCAGCCATACAGTTCGCCCAGCGTTCCGCAGATCAGCGGCGCAAGGAAGCCGCCGATGTTCACCCCGACATAATA
>NZ_JBMDXG010000083.1:0-14424 GCF_048594985.1 Sphingomonas sp. | reverse complement strand
CCGTCTGTCCGGTCCGCCCCGCGCCCCCACCCGGCCGCCCACCGAGTATGTTGATTGGGCGGCGGGGTGGGGGAGCGGGCCGGAGCGGTATTGCAGGGGATCATGCGCGCGGGTGGGCGTTGCGATAGACGTCGAGCAGGTGCGCGGCATCGACCCCGGTATAGACTTGGGTCGAGGACAGGCTGGCGTGACCGAGCAGTTCCTGCAGCGCACGCAGATCGGCACCGCGCCCGAGCAGATGGGTGGCGAAGCTGTGGCGGAGCGCGTGCGGCGTGGTGCGGTCGCCGAGGCCCAGCCGCGCGCGCGCCGCACGCACCGCGCGGCGGATGATGTCGGGCGACAGCGCGCCGCCCTTCGCCCCCCGGAACAGCGGAAGATCGCGCGCCACGCCCCACGGGCAGGCATCGCAATAGAGCTGGATCGCGTCGCGCACGGGCGCGAGCAGCGGCACGATGCGCGTCTTGGCGCGCTTGCCGGTGACGACGAGCGTGTCGCCAAGCGGCAGCGCCGCGCCGGTGAGCGCCACCGCCTCCCCCACGCGCAGCCCCGCGCCGTAGAGCAGGAGCAGAACCGCGCGATCGCGCAAGCCGATCCAGGGCGCGCCGGACGCCTCCTCCTCCGCATCATCGGCGATGGCGATCGCATCGGCGGGGCTGACGGGGCGCGGCACCCCCTTCTTCACGCGCGGGCCGCGCAGGCGCGGCGGAGCGGCCATCCCCTCCCCCGCCGCGACGAAAGCAAGGAAGCCGCGCATGGCCGATAATTCGCGCGCGGCGGAGGCGTTGGCGAGTCCATCGGCGCGACGATCGGCCAGGAAGGCGCGCAGCTCGGCCGTATCGGTGCGGGCAAGACCGGCGGCGTCGATCGCGCAGGCGCGATGGCGGCCGAGAAAGGCGATCAGGCGGCGCGCGGTGGCGGCGTACGCGCGGATCGTGTGTTCGGACCGGCGCCGGTCGCGGCGCAGATGCGCCTCCCACGCGGCGGAGGATTGGTAGGCCGGATGGGTATCGAGGGTCAGCGCGCGGGCCACTGCTCCAGCATATGCGAAACGCTGCGGCCGAGGAAGCGCAGCAGGCGGGCGCCGTGCAGCCCCTCGGCGGCAGGCGCGCGACGCTGGCCGAGCGCGATCAGGCCGCAGCCCGCGACGCCGTCGAGCCGGATCAGCGCCTCGCTGCGCATCTCCGCCGCCTGCGCGCCGAAGACGGGGTGGCCACGGCCGACGGCGCGCATCGTCACCGGGCGGAGATGATCGGCCATGCGCGCGACCAGCCGGGATTCGACCGCGCGGAAACCGTTCGCGTCGGCGTGAAAGGCGGCGGTGCCGTCGCTCCAGAACAAGGCCGCCTCGTCCACCTTCAGCAGCATCGGCCAGCGGCAGGTGACGACCATGCCGAGCGCCTCCGGCGAGCGGGCGGCCAGCGCGGCGAGTACCGCATCGTGGATCGCGGCGACGGCGCTCGACTGGCCGCGCGCGAAGGCGACCAGATCCTCGTTCATCTCCTCGACCTCGGCCACGCGCTGGCGGAGCGAGTTGAGCGCGCCGCCGTCATATTCGATCGGGTTCATGGCGGCGCGGCCTAGCGCAAACCGGTTAAGGACCGGTTTGTTCGTGCCGGGCACGCAACGACATCCCTAGCACATCGTTGGTGCCGAGCTTGTCGAAGCACGGGTTCGCCCGGGCCAAGTCCGCGTGAGGAAGAACAGCACTTCGACAAGCTCCGTGCGAACGGGAAGCCGAATGTCGATCGGTCAGCGCATCAGGACGAGTTCTTCGGCCATCGACGGATGCAGGGCGACGGTATCGTCGAATGCCTGCTTGGTCAGACCCGCCTTCACCGCGACCGCCGCCGCCTGAAGGATTTCGGGCGCTTCGGGGCCGATCATGTGGATGCCGAGCACCACGTCGGTCTCGGGGTGGACCACCATCTTGTACAAAGCGCGCTCGTTGCGCCCGGCGAGCACGTTCTTCATCGCGCGGAAATCGGAGGTGAAGACCTTCACCGAGCCGAGCCGCTCGCGCGCCTGCGATTCGGTGAGGCCGACGCCCGCCATGGGCGGATGACTGAACACCGCCGCCGGCACGTTATTGTAATCGACCCGGCGCGGCTTGTTGCCGAACACGGTGTCGGCGAAGGCCTGCCCCTCGCGGATCGCGACGGGCGTGAGTTGGATGCGGTTGGTGACGTCGCCGACGGCGTAGACGCTGTCGCAGGTGGTGCGATTGTCCGCGTCGACCTTGATCGCGCCATTGCCGTCGATCACGACCCCGGCGGTCTCGAGCCCCAGCCCCTCGGTCAGCGGCTTGCGGCCCGTGGCGAACAGCAGCATGTCCGCCTCGATCGGATCGTCGCCAGCGGTGCGGATGACGAGCGTGCCGTCGTCGCGCTTCTCCACGCTTTCGAAGGTGCAGTTGAAGCGGAAATCGATGCCCTTCGACATCGAGATCTGGAGCAGGCGGTCGCGGATCTGCGCATCGTACCCGCGCAGGATCGTGTCGCCGCGATTGACCACGGTCACGCGGCAGCCGAATTCGTGGAAGATGCCGGCGAATTCGTTGGCGATATAGCCGCCGCCCGCGATCACGACGCGCTTCGGCAGGGCCGGCAGGCCGAACACCTCGTTCGACGTGATGCCATGTTCGCTGCCCGGAAAAGTCGGAACCATCGGCGTCGCGCCGGTGGCGATCAGGATATGTTTCGCGGTGACGGTGCGCCCGCCTGACAGCGCGACGCTGTGCGGGCCGGTGACGGTCGCGCGCTCGCGGATCACCTCGACCTTGTTGTTCTCGAGCGTCTGGCCGTAGACGGTCTCGATCCGGTCGACCTCGGCCATGACGTGATCGCGCAAAGTCGCCCAGTCGAACGCGCATTCGGGCACCTGCCAGCCGAAGCGGCGGGCATCGGCGAGGTCTTCGGCGAAATGCGCGCCGTAGACGAGCAGTTTCTTGGGAACGCAGCCCCGGATCACGCAGGTGCCGCCGACGCGATATTCCTCCGCCACGGCGACCTTCGCGCCATATGCCGCGGACACGCGCGAGGCGCGGACGCCGCCTGAACCCGCGCCGATCACGAACAGATCATAGTCGAAATCGGCCATCGGAACTCCAGCGGGATCGGAAAAGGGATCGGAAGGGCGCGATGTAGGGTGCGCGGAGGGGCGCGGCAAACCGGAAAGCTCGGTCAGTCTGATCGTTTGCGCGCCGCGCGCATGGACGCCCAGCGCGCAAGCGAGAGCTTTGCCGTGGGGCGAATTTCGGCCTTCATGCTCTGGTGCATGATTTCGAGCGCCCAGTCGTGCCGCTCCTGCGTCTCGGCCGCGACCGCGTCGGCGGGCACCCACAGGCGATAATCGCGCATATGCGCGTCGGCGGCGGTGAACAGCACGCAGATGTCGGCGGCGATGCCGGTGATGACCAGCCGATCGACCCCCAGCTTGGGCAGCAGCACGGGAAGGTTGGTTGCGTAGAAGCCCGAAAATTGCGGCTTGATGATGAAATAATCCCGGTCGCGCGGGAGCAGCCTGGCCCCCAGATCGCGGCCGCCGGGGCTCGACAAAGCATGCTCGATCAGGCGCGAACGTTCGGAGTGCCATTCGCCAAAATTGTCGTTGACGTAGATGACGGGCAGATCGCGGGCGTCGGCCGCGTCGCGCAAGGCGAGAATCGCCTCGGCAGCGGCGGCGGTCTGCTCGCGCATCGTCTCCGCACCCTCGAAATCGAACTCGCTCACCATGTCGAGGATCAGCAGCGCGGTGCCGCCGCGCGGGGCATCGCGGAAGGGCGCGCTGGCGACGCGCGTCGTGCGGCTGGTGCCTTTCTTGTCGGTGCGTGCGGCCATGCCGGTCCAACCCCGCCAAAAGCTTATGTTTCCAACGGAATCTGAACAGGCGGGGCGGCCAATGGCTGCAAAGCGCCTTCCCCCCGGTCAGCGACCGGATATCCTTCACTTTCCCATTGGCAGTCGGCGCGCGCATCGGCAGGATCGATCGTCGAGGTGCTGGCGTGGTGATCGCCATTGGAGGGCGCGGTGTCGGAGAAGCGAGATCCGAAGAAGAGCGAAGCCATCGAAATTCGGCTTTCGCATGTAGCCAAATCTGCGTTCATGGATCGCTGCCGCGAGGATGGGATCTCCGCCAGCCAGGCGATCAGAACGATGATCGACGCCAGGATCGCCGACCATCAGAACGCCGGGCGTGGCCGCAGCGCTGGATGGCGCACCATTGCGGCGGTCGCGGCGGGCATGGTGTTCGGAGCGGGAGCGGCCGCGCCGGCCCTGGCTTATGCGAACCAGACCAGCCATGCGGCCTTCGATCGGCTCGACCGCAACCATGACGGCGTGCTCAGCTACGCCGAGTTTCGCGCGCGCTAAGGCACGACAGCGCCTGTCCGGACAGCATTTTTGCGCTGTCCGGACACGACTTCGCTGGCGTCGGGGCCCGGCCGCCCTTTCTCTGGCGGCATGAAACACCGCCCCGTCACCTCGACCCGCCGTCGATGGCTCAAGGAGGCGCGCGACCTCGCGGGACTCGCGCTTCTTGCCGCAGCCTTTCAGAGCTTCGTCGCCAAGCCCTTCTACATCCCATCGGAATCCATGATGCCGACATTGCTGGTCGGCGACCGGCTGGTGGCGAGCAAATGGGCTTACGGCTGGTCGTACATATCGCCGGTCCTGCATCCGCTTCCGTTCGTGCACGGCCGCCTGTTCGGACGGCTGCCCGACCGCGGCGACATCGTCATCGTAACGCCGCCGGACAGGGCGCGACGTGGCGAGGATCTGATCAAAAGGGTGATCGGCCTGCCGGGAGATCGCGTCGAGATGATTGCGGGTCGCCTCTTGCTGAACGGGCGGCCCGTCATGACGCGGGACAAAGGCTATCGTCTGATGCCGGTAGACGGGAATTTCCGCTGCGACGCGAATGATCCCGAACCAGAGCGGGCATTTCCGGCCTTTGCAGCGGCACGGATCAGAGGCCCTGACGGGCGCGCTTATTGCCGCCTCCACATCGTTAGCGAGACGCTGCCGGGGGGACGCTCCTACGACACGATCGACTTTGGCCGCAGCGGCGCAGACGACTTCCCGCGCTACATCGTGCCTGCTGGTCACCTATTCCTGATGGGCGACAATCGGGACATGAGCGCCGACAGCCGAGTGCCCACGTGGTTCAACGGGCTGGGCGGCGCCGTGCCGGTCGAGAATATCGGCGGGCGGGCCGAGATCGTCACCTTCTCCCTCAACGGGAACGCCACATGGAACCCCCTGACCTGGCTCTCCATGTTTCGGAGCGGCCGTGCGGGCACGTCGCTGCGATCCTGATGCGTCAGGGAGCGCGCGACCTACGCCCTAATGCGTCGTGCCCGGAGGGACGATGGGCAGCGGGAGCGGCATGACGGGGACGCCGTCCTCCACCAATGCCTTGGCTTCCTCGACCGTGGCCTGGCCGTGGATGCGGCGTTCGTCGGCGTCGCCCTCGTGCATCGCGCGCGCCTCGTCGGCGAAGCGGCGGCCGACATCCTCCGATCCTTCGAGCGCCTTGGCCTGCGCGCGGGCGAGCGCGGCGAGCATCGCCTTCATCTCGGCAGGCGCGGGCGGGCCGCCGCGCATCGGCACGGGGCGGTCGTCGCGGCTATTGCCCTTGGGCGCGACGGCGGGGGCCATCACCGCCTTACTCACTTCCCCCGCGCCGCACACCGGGCAGGTGAGGAGACCGCGCTCGCGCTGATCCTCGAAATCGGCGCTCGATCCGAACCACGCCTCGAACACATGCCCCGCCGGGCAGGCGATGTCGTAGACGATCATGCCGTCCCCCCGATCGCGCCGATCGCGCGGCGGTGGCGGAGCGCGGGGATGCGCGCGCGGGTCTGATCGACGCGCGCGGGATCGAGATCGACCAACGCCACGCCGGGCGCCGCGCCCATGTCCAGCAGCACCTCACCCCACGGATCGACCGCGAGCGAGTGGCCGTAAGTGGTCCGCCCGTCGGCATGATGCCCCGCCTGCGCGGCGGCGAGCACGAACGCCCCCGCCTCGATCGCACGGGCGCGGAGCAGGACATGCCAGTGCGCCCGCCCGGTGGGCACGGTGAAGGCGGCGGGGACGGCAAGCATCGTCGCACCCGCATCGCTCAGCGCGCGAAAGAGGTCGGGGAAGCGCAGATCGTAACAGATTGACAGGCCGAGACGGCCCCATGGCGTATCGACCAGAACCGGGCCGGCGCCGGGGCGATAGGCGGCGGATTCGCGCCAGCTCTCGCCGCCGGGCAGATCCACATCGAACAGGTGCATCTTGTCATAGCGGGCACGGATCGCGCCGCTGTCGTCGATGACGAAGGCGCGGTTGACGTAGGGGACGCCCTCCCCCTCCGCCCGCAGCGCGAGCGAGCCGAGATGGACCCACAGGCCGTGCTTGGCCGCCGCCTCGCGCACCGCCGCCAGCGCGACGTCGTCACTCTCGCGCACGATCGTGCCGGCGGCGCGCGCCCGATCGCGATCGAGCAGCGCGCTCATTTCGGGCGTGAACAGCATGTCGGCGCCCTCGCCCGCCGCGCGCTCGACCGCCTCCACCAGCGCGCGTGCGCCGAGCAGCGGATCGATGCCGGTCGTCGACTGGAAGAGCGCCGCGCGCATCAGCCGGCGAGCAGCGGGTCGAGCTTGCCCGCGCGTTCCAGCGCGACCAGATCGTCCGAACCGCCGACGTGGGTTTCGCCGATGAAGATCTGCGGCACCGTGCTGCGGCCATTGGCGCGGGCCAGCATCTCGGCGCGCTTCGGCCCGCCCATCGTGATGTCATATTCCTCGAACGCGACGCCCTTGTCGGTCAGCAGGCGCTTGGCGCGCGTGCAATAGGGGCAGAGCATCTTCGTGTAGATTTCGACCTGGGGCATGCATGTGTCCTTTCCGCCGATCTGTGGATGTCGGGCGCGCCTGTCAACGCGCCGGATCGCCATCGCGCACCACGCGCGCCCAGCAGAGCACCGTAATCTCGGCCGCGCCCGCCGCGCGCAGCACGCGCGCGCAGGCCCGCACCGTCGCGCCGGTGGTGTAGACATCGTCGACCAGCACGACGCGCGCGCCGCGCACCCGTGCTGCCCAAACCGGATTGAGCGCGAACGCCCCCGCCACCGTCCGCGCGCGCGCCGACGGCCCCATGCCGCGCAACGCAGCGGTGGCGCGGCGGCGGACGAGCAGGTCGAGCGCGAGGTCCCCACTGGGCGTGACGGCGCGCGCGATCAGCGCCGACTGGTTGTAGCCGCGCCACCACAAGCGGCAGCGGTGGAGCGGCACGGGCACGACCAGCGCGTCCGCCAGCATGTCGCCCGCCGCGCGCCGGAGCGGCCCCGCCATCGTCGCGGCGATCCCCGGCCGGCGACCATATTTGAGCTTGAGCGCAAGCGCCCGCGCGATCAGGCCATAAGCGACGGCGGCGCGAAGCCGGTCGAACGGCGGCGGATCGGCGAGGCAGGCGCCGCAGCGCGCGTCGTCGTACAGCGCCAGTTCGAGAGGGGCGGCGCACACCGCGCAGGCGGGCCCGCGCAGGAAATCGAGCGACTGCCAGCAGGCGAGGCAGAAGCTGTGATCCGCCGCGACCACCACACCGCAGCCAGGGCAGCGCGGCGGCAGCGCGAAATCGACGACGGCGCGTACAAGCGCATGGAGCGATCGCGGCAGGGCGAGGCGCGGCATGCCCGCTTGTCCCCCGGCGACGGAGCGGGCACAAGCCCGCCGCCGTGGACGTTCCCCAGATCTTCGATCCCGCGCTGCGCCGCCTGCGCCGCGACCGCGCCGCCCCGCTTTACGGCGACCATGCCTTCCTGCGCGAGACGATGGTCGAGGGGCTCCTCGAACGGCTCGACTTCGTGACGCGGCCGTTCAAGGACGCGCTCGACCTCGGCTGCGCGGACGGGAGCCTCACGCGCGCGCTGCAGGCGCGGGGCATGACCGTGACCGCGACCGATTCGGGCGCGCGCTTCGCCGAGGCGGCGGGCGGGATCGTCGCGGACGAGGACCACCTGCCCTTCGCGCCCGAAAGTTTCGACCTGATCGTGTCGGCGGGCGCACTCGATACGGTCAACGACCTGCCCGGCGCGCTGGTCCAGTGCCGCCGCGCGCTCCGCCCCGACGGACTGTTCCTCGCCGCCTTCACGGGTGCCGGCAGCCTCGCCAAGCTGCGCCGCGCGCTGATCGCGGCCGACAGCGCGATGGGTGACGCGGTGCCGCAGCGCATCCATCCGTTGATCGACGTGCGCGCGGCGGGCGACCTGCTGGGACGAACCGGGTTCGTGCTGACGGTGGCGGACAGCGAGCCGCTCGACGTGGGTTACAGCGACGTGTTCCGCCTGATGACCGACCTGCGGGGGATGGCGGCGGCCAACCTGCTTGCCGGTCAGCGCCCGCCCTGGCTGGGGCGCGCGCGGCTCGCGGCGCTCGGCGAGGCGTTCGCGGCGCAGGCGGACGAGGACGGGCGCGTGCGCGAGCGATTCGAAACGGTGTTCATGACCGGCTGGGCGCCCTCGCCCGACCAGCCCAAGCCCGCGCGGCGCGGATCGGCTACCGCCTCGCTCGCCGCCGCGCTGAAGGGGCGATCAGAGTAAGGCGTCGAGCAGGCCGATCAGCGGCCGGTCCGGTTTCGGCATGGCGAGGCCGTAAAGCTCGGCCACGCGCACCCAGCGCAGCGCCCCGCCCTCCAGCGGCCGGGGCACGCCACGCCACTTGCGGCAGACGTAGAGCAAGAGGACGAGGTGGCGGTCGCTATGATCGGACGGCTCGCTGGCGAAGGTCGCGGGCGCGAGGCACGCCGCCTCGGTATCGATGCCCAGTTCCTCCTGGAGCTCGCGGATCAGCGCCTGTTCGGGCGTTTCTCCGGCCTCGATCTTACCGCCGGGAAATTCCCACAGGCCGGCGGCGGGCTTCCCCTCGGGCCGCTGCTGGACGAGCACGCGCCCATCGGCATCGATCAGGGCGACGGCGGCGACATGGAGGAGGGCGGCCATAAGCGCTTTCTTTACGGGGCGGGGACTAACGGAGCGGCGACGGACGCCGGGCGCGTCCCTTTCGGGGGGGAATTGGAGATGTTCGGGTGGATCGGCAAGCTCGCGCGTAACGCGCGCGGCGCGACCGCGATGGAATATGGGCTGGTCGTGGCGTTGATCGCGATCGGCCTGACGGCGGGCGTCTCGACGCTGGGCGCGCGCGCCGACGCCCTCTGGCACGGCGCGAGCACGCGCGTCGCGGGCGCGATCGGCTAGGACAAGCACCGCGGCTGTCCGCCAAGGCCATTCCACGAGCCGGCAAGGTCGACGCCGCGTCGTGCTTCGAATATCGGCCACGGAGATCGGGCGGCGGGGGCATTGATGCGGGCGTCTTTCATCGGGTGCGCAGCGATCGCGATCGTCCGCGGCGCGGCAGTCGGCGGCCCCGCGCTGGCGCAAAACGGGGTTCCGTCCGACGCCACGGCGCCCGCCGGGCAAGCCCGGCAGGAGCGAATGGACGCCTATCTGAAGGCGGCGGTCGCGCATGATCAGTTTACCGGCGTGGCGCTGGTCGCGCGTGACGGGGTGCCGGTGTTCCATGCCGCTTATGGCATGGCGAGCCGCGAGCTGGCGGTGCCCAATACGCAACAAACCGTGTTCCACATCGCTTCGATCACGAAGCAGTTCACGGCGATGGCAATCCTGCAACTGCGCGAGCGTGGCAAGCTGAAGGTCGAGGATTCGATCTGTACCTATCTCGCCGATTGTCCGCCCGCGTGGCGGACGATCACGATCCGCAACCTGCTGACCCACAGTTCGGGCGTTCCCAACGTGTCGAGCCTGCCCGATTGGGACGAGGCGCTCAGCCTCAAGCAGGGCCGCCGGGCGGAGTTCGTCGACCTGTTCCGCACCCTGCCGCTGGAGTTCGCGCCGGGCGAGAAATATGCTTACTCCAACTCGGGCTATTTCCTGCTCGGGCTGATCGTCGAGCGGGCGTCGGGCATGGCGTTCGACCGCTACCTGACCGCGCAGATCTTCGCGCCACTCGGCATGAACCAAAGCGGCTATGACGACAATCGCGCGGTCATTCCCGGTGCGGCGACGGGCTATTATTCGCGCGGCACCACCTTCATCACCGCGACCTATATCGATCCGTCGACGCGCCTTGGCGACACCGGAATCGTGTCGACGACGGGCGACCTGCTGAAATGGGATCAGGCGCTTTACGGCGACAAACTGGTCTCCCGCCGTTCGCTGGACGAGATGTTCACGCCCTATCGGGGCGGCTACGGCTACGGATGGGAGGTCGGCAGCCGGTTCGGGCGCCGGACAATGGCCCATTCGGGCAGCGACGGCGGCTTCTCGTCCTACATCCTGCGCTTTCCCGACGAGCGGACGACCGTCATCATCCTGGGCAATGGCGACCGGATGTCGGCCGCGAAGGCGGCGATCAACCTGGCCGCGATCCAGTTCGGCGCGCCTTACAAGCTCCCCGCGCCGCAGCTTCGCGACGCGCTATGGGACGTGGTGATGCGAAATGGCGTCGTGCCGGCGATGGCGCGCTTCGACCGGGCCCGGGAACAGGCGGCAACCGATGCGACCGGGGATATGCTGCTGGAGGTCGGCTACGACCTGATCGACGCGCGTCGGCTGGAGGAGGCGGATGCGATCTTCCGGGCCGCTCTGCAGCGCTTTCCCGACCTGACCTATGCGCTGGACGGGCTAGCCGACAGCGCGGCCGCACGGGGCGATCGGGCAGCCGCGATCGGCTTCTTCGAACAATCGCTGAAGCGCGATCCCGCCAACGATTACGCGATCAAGGGTCTGGCGAAGTTGCGCGGGGCGGGCAAAGCCGCATCCTGAGAGCGCCCGCACGTCGTCGGCGTACCGGCTGACAGCGAGGATCGGGCAAAGGCCGCCGTTGACGCGGCTGGTCCGATCCAGTCATAAAGGCGGCACGGGCCGATGCGGACGCCCGTTCAGACGGGATGCTCGTCCAAGTCCGCTCCATGCGCCGCGCCCGCGGCGGAAGGAGCGTCATATGGCTTATTCGAGCGACACGGCCCAACCACCTGCCATCAGCCTCGCCGCGCTGTTCGTCAAATTCCTCGGCTTCGGTGCGCTCGCCTTCGGTGGCCCCGTCGCGCAGATCGCCATGCTGCGCGAATCGCTGGTCGAGAAGGAACAGTGGATTTCGGGCGGCCGTTTCAATCGCCTGCTCGCGGTGATGCAGGTGCTTCCCGGGCCGGAAGCGCATGAACTCTGCGTCCACCTGGGGATGATCGCGCGGGGGCGACTCGGCGGAGTGCTCGCAGGGCTGGGGTTCATGCTGCCGGGCCTCGTGCTGATGCTCGCGGCCGGCTGGGCGTATGCGAAATGGATCGCGGGCGCGGCGGGGCTGACGGCCGTCCTGCTGGGCGTGCAGGTCGCGGTGCTCGCGATCATCGCGCGCGCCGTTATCCGGATCGGGCAGCATGTCATCGAAGATCGATGGCTGCTCGCCATCGCCGCTTGCTCGGGCATCGCGACATTGCTTGGCGTGCCTTTCTGGATACCGCTTGCGGCATCGGGAGCGGCCTATGCGCTCGGGCATCGGCCAGCGGCGGCGGTCGGGATCGTCTGCGCCGCCGTGCTAGCCGCCGTAGCGTCCCGTTGGGCCATGGAGCCGAGTCTCGCGGTCCCGACCGCCTCCCACGCGACGATCGCGGCGCTCTTCATCGCGGGTCTCAAGGGAGGGCTGCTGACGTTCGGGGGCGCCTATACGGCGATCCCCTACGTTCGCGCCGACACGGTCGGGCGGGGGTGGATCAGCGATGCGACATTCCTCGACGGGATCGCGCTCGCCGGCGTTCTGCCCGCGCCCCTGGTGATTTTCGCCACATTCGCCGGATATCTCGCGGACGGCATGGGCGGCGCGCTGGCGATCACCGCCGGCATGTTCCTGCCCGCGTTCGCCTTTTCGCTGATCCTGTTCGAGCGGCTTGAGGCGATCGTGGAGAATCCATCGCTCCACCGGTTGCTGGCGGGGGTAGCCGCGGCCGTCGTCGGCATCATCGGCGCGACGTTCGCCGAGCTTGCCGCCAAGACAGCAGTGCGCCTGCCGGCCGCGTCGCTCGCGGTCGCCCTCCTAGTCTTCGCCGCCACGCTGTTCGCCGCATGGCGGCTCAAGGGCGTCTGGGTGACCCCGACAATCGTGATTGGCGGAGCGCTGGCCGGCTGGTTGGCGCTGTGACGCGCGCGAGGCCCGCACCGCTCGACGCCGTGATTAAGCCTTCCGAAACCGATTGCAGCTATTGGCGGCGACAGCTGGTCCGATCATCCGTGCCGGCTGGAAGATCGGAAATCGAGTTCGTCCTGGGAGCTTAAGCATGCAGATTCTGCGCAACCTCATCAAGAACAGCAAGGGTGCGACGGCCATCGAATATGGCCTGATCGCCGCCCTGATCGCGGTCGCCGCCGTCGGCGCGATGACCACCATCGGCGACAACCTCAACACCGTCTTCACGAACGTCGGCGACAGCCTGAAGATTTCGTAAGACGGCCGTAGGCCCCTGCCGTCCAATGGCGGCGGGGGCTATTCGCCGATCGTCATGAATTTGGTGCGGCGTTGATCGACCAGTGCCTGCGGCGTTTCGGCCGCGAGCGCCGCCAGCTCCTCCGCGATCGCCGCGCCCAGCGAGGCGATCGCCGCCGCCGGGTCGCGCTGGGCGCCGCCCATCGGCTCGGCGACGATGCGGTCGACCACGCCCATCTTCTGCAGGTCGGCCGCCGTCACCTTCATCGCCTCGGCCGCGTCGGCGGCCTTGTCGGCGGTCCGCCACAGGATCGACGAGGCGCCCTCGGGCGAGATCACCGAATAGATGGCGTGTTCGAACATCAGCACGCGGTTCGCCGCCGCCAATGCGACCGCGCCGCCCGAACCGCCCTCTCCCACCACCGCCGCCACGATCGGCACGGTCAGCGCGAGGCATTGCTCGGTCGAGCGCGCGATCGCCTCGGCCTGGCCGCGCTCCTCCGCCTGCACACCGGGAAAGGCGCCGGCGGTGTCGACCAGCGTCACGACCGGCAGGCCGAACCGCTCGGCCAGGCGCATCAGGCGGATCGCCTTGCGATAGCCCTCGGGCTTGGCCATCCCGAAATTATGGCGGATGCGGCTGGCGGTGTCGTCGCCCTTCTCATGCCCGATCACAACCACGCGGCGGCCGGCGATGCGGCCGAGGCCACCGATGATGGCCTGATCATCGGCGAAGGCGCGATCGCCCGCGAGCGGCAGGAAATCGTCAACGAAGCCGGCGATGTAATGCTTGAGGTGCGGGCGTTCGGGATGGCGCGCGACCTGCGTCTTCTGCCACGGTGTCAGCTTCGCGTACGTCTCGCGCAGCAGCCGTTCCGACTTGCCCTGAAGCTTCGCGACCTCCGCCTCGATGTCGAGCGCGCCGTCATTGGCGCTGGCCGTGTCGCGCAGTTCGACGATCCGCGCTTCGAGCTCCGCGATCGGCTTTTCGAATTCGAGGTAAGCAACCATGGCGGCGGGCGTTACTTTTTGGGGGGGGCAGCGTCAACGAGCGGGTGCTTTTCGTTGACGAGCTGAACCAGCCGGCGGCTGTCGACATGCGTGTAGATCTGCGTCGTCGCGATGTCGGCATGACCCAGCATCGTCTGGAGCGCGCGCAGATCCGCGCCCCCCTCCAGCAGATGCGTGGCGAAGGCGTGGCGCAGCACGTGCGGGCTGACACGGTCGGGCGGAATGCCCGCTTCGCCCGCAATCTCGCGCACGAGCTGGAACAGGCGCACGCGGCTGAGATGCGCCTTGCCCGACGGAAACAGGAAGGCCGTATCTTCGGACAGGGTCGCGGCGTACGCACGAACGGCGGCGCGCGCGCGATCCGACAGCGGCACGAGCCGCTCGCGCCCGCCCTTGCCGCGCAGGATCAGGTAGGGCTGGTCGCGGCGGACGAGATTGCGCGGCAGCGAGACCAGCTCGCTCGCACGCAGCCCCGAACCGTAGAGCAGTTCGAACAGAGCCGCGTTGCGCAGATTTGCCGGCGACGGATCGGCATCGATCCGTTCGGCCAAGACCGTGAACAGGCGGGTGACATCGTCATGGGTCAGCACCTTGGGCAGCGAACGCGCCGCGCCGGGCCGGGGCAGCGCGTCGGACGGATCGTCGGCGCGCATCCCCTCCTCCACCAGGAAGGCGAAGAAGCGGCGCAGCGCCGACGCCTTCCGCGCGACGGTGGCGCGGGCGAGCGAAGCCCAGCCATCGGCGACGCGGCGGAGATCGTCGGGCGTCGCATCGCCGAGTCGGCCGGCGGCGGCACGCGAGGCATCCCGCAGGTCGCGACCGTAAGCGAGCAAGGTATTGCGCGCCGCCCCCGCCTCCGCCGCCAGCATTTCCAGAAACCTGTCGATCAGCGCCGAATCCTGCCCGGCCGACACGGTCACGAGCGGGTCAGCGCC
>NZ_JBMDXG010000082.1:0-1566 GCF_048594985.1 Sphingomonas sp. | reverse complement strand
AAAGCCCAAGCTCCGGCACCGGACGCGCTGATTGGAGAAAAGCGCATCCGACGGCTACGGGCTTGGGCGATCGATGTCGCAGTCTCCGGCGCGTGTGCACCTTTGCCGGGAAACGGCGCCGGCCGGAGTACATCCGTCCTGGCCGGCTGGCGGCTGCGCTTGGCGCGCGCCCACCGCGTTTCTCACTGCGATGAGCGATACATGGTGTCGCCGGCCGGCGTTGCAAGGGGTATCGTCACGCCGCCAGCGGATAGGGTCGGATGATGAGGTCAGCCGGGATCGACCACGCGGCCGTCAGCGCACGGATCATCTCGATCGTCAGCGGGCGTTTGCGACCGAGCACCTCCGACGCCCGCGACCGCGAGCCGAAGAGTTCGGCGAGGTCCGCCTGGGCGAGGCCGCGCTCGGCCATCACCGCGCGGATCACGTCGACCGGGTCGACCTCGGGAAGGGGATAGTGCCGATTCTCATAGGCGGCGACGAGTTCGGAAAGCACATCGAAACGGTCGGCTTCCGGACTGCCGGGCTCGGGCTCCTGTTCGAAATAGCGCGCCAACTCGGCAAGAGCCCAATCATAGTCGTCTTCGGTTCTGACGGGCCTAATATCCATCATACGGTCTCCGGGTCGATGGCATCGTAGTCGCTGTGCGTTCCGACAAATTTCACCAGCACGCGGCGGTAGCGATAAGCCACGTGAACGATGAGCCGGTACTTGTTGCCGCCGATGTCGAAGATCACCCGATTGTCGGCGATGAAATCGACAGTGCCGCCGAACATCGCCTTGATATCCGCGGGACCCGCCCAGTCGGCGCGCTGGACGCGGGCATGCCAGACGACAAGGGGTACCATCGCCTGAGGATGGCGCGTCCAGAAGTCCCGCAACGTTCTTCGAGCGATGATCTGCACCAGACGACCATGACATGTTCCCGGTATGGGAACAAGCCCATGGGGTGGCATCCGCCATCGCCTTGACAACGAAAGGGACGCATGCGCTTTTCGCGCGCGTGCGACGGGGTTACCCGCCGCGCTTCCACCGCGAAGACCGGATCAGACCATGCACCGCTATCGAACCCATACCTGCGGCCAGCTCCGCGATACCGACGCAGGCGCGACCGTCCGCCTGTCGGGCTGGGTGCATCGCGTGCGTGATCATGGCGGCGTGCTGTTCATCGATCTCCGCGATCATTACGGCCTGACCCAGGTCGTCGCCGATCCGGATTCGGCCGCCTTCCACACCGCCGAGCAGCTGCGCTCCGAATGGTGCGTGCGCATCGACGGCGTCGTGAAGAAGCGGACGGCCGAGACGGTGAACCCGAACCTTTCCACCGGCACGGTCGAGCTGTTCGCCACCGAGATCGAGGTCCTGTCGGCGGCGAAGGAGCTGCCGCTGCCGGTCTTCGGAGAGCCGGACTATCCCGAGGACACGCGCCTCAAATACCGCTTCCTCGACCTGCGCCGCGAGACGCTGCACGCCAATATCGTCAAGCGCGCCGCGGTCATCGCCTCGATGCGCCGCCGCATGACCGCGATCGGCTTCACCGAATATTCGACGCCTATCCTCACGGC
>NZ_JBMDXG010000081.1:0-6666 GCF_048594985.1 Sphingomonas sp. | reverse complement strand
TGAACACCGCCGCGCCGCGTGGATTCCATTCCCCCGGCAGGTCGTCATATTGCATGTCGAACGAGCCCGCGAGCACGAGCGATTTCTGTTCGAGCGGGCGAAGCGTGCGGACGTTGACCGTCGCGCCGATGCTCGCGCCGTTGAGGCTGGCGAGCGGGCTCTTGTAGACGTCGGCACCCCCGATCAATTCCGACGGCAGGATGTCGAAGCTGAACTCGCGGCCGATATTGTCGGTCGCCAGCGTCCGTCCGTTCAGCGTCACGACGTTGAACTGCGGGCCGAGACCACGCACCGAGATGAACTGGCCGTCGCCCGCGTTGCGGCTGATGGTCAGGCCGGGAACGCGCTGCAGCGACTCGGC
Source organism: Sphingomonas sp. (assembly GCF_048594985.1). Lineage (GTDB taxonomy): Bacteria > Pseudomonadota > Alphaproteobacteria > Sphingomonadales > Sphingomonadaceae > Sphingomonas_I. Next base: position 6,305 of record NZ_JBMDXG010000081.1, on the reverse strand, counting down.
GACGTTCTGCTCGGGAAGCCGGCCGATGTCCTGCGTGGTGATCGAATCGACCACGTTCACGGCATCGCGCTTCAGCTGGATGGCGGCCTGCTGGCTCGCGCGGAGGCCGGTCACGACGATGTCCTGCGTCTGCTGGTCGGCGGCGGAGGGCGCCACGGCTTGATCCTGATTGACCGCCGCCCCGGTGGGGTTCGCGGGATTGGCCGGATCGGCGGGCGTGGTCTGCGCGAAAGCCGACGTCGCGGTCGAGATCGCAATCAAGGACGCGGCGGTGCGCATGAACTTTCGGCCGGTCATATTCCCTCCTGATATATCAGTTTGTTTGTTTCACATACCTTACTTGCGGATTTCGGCATTTCCAAGTGGATTAGTTTGCCGGCACTCGGCTCATTGAAGCGCATCTTGCCGCTTGCATCGGGGCAAAGCCTGGGGCACTTATCGATTAAGTTGATATTTCAGATCGGAGCATCGCGTGAACGGGGCGGTTTCAGGATTTCGGATCACGCGCTTCCAGTTTGCGCGCGACCGCACGATCGGCGACTCGCAGGTGCGCGCCGAGGCGGCGAACGTCGTTGCGGTCGAACTGCTCGACGATGCCGGCCGCAGCGGGCTCGGTTTCTGCCAGTCGCTCTTCACCTCGCTCCCCGACGAGGCCGAGATCATCCGCATCTTCGAGGAGGAAGCATGGCCGAACCTCGTCGGCCGGTCGCCGGCGGCGCTCGCCCTGCGCGTCTCGCGCCCGCGCGGCGGAAACGTCCGGCGGATGACCATCCCGTTCGAGGAATCGCTGCAACACGCCGTCTGGGATCTGTTCGCGCAGCAATCCGGCCTGCCCTTGTGGAAAATGTTGGGCGCCGAGCGCGACCGCGTCGGCGTCTATGCCAGCGGCCTCGATTATCATCTGCCCGACCATGATTTCAGCGAACTGTTCGGCGCCGCCGCCGAACGCGGCTTTCGCGGGTTCAAGATCAAGGTCGGCCACCCCGAGGTCGAACGCGATCTCCATCGCCTCGACCTGCTGGCCCGTGCGACGGGCGGCGACCGCCCCGTAATGATCGACGCGAACGAGGCGTGGACCGCGCAGGAGACGATCGAGGCGCTCAAGCTGTTCGAGCGCGCCGGCCACCGCATCTACTGGATCGAGGATCCCATTCCCCGCGACGATTTCGACGGGCTGCGGATGCTCCGCACGCTGGGGATCGCCCGCGTCAACTCGGGCGAATATCTGGACGTGTCTGGCAAGCGCAAGCTGCTGGAGGCGAAGGCGTGCGACATGCTCAACGTCCACGGCCAGGTGAGCGACGTCATGCGCGCGGGCTGGCTCGCCGGCGAACACAATGTCGAGGTGACGCTGGGCAACAGCTTCCTCGAAATCGGGCTCAACATGGCGCTCGCGCTGCCGGGCACGCGCTGGCTGGAATATAGCTTCCAGAATTTCGAGCATCTGGTCGAACGCCCGTTCGAGATCGCGGACGGCACCATTCGCGCGCATGACGAGCCCGGCCACGGGCTGAAGCTCAGCCGCGACGCGCGTGAGCGCCACCGCCAGCCGACGCTGGTGGCGAATGCGGCGTTGGTCGTGCCGGAAGCGGCGAAATGAACGCCCCTGCGGGCACCGCTCGCCCCGCCGTCCATGGCGGGCGTGACTGGCGGCTGCTGCTGTCGCTGGGCGTTGTCTTCTTCGTTCTGTTGACGTTGTACGCGGCGGTGCTGGGCGTGCTGCTGCCCAACCAGATCCAGAATATCGATCCCGCCCACAAGACCGCAACCCTGGGCGTGATCTACGCGATCACGTCGGTGTTCAGTACGCTGACGACACCGATTTCGGGCGCGCTGTCGGATCGCACGCGCACGCGATTCGGGCGGCGCAGCCCGTGGATCGCGATCGGCGCGACGGTGGGCGGCGGCGCGCTGATGCTGGTGCCGCTGGTCGACGGGCTCGTCGCCGTAACCGTTTTGTGGCTCGTCGCGACCGTCAGCCTGAATTCGATGCAGCCGGCGATCACCGCGATCGTGGCCGACCGCTTCGTGCCCGCCGAACGCGGCGTCGCGTCGGGCGTCGTGGGCGCGGCGATGACGGCGGGCGTTTCGGCCGGCACGATCTTCGGCGGGCTGTTCGCCGCACGGCTCGGCTTTGCCTATTTCGTGCTGGGCGCGGCGATCGTCGTCGTGTCGATCCTGTTCGTCCTGCTCAATCGCGAAGCCCCCTCGGGCATCGAGCGCCCGGCGCGCTTCCACCTCGGTGCATTTCTCCGCAGCTTCTGGGTCAGCCCGCGCGAGCATCCCGATTTTGCTTGGGCCTTTGCCGGGCGCTTCACCATCTACATGGGCTATCAGGCGGTCCTGACCTACCTGCTCTACATCCTCCAGGACCATATCGGCTATGGCCAGGCCGACGCCAACGCGATGATCGCGCGGCTGTCGTCGATCACCTTCGTGGCGCTGGTGATTTCGGGCCTGACCGCCGGCTGGCTGTCGGATCGGATCCGCCGCCGCAAGCCGCTGGTGTTCGCCGCCGGCCTGATCATGGCGACGGCGGTGGCCGCGCCGCTGATCGCGCCCTCCCCCACCGGCATGATCATCTACGCCGTGCTGATCGGCATCGGCTATGGCGCGTTCATGTCGGTTGATCTCGCGCTGATGACGCAGGTGTTGCCCCAGCGCGTGGAAGGCGACGACGCGACCGGCAAGGACCTCGGCATCCTGACCACGGCGGTCAACGTGCCCCAGATCCTCAGCCCCGTGCTGGCGGCAGCGCTGCTCACCGCCACCGGTAACAATTACCCGGCGCTGTTCGTGGTCGCCGGGCTGTTCGTGCTGGCGGGCGCCTTCCTCGTCCTTCCCATCCGGTCGGTGCGCTGATGCACGGCCGTCCTCTCCCTCATGATCCATTGATCCGGCAGGATCGAAGGCGGTATCGACCCGGACATGCCACGCATCTCATCTCGTGCTCCGAAACCCGCGGTGGCAGAACCCATCCGCACGGCGGCCGAGCCACCCCTCGCCGACCGGGCCTATCGTGCCATTTTGCAGGGACTGTTCGACCGGACGATCCCCGCCGGGGCGGAGCTGTCGCAGGCCGAATTGATGGCGAAGCTCGGCCTGACCGCGCAGCCACTGCGCGACGCCTTGCTGAAGCTGGAGGCCGAGGGGCTGGTCACGATCCACGCGCGGTCGTGCATCCGCTTCGTCAAGGCGGATCTGGAGCTGTCGCGCGCGACCTACCAGTTCCGCTCGCTGATCGAGCGGGCGGGCGCGCGGACCTTCGCCGAGACGGGCGACGCGCGCGAGATCGAGGCGCTCGCGGCGGCGCATGTCGACCTGATCGCGCGGATCGAGGCGGGCGGCCTTGGGATGGAGGAGAGCGCGGCACTCGGCGCGCTGGAAAATCGCTTCCACGGCGCGCTACTGGGCGCGTTGCGCAACCCGCTGATCGAAACGACCGCGCGGCGGCTCAAGAATTACGTGACGCTCGTCCGGCTCGACTGGCTGGTCACCGCGCCGCTGGCGCTGCGCACGCTACGCGAGCATCTCGACGTGCTGCACGCCTGTGCCCGACGCGATGCCGACGGGGCCGAGGCGGCGCTGACCGCGCACTTTCAGCAGGCGCTCCAACGATTGCTCGGCATGGCGTGACGTCATGCGAGTGATCGACGCGCACCAGCATTTCTGGGCGCTGTCGACGCCCGGGCATGAATGGCCGACCCCGGCGGAGCCGCTGCTCCATCGCGACTTCGGGCCCGCCGACCTGGTTTCGGAGGCGGCGGGCGTGCCGCTCGCGGCAACGGTGCTGGTCCAGTCGCAGCCGACCGACGCCGACACGGACTGGATGCTGGCCCTCGCCGCGCAGACGCCGGAGATCGCGGCGGTCGTCGGCTGGGCCGATCTGGCGGCCGCGGACGCCCCCGCGCGCATCGCCCGCCTCGCCGCGCATCCCAAGCTCCGCGGACTGCGGCCCATGTTGCAGGCGATCCCCGAGACCGACTGGCTGCTCGATCCCGCGCTGGAGCCGGCCGTAGCGGCGATGGTGGAGCATGGCCTGCGCCTCGACGCGCTGGTGCAGCCGCGCCACCTGCCGATGCTCGCGCGCTTCGCGGAGCGCTGGCCAGACCTGCCGATCGTCATCGATCACGCGGCCAAGCCCGCCGCGGCGCACGGCATCCTCGATCCATGGCGCGACGAAATCGCGCTGCTGGCGCGTCGCGGCCTGTGGTGCAAGCTGTCCGGTCTCCGGACCGAACAGGCGCCGGGCCAGCCCGCCGACGCGCTCGGCCCTTATGTCGCGCATCTGGTCGACTGTTTCGGTGATCGCCTGATGTGGGGCAGCGACTGGCCCGTGCTGCTGCTGTCGGGGGACGGCTATCCCGACTGGCTCGACACGGCGCTCCGCCTGTCGGGCCTGTCGGGCGCCAAGAAGGAACGGCTTCTGGCGGGTGCCGCAGAACAATTTTACGGCCTGGAGAGGGACGCATGAACAAGAACAAGGGCGCCTGGATCATGGCGGTTTCGCTGACGGCCGCTTCGGCGCCGCTGGCCGCGCAACTGCCGCCGCCGCCGAACCTGCCCGTGCAGGCGTCGCCGCCGCGTCCGCCCAGCCGTCACAAAATCGTGATCCCCAACCGCCCCGCGCCGGTCCCGATCGTCCTCCACGTCTCGCCGCGCGGATCGGACGAGGGCGACGGCTCGGCCGAACATCCCTTCGCGAGCTTCGCCCGTGCGCAGGAAGCGGTCCGCCGCGTCAACCGCGACCATGACGTGACCGTACGGATCGCGGACGGCACCTACTGGCTCCCGGCGCCGCTGCGCTTCACCGCCGACGATGGTGGGCAGAACGGCTTCACCGTGCGGTGGGAGGGGGCGGAGGGCGCCTATCCGATCCTGTCCGGCGGCGTCACGGTCGGCGAGTGGCGGCTGGCCGACCGGGCGCGCGGCATCTGGGCGGCGAAGGTGCCGCAGGGCACCGACCCGCGTCAGCTTACGGTGAATGGCAAGCTCGCGCCCCGCGCCAGCCTCGAAATTCCGCGCAAGGCGGTCGCGTTTCATCCATGGGGTCTGGAGATCAAGGACCCGGCCTGGCGCACGCTCGCCGCTTTGCCCGATCAGCGCCGGATCGAGGTCGAGGGCATGAGCTGGTTCACGCACCGCCACGCCATGATCGACCATATCGAAGGCGACCGGATCATCATGCAGCAGCCGGGCTGGCGCAACAATCTGGTCGGCTACGACACCTTCGCGCGGCCCGTGTCGGAGGATGTCGCGCGCATGTTCCTGGTCAACGCGCTCGCCTTCCTGCGCGAGCCCGGCCAGTGGTTCGCCGATCCGAAATCGGGCACGCTCTATTACAAGCCGCGTGCCGGCGAGGACATGCGCCGGATCGAAGTCGTGCTGCCCCGTCTCGAACGCCTGGTCTCGATCAGCGGCAGCTATGACCGGCCGATCCGCGATCTCCAGTTCCGGCGGCTCGGCTTCCGTCATACCAGCTGGCTCCAGCCCTCGGGACCGGAGGGCTATGCCAGCCAGCAGAGCGGCTCCTATCTCGCGGGCGAGCTGACCGACTATCCCGCCGATCCCGTCCGGGATTGCAGCTGGGGCTGCTGGTCGTTCGAACGGATGCGCAACCGCTGGCGGCAGCAGCCCGCCGCCGTACAGGTGGCGGCCGCGACGCGCGTCGTGTTCGACGACACGCGCTTCTCGCAACTGGGCCAGGTCGCACTCGGCATCGCCAACAATCCCGACGCCAATGACAGCGGCGTCGGCCTCGGCGCGGCGGCGATCGAGGTGACGCGCAGCGAGTTTACCGACCTTGCCGGCGGCGCGATCATGGTCGGCGGGGTGATCCCCGACGCGCACCATCCGTCGCGCCCCGAAATGGGGGTCCGCGATATCCTGATCCGCAACAACCGGATCAGCAGCGTATCGCATGATTACAAGGAACAATCGGCCATCCTGGTGACCTACGCGTCGGGCGCGGTGATCATGAACAACGACGTGTCCGACACGCCCTATGACGGGATCGACGTGGGCTGGGGCTGGGGCGCGAACGATCCGGGCGGCAGCGCCGAATATTGGCGGCAGCAGCGCGGCTATTACGACCAGCCCGGCAATCTGGTCTATGACACGCCGACGACACTGCGCGACACGGTGATCGTCGGCAACCGCGTGTCGAAGGTGAAGCAATGGTTCCCCGACGGCGGCGCCATCTACCACCTTTCCGCCGATCCGGGTGCCTTGATCGCGGAAAACTACGTGTCCGACGTGGCGGGTTCCGGGGGCATCGCGATCTACCTCGACGAAGGATCGCGCTA
>NZ_JBMDXG010000080.1:0-6193 GCF_048594985.1 Sphingomonas sp. | reverse complement strand
AACATCAGGATGGCGTAGAAACCTGCCGCGATCGCCGCCTGCGCCGCCAGCGTCGCGAAATGGGTCCGCGCCGGAAACAGCCGTTCGAACAGCGCGTTCGCGCCGCCCGCCACCGCCAGGACCGTCACCGAGTGGAGCAGGGCGGTCGCCGCGAGCCACGGCATCAGCGAGGCGTTTTCGACCGGGTCCCAGAACCACCAGCCGCCCCAGCCGAGCTCGTAATAGGCCCAGTAGCTGCCCGCCGTGATGCCGAGCGTGAGCAGCACCCACGCGCCCAGTACCCACGGCCGCATCGCGCGCGCGAAGGCCGGCCCGACGTCTCGCGTGACGAGCGCGCCGATCGCGAAGGAGAAGGCGACCGACAGCCCGACATAGCCGGCGTAGAGCGTCGGCGGGTGAAAGGCGAGGCCGGGATCCTGCAACAGCGGGTTGAGCCCCTGCCCCTCCGCCGGCGCGGGCGACAGCCGGGCGAACGGGTTCGAGGCGAGGAGCAGGAACGCGTAGAAACCGATCCCGATCGCCGCCTGCCCGCCCAATGTCGCGATCAGCGTGCGCGGCTGCAGGCGCCGTTCGAACAGCGCCACCCCTGCCCCCGCCAGCGCGAGGATCGTGACCCACATCAGCATCGAGCCTTCGTGGTTCCCCCACGTCGCGGCGAAGCGGTAGAGCAGAGGCTTGGCGCTATGGTCGTTCGCGGCGACCAACCGGACCGACAGGTCGACGCGGACGAACAGCGCCACCAGAGCCGCGAACGCACCCGCCGTGGGCAACGCCTGGAGCATCGCGACGGGACGAACCAGCGCCGCCATTTCGTCGCCGTCGGCGCGCAATCCGCTGACCGCCGTCGCGAGCTGGAGCAGGCACAGCGCCGCGCCCAGCCAGAGCAAGGCAAGGCCGAGTTCGGCGATCACGGCTCGACGCTGCCGGACTTGTGCATCGCCCCCGCGACCTGCGGCGGCATGTAATTTTCGTCATGCTTGGCCAGGATCGTATCGGCGGCGAAGCGCCCGCCGTCTACGAACCGCCCGTCGGCCACCACGCCCGACCCTTCCCGGAACAAGGCCGGGACGATCCCCGCGAAACGCACCGGCACGCGCGCCTGGCCGTCGGTGACGACGAAATCGATCGTGACGCCATCGGCGGCGCGGCGCAGCGATCCACGCTCGACCATGCCCCCCAGGCGCACCGCCGTGCCCGCCGCCACCGGACGGCGCGCGACGTCGCCCGGCGTGTAGAAATAAGCCGCCTGGTCGCGCAGCGCGGACATGGCGAGCAGGGCCGCGCCGACGAGCGCCACGACCGCCAGCAGGACCAGCGTGAGCCGTTGCGTCTTGGCCTTCACCGCCGGTCGAGCGCCTCGGCGCGCGCTTCCGCCCGGCGCATCGCGACCAGCGCCCAGCCCACCAGCGCGAGCGTCCCGCCGATCGCCACGACATAGGCGGCGATCACGAACGGCCAGGCGTCGGCCGCGCTCATGCGGTCGCCATCCGGCGCAGGCGCGCCTCGACCTTGGCCTCGGCCAAGAGCGCGCGCATCCGCATCAGCACGACGCTGACGAAAAGCAGAGTGAAACCGAGCGCGGCGACCGGGATCGGCCACAGCATCGATCCGGCGATCGACGACCCCGACACGCCGATGCTTTGCCCCTGATGGAGCGTCCGCCACCACAGGACCGAGAAATGGATGATCGGTAGGTTGATCGCGCCGACCAGCCCGAACAGCGCCGCGATCCGCTGCCCCGACGCGCCCCGCCCCGCCGCCTGCGCCAGCGCGAGATAGGCGACGTAGAGGAAGAACAGCACCAGCATCGACGTCAGCCGCCCGTCCCATTCCCACCACGTTCCCCAGGTGGGGCGGCCCCAGATCGAACCGGTGACAAGGCAGATCGCGGCGAACACCGCGCCCGGCGCGGCGGCCGCCTGCGCCGCCACCGCCGCCAGCGGGTGGCGCCAGACGAGCTGCGCGAAGCTGGCGATCGCGATCCCCGTCCAGCCCGCCATGCCGAGCCAGGCGGCGGGAACGTGGATGTAGATGATCCGCACCGTTTCGCCCTGCAGATAATCGGCCGGGGTCGCCGTGAGCCCGGCGACCAGCGCGATCGCAACGAGCAATGCCCCGCACCACCCGCACCAGACGGTGAGGGGGCGGGCAATGCGCAGGAACCGCGCCGGATTTGCGAAGCGATGCATGGATTTGGTTCGACAGGCCTGTAATCGAGCCATATCCGATAGGAAAGCCGCGTGCGCGAAATGACCTGCCGTTTTCGTTTGGCGCAACCGCGTCGCCGCGCTGTCGGTTTCGCGGTCATGCCTGAGGGAAATCAGGATCGCGTATGTGAATGAAACCGTTCCGGCGCCGTCAGAACCCGTTCAGCCATGCCGTGTCAGGCCAGCAGCGGATCGGGTGTTCGGCACCGCGAGTGACAGGAGGAAGAAATGCGTCGTTTGACTATTGCCGCTTTGCTGTGCGCGATCGTACCGGCGGCGCTTTCCGCGCCGGCATCGGCGCAGAATCGTGAGGATCAGGCGCGCTGGGACGCGGCGCAGGCGCGCTACCAGCAGGAATTTCAGCGTTACCTGCAGGAGCGCGACGCCTATATCGAGGCGCGCGCGATGGCGCGCTCGCGCTCCTATGGCGGCGGATATGCGGGCGGCGGGCGCGCGCCCGACGAGCGATATGAAAATGGCTATGATCCGTCACGCTACTATCGCGACGGGCCCAATTATCGCGAGCGCGTGCTGGCGAACGACGACCGCGTCTATGCGGGATCGGACGGCCAATATTATTGCCGCCGTTCGGACGGCACGACCGGCCTGATCATCGGCGGCGCGGCGGGCGGCGTTCTGGGCAACGTCATCGACGGCGGGCGTTCACGCACGGTCGGCACGTTGCTGGGCGCGGCGGTCGGCGCGCTGGGCGGTCGCGCGATCGATCAGAGCCAGCAGCAGATCCGCTGCCGCTAAGCGACGGCAGGCCCGCCGGCGATCAGGCGTCGGCGGGCTGCGCCTTCAGGCTTCCCGCGACGATGTGCCAGCGGCGTTGGGCGGCGGTCGATCCGTCGACGTCGTTGACCCGGCGCAGCGTGTAGCTGCCCGCGAAACGCTGGGGCGTGCCGTCGTCGAGCTCGGCGCGCACGCGCACCTTGACCACGCAATAGACGCTGCCCGCCGCGCCTTCGGTCGGGTAAGGCGGGATCGTCTCCACCGCGACGCGGCGCGTCCGGGCATAGCCGCGAGCCAGAGCGGCGACGCTGCGCCCGCCATTCCACAGAGCATGCGCCGCGCGATAATCGTGTCGCCCGACCGCCTGGTAGTAAGACCTGACCACGCCCGCCGCCGCGTCTCCGCTGCGCTCCGCCAGCGGCGTCGGCGCGAGCGCGGCGGCGGCCAGCGCGGCCGCGATCAGAATATGCCGCCCCCGATCGAGAGGCGGACGATCGCAACGAGAAGGACGATCAGGTTGAGATTCCGTCCCGTCGTCCGCGACGACATCGCACCCAGGATCAGCCCCGCGACGGGCAGCGGCAGGATCAGCCAGTTGGCCCAGCCGAGCAGGGGCAGGAGCGCGAACAGCAGCGGCACGATGGCGATAAGGCCGAGGCCGAGCGAGAGCAGATTGAGCATCGGGCGAATGTCGCCGCGGCCCGCGCAAAGTCAAGCGCGGGCGTATTGCGCAGCCAACACACTGGAGTGTAGGCTGTCGCCGAAAGGATCGGCCGATGCGCTTCTTCTTCCTGGGGTCCATCGCGCTGCTGGCGCTGTCCGCGTGCGACGGCAAGGTTTCGTGGCCGGATAACGACATGGCGGGCAACGATGTCGAGATCAGCATGCGTGCGGGCGACGCGCGCGACCGCCTGTCGCTGAAGCTGCCGGTCCTGGACGCCGACATCGCGCTGCCCAATCTGGAGCTTGGCCGCGACGTCGACCTGAACGGGATGAAGCTCGCCCCCGACACGCGCGTGCGCAGCCTGGACGTGACCGGCAAGGATGCGGAGGGGCAGGTCCGGATCGGCTTCACGCATCCCCGCCCGCCGGCCAGCCTGCTCGCTTATTATCGCGATGCCGCGGCGAATGCGGGCTATCGCGACATCGCCGCCGGCACGACGACGCTGAAGGCGCGCAAGGAGGACAGCGCGCTGGCGCTGACGCTCCGTCCGAACGGGGCGGGCAGCAGCGGCACGATCACGCTGACCGACAGCGAATGATGCGGCCCGAATTTTATCTGCTCGGCGGCACGCTCCTGCTCGCGCTCGTCCATATCCTGTGGGCGGGCAATGCGCGCACCAAGCAATATGGCACCGCGTGGAACGTGGGCGCGCGCGATGCCGCGATGCCGCCGCTCGCGCCCCTTCCCGCCCGCCTGCTGCGCGCGCAGGCCAATCTGTTCGAGACGCTGCCGCTGTTCATCGGCGCGCTGCTCGGCGCGGCGGCGGCCGGCCGGCTCGGCTGGAAGACCGAAGTGGGCGCGCATCTCTACCTGTGGGGGCGGCTGCTGTACCTGCCGCTCTACGCCGCCGGGGTGCCCGTCGTCCGCACGATCGTGTGGATGATCGCGACCGCGGGCCTGCTGTTGGTGATCGCCGGTCTGATGCTCGGCTGACGCCGCACTCATCCGGGGCTGACGCCGCACTCATCCGGGGCTGACGCCGCTCTGGCCGCGCCGCCGCCTGCGCGCTACAGCCGGCTCATGCCACCTCTCCTCCTCGTCGCGGCCGGCGGCGCGATCGGCTCCGCCTTCCGTTACCATGTCGGCATGGTCGCGCTGCGCAATCTCGGCCCCGCAATCCCGTGGGGGACGTGGATCGTGAACCTGCTCGGCGGGCTGCTGATGGGCGTGCTGGCGGGCCTGCTCGCGCGCTGGGCGCCGGCCGAGGGCGAGCCGCTGCGCCTGTTCATCGGCGTGGGCGTGCTCGGTGGCTTCACCACCTTTTCGGCGTTCAGCCTGGAGACCGCGAACATGCTTCTGCGCGGCCAGACCACGGCGGCGGCGGGCTATGCCGTCTCCTCGGTCGCGGGATCGGTGCTGATGCTGTTCGTCGGCCTGTTCCTCGTGCGGGCGCTGGCATGAGCGCCGCCGCACAGGAAGCACGGAGCTTCACCGTCGCCGAGGACGATCACGGCATCCGGCTCGACCGCTGGTTCCGCCGGCACATGCCCGAGGCGAGCTTCAATATCGTCTCGCGCTGGGCGCGGACCGGCCAGCTGCGCGTCGACGGCAAGCGTATCGCGCCCGGCGACCGGATCGAGGCGGGGCAGGTGATCCGCGTCCCCCCGCTCGAACCCGCCGCCGCCCCCGCCGCCGCCAAGCCGAAGAAGGCGCGGCCGCCGCTGCCGCCGGAAGAGGTGGAGTTCGTCCAGAGCCTCGTCCTCCACCGCGACCGCGCGGCGATCGTGATCGACAAGCCGCCCGGCCTCGCCACGCAGGGGGGCACCAAGACCGAGCGCCACCTCGACGGCCTGCTCGACGGCCTCCAGTTCGAGGCGGAGGGCCGGCCCAAGCTGGTCCACCGGCTCGACAAGGACACGTCGGGCGTGCTGCTGCTCGCGCGGTCGGCCGGATCGGCGGCCTTCTTCTCGAAATCCTTCTCCAGCCGCTCGGCGCGCAAGCTCTACTGGGCGCTGGTGGTGGGCGTGCCGTCGATCGAGGACGGGATGATCGAGCTGCCGCTCGCCAAGCAGCCCGGCACCGGCGGCGAGAAGATGCATGTCGACGAGAAGGAGGGGCAGCCCGCGCGCACCCGCTATCGCGTGATCGAACGCGCCGGCAACGCCGCCTGCTGGGTCGAGCTGCAGCCCTATACCGGACGGACGCACCAGCTGCGCGTCCATATGGCGGCGATCGGGCACCCGATCGTCGGCGACGGCAAATATGGCGGGCAGGACGCCTATCTGACGGGCGGGATCAGCCGCAAGCTGCACCTCCATGCCCGCCGGCTGCGGATCGACCATCCCGACGGACACAAGCTCGACATCTCGGCCGAACCGCCGAAGCATTTCGAGGAAAGCATCGCGCATCTGGGCTTCGATCGCGCGGCGGGCGACGCCCTCCCCTTCGACGAGCCCAAGTATAGCGAGACGCCCGAAGGCAAGCGCAAGGCCGCGACCGCCGCCGCCAAGGCGCGTCGCAAGGAGCGCACGGGCGAGCGCCGCGCGCGCGGCGGGGGCCGTCCGGCGTGATCCCCACGCCCGTCTTC
>NZ_JBMDXG010000008.1:0-1850 GCF_048594985.1 Sphingomonas sp. | reverse complement strand
GACGAATGCCAGCAGGCTGTTGGCGATGCCGGCCAGCGGCAGCATCGCGCGGCCGAGGCGATCGTTCCGCCGTGCGACGAGCGGCGCCAGCGCGAAAAACGGCGTCGAAAGGAAGGTGAGCATCGCCGCGAACCCGCCCGTGCCGGCCACGCCCTCGACATAGAGCGGATAGAAGGGCTGGTTGGACGCGACAATGAGCGCGATCCAGTTGCAGGCGGTGACCCGCGGATCGGCATGCGCCGCATAGCGCTCGACCGCCGCCCACCACCCGCGCAACCGCATCGACACCGTCATCCACCCGCCCCTGGCACCCGCCGCCTTCGCTGTCATCTTGCCGGAGAGCCCGCGGTTTCAAGAGGCGCCCGATCGGCGGGCATGCCGCGATCGGACTTTGGTCCGGCTGTCGGCTGCGCGTCTCCGCCTGTATGGTCGTGCCATGGCAGGTCAAGGACAGGCTGGGGTCACCAAGCCGCACGATCTCTCCCGCCGCTTCGCGCTGGCGGGGGGCGTGATCATGCTGATCTCGATGCTGATCATCGGCTCCTTCGTAACGGCCCGCATCGAACAGAGCGTCATCGACAATACGGCCAGCGCGACCGCGCTGTTCATGGACAGCTTCATCGCCCCTCTGGCGCAGGAACTCGACACCGCCGACACGCTGTCGATCGGACCGACCCGGGCGATCGAGGAGATGCTGTCGGAAAGTGCGCTCGGCCAGCGCGTGGTGGCGATCAAGATCTGGAAGCCCGACGGCCGCGTTGCCTATTCCGACGAGCCCGAGTTGATCGGCCAGTCCTTTCCGCCGACCGAAAGCCTCAAGGGCGCCCTCGCCGGCAATGTGGTCGCGGAGTTCGACCATCTCGGCGATGCCGAGAATGCGTCGGAACGCTCGAAGGATCTGCCCCTGCTCGAGATCTACAGCCCGCTGCGCCAGACATTTTCGGGGCGGATCATCGGCGCCGTGGAGTTCTACGAGAACGCGTCCGCGCTGGAGAAGACGCTCGACGACGTCCGCCTGCAGGCCTGGTTCACGGTCGCGGCGGTGACGCTCGGCATTGGCGCGTCGCTGTTCGGTATCGTTCATCGCGGCAGCCGCCTGATCGCGGAGCAACGCCGCGCGCTCGAGGACCGGATGGCCGAGACCGAGCGGATCGCGGGACAGAACCGCCAGCTGCGCCTCGATATCGAACGGGCGGCGCGCGAGGTCAGCGAACTCAACGAGCGGATGCTGCGCCGGGTCAGCGCCGACCTTCACGACGGACCGGCCCAGCTGGTTGGCCTCGCCGCACTGAGGCTCGATTCCGCCGTCTCCGCTTCCGATGCCGGCCGCCGGTCGGAGGAACTGGCCGCCGTCCGCGGCGCCCTGGCCGATGCCATGCGCGAAATCCGCGACATCTGCACCGATCTCTCGCTCCCCGAAATCGAGCCGATGACGATCGCCGCGATCGTCGCCCGGGCCGCATCGGTGCACCGCGCCCGCAGCGGCACGGACGTCTCTGTCAGCTTCCTCGGCGAGGATCGGCGGCTGGCGCACTCCATCGGCATCGGCGCCTATCGCTTCATACAGGAGACGCTGAGCAATGCCTGGCGCCATGCCGGCGGTGCAGGACAGGCGGTCGAGGCTGCGATTGATGGCGATGCACTGATCATCACGGTCCAGAACGGCCCAGGCACGCCGCTGGCCGGGCCGCAGCCCGGCCGTCAGGCGGGACTCGGGCTGTCGGGCCTGAGGCGGCGGATCGAGAGCCTCGGCGGGCAATTCTCGTTCCAGCGCACTGAGGGTGGTGGCGCCATGGCACAAATGCGGATCCGCTTCGACGGGGGAGACGGCACATGACGAGAGGCGCGGA
>NZ_JBMDXG010000079.1:0-6038 GCF_048594985.1 Sphingomonas sp. | reverse complement strand
CGCTTTACGGGCGCGGCGAACCCCACGCCCGAGAAGCTGGCCGAATATGAATGCGGCTTTGCCGCGTTCGAGGACAGTCGCGCCCAGTTCGACGTGCGTTTCTACCTGATCGCGATCCTGTTCATCGTGTTCGATCTGGAGGCGGCGTTCCTGTATCCGTGGGCGGTCGCGCTCGGCGGGATCGGCTTCGCCGGCTGGGCAGCGATGATGGTCTTCCTGATCGAACTCGCGATCGGCTTTGCCTATGCCTGGAAGAAGGGAGCACTCGAATGGGAGTGACGCTGCCCGCCGCGCTCGATCCGTACAAGCCGGAGGGCGTGACGCCCCCCGACCAGGCGTTCTTCGACGATCTCAACGCGCAGGTTCAGGACAAGGGCTTCCTCGTCACCTCGACCGAGGAACTGTTCCAGTGGGCGCGCACCGGCTCTTTGTGGTGGATGACCTTCGGGCTCGCCTGCTGCGCGGTCGAGATGATTCACGTCAACATGCCGCGTTATGACATGGAGCGGTTCGGCGCCGCGCCCCGCGCCTCCCCGCGCCAGTCGGACGTGATGATCGTCGCGGGCACACTCTGCAACAAGATGGCGCCCGCGCTGCGGCGGGTCTACGACCAGATGTCGAACCCCAAATATGTGGTCTCGATGGGGTCGTGCGCCAATGGCGGCGGCTATTACCATTACAGCTATTCGGTCGTTCGCGGCTGCGATCGGATCGTGCCGGTCGACATCTACGTCCCCGGTTGTCCGCCGACGGCCGAAGCGCTGCTGTACGGCATCATGCAGCTCCAGCGTAAGATCCGCCGCGTCGGGACGGTCGAGCGCTGATGCCGTCCTTTCCCAAGATCAGCTCGAACGAAGGCGTGATTGATCGCGCGCGCGCCGCGCTCGGCCCGTTGCTGCTCGATGCGTCGGAGGCCAATTACGAGATCCGGCTCGACGTGAAGCGCGAGGGCCTGGTCGAGGCGATGACCGCGCTGCGCGACCACCTCGACTATCAGCAGCTCATGGAGATTGCCGGGGTCGACTATCCCGAACGGCCCGAGCGGTTCGAGGTGGTCTATTGCCTGCTCTCGGTCACGCGCAACCACCGCCTGCGCGTCCATGTCGCGACCGACGAGGTTGCGCCGATCCCCTCCGTCACCTCGATCTGGCCGGTCGCCGGCTGGCTCGAGCGCGAGGTATTCGACATGTTCGGCGTGCTGTTCGACGGCAATGCCGATCTGCGCCGTATCCTGACCGACTACGGTTTCCAGGGGCATCCGCTGCGCAAGGACTTCCCCTATACCGGCTATGTCGAGCTGCGTTACTCCGAGGAGGAGAAGCGCGTCGTGTACGAGCCGGTGAAGCTGGCGCAGGACGTCCGCATGTTCGACTTCCTCTCTCCCTGGGAAGGCGCCGAATATGTGCTGCCCGGCGACGAGAAGGCGAAGGGTCCGGTCGCCCCGGGCGTGCCGACGCCGGCCAAGGCCGATGAGGTGAAGAAGTGAGCACCCGCACCGTCACCGTCGGCACCGCCGACGCGGCCGCGCTCGACAGCGCGCATGGCGCCGACAATTACACGATCAATTTCGGTCCGCAGCATCCCGCCGCGCACGGCGTGCTGCGTCTCGTGATGGAGCTCGACGGCGAGATCGTCGAGCGCGTCGATCCGCATATCGGCCTGCTCCATCGCGGGACCGAGAAACTGTGCGAATGGCGTCCGTACCTCCAGACGGTGCCTTATTTCGACCGGCTCGATTACTGCTCGCCGCTGTGCATGGAGCACAGCTACGTGCTGGCGATCGAGAAGCTGCTCGGCGTCGAGGTGCCGCTGCGCGCGCAATATCTGCGCGTCTTCTTCGCCGAGCTGACGCGCATCTCGAACCACATGCTCAACCTCGGCAGCCACGTCATGGACGTGGGCGCGATGACGCCCAATTTGTGGCTGTTCGAGATTCGCGAAGACTGCATGAACTTCTTCGAGCGCGTTTCGGGCGCGCGCATGCATTCGAACTATTTCCGCGTCGGCGGGGTGCATCGCGACGCGCCGCTCAAGCTGCTGACCGACATCGGTGACTGGCTCGACAACCGGCTGCCGCGATTGTTCGAGGACGCGATGAGCCTCGTCGTCGACAACCGCATCTTCAAGCAGCGCAATGTCGACATCGGTCTGGTGTCGAAGGAAGACGCGCTGAAATGGGGCTTTTCCGGCCCGATGATCCGCGCCGCCGGGATTCCCTGGGATCTGCGCCGCTCGCAGCCTTACGAGGTCTATGACCGGATGCAGTTCGACGTGCCGGTCGGCACCAAGGGCGACTGCTACGACCGCTTCATGGTCCGGGTCGAGGAGGTGCGCCAGTCCGCGCGCATCATGAAGCAGTGCCTGGCCGAAATGCCCGAGGGCCCGGTGATGAGCGACGACCGCAAGATCTCGCCCCCCCGGCGCGGCGAAATGAAGCAGTCGATGGAAGCGCTGATCCATCACTTCAAGCTGTTCACCGAAGGATTCCACGTGCCGGCGGGCGACGTCTCTGTCGCGACCGAGAGCCCGAAGGGCGAATTCGGCGTCTACCTCGTCGCCGACGGCACCAACCGGCCGTACCGCGTGAAGATCCGTCCCACCGCCTTCAGCCATCTGCAGGCGATGGACATGATGATGAAGGGCCACATGCTGGCCGACACCACCGCGGTCCTCTCCGCGATCGACGTGGTGTTCGGGGAGTGCGATCGGTGAGCGGCAGTACCTTCCCGATGTGGCTGTTCTTCGTGGTCCCGATGCTGATTGCCGTCGTGGCGTTCGGCATCGCCCAGCTTTCGACCGGCGCGGGCATGATTTTCACGATCGGCGCATGCGCGGTGTGGATGGCGGCCAACATCGTTCGTGCGCGTAGGAACCTGAAGCATGGCTGACGCAGCCCATATTCCCGACGAGGCCGAAACCCGCGCCCGCTGGGGCAATTTCGCCTGGACCGAGGCGAATGCCGCGAAGGCGAAGGAGATCTTCGCGCGCTATCCCAAGGGGCGCGAGCATTCGGCGGTGATGCCGCTGCTCGATCTGGCGCAGCGTCAGGTCGGCGCGGAGACGAATACGCAAGGGTGGCTGCCGATCCCGGTGATCGAATATGTCGCCGAACAGTGCGGCATGCCGTACATTCGCGCGCTGGAGGTCGTCAGCTTCTACACGATGTACAACATGGCGCCGGTCGGGCGCTATCATGTGCAGGTGTGCGGGACGACGCCGTGCATGCTGCGCGGGTCGGACGACGTCCTCGACGCCTGCTACAAGAAGGGCCTGAAGAAGGGTGCGACCACCCCCGACGGCCTGTTCACGCTGACCGAGGTCGAATGCCTGGGTGCCTGCGTCAACGCGCCGATGGTCCAGATCAACGACGACAATTACGAGGACCTGACGTTCGAGAGCACGACCGCGATCCTCGAGGCGCTGGCGCGCGGCGAGCAGCCGACGCCGGGGCCGCAGGTCGATCGCTTTAAGGCGGCGCCGGTCGGCGGACCGACCGTGCTCAAGGAGTTCGCCTCCTGATGCCGGCCGTCGTTGCGATCATCCTCGGTATCGTGCTGACCGTGGTGCTGTTGAAGGTGCTGGTCGAGGTGGCGGCGGTCGCGCTGGCGTTCACGCTGGCGGTGGCCGTCTATTTCGGAGCGGAGAAATTGGTGGGGAAGGGCCGATGATCAGCCCGATCGAGGACAAGGACCGGATCTTCACCAACATCTACGGCTTCCAGGACTGGGGAGTCGAAGGTGCGCTGAAGCGCGGCGACTGGGACAATACCAAGGACCTGATGGTTCGCGGGCAGGACCAGATCATCGAGGATATCAAGGCGTCGGGCCTGCGCGGTCGCGGCGGCGCGGGCTTCCCCACCGGCATGAAGTGGAGCTTCATGCCCAAGGAGCCGAAGCCGGGCAAGCCGAGCTTCCTGCTGATCAACGCCGACGAATCCGAGCCTGGTTCGTGCAAGGATCGCGAGATTCTGCGCCACGATCCGCACAAATTGCTCGAAGGCGCGCTGATCGCGGGCTTCGCGATGCGCGCGCGGGCGGCCTACATTTACATTCGCGGCGAGTTCATCCGCGAGGCCGAGAACCTCTTCGCCGCCGTCGCGCAGGCCTATGAGAAGGGCTTCCTCGGCAAGAATGCGGCGGGATCGGGCTACGATTTCGACGTGTTCGTGCATCGCGGCGCCGGCGCCTACATCTGCGGCGAGGAAACCGCGCAGATCGAAAGCATCGAGGGCAAGAAGGGCCAGCCGCGCCTCAAGCCGCCTGTCCCGGCGGGCGTGGGCCTGTTCGGCTGCCCGACGACGGTCAACAACGTCGAATCGATCGCGGTGGTGCCGACGATCCTGCGGCGCGGGCCGAGCTGGTTCGCCGGCATCGGCCGCGACAAGAATCAGGGCACCAAGCTCTTCCAGATCAGCGGCCACGTGAACACGCCGACCGTGGTCGAGGAAGCGATGGGGATCAGCTTCCGCGAGCTGATCGACAAGCATGCCGGCGGGATACGCGGCGGCTGGGACAATCTGCTGGCGGTGATTCCGGGCGGCTCGTCGGTGCCGCTGGTGCCGGCCGCGCAGATCATGGACGCGCCGATGGATTTCGACGGTCTGCGCGAGCTCGGCTCGGGCCTCGGCACGGCGGCGGTGATCGTGATGGACAAGTCGACCGACATCGTCCGCGCGATCAGCCGGATCAGCTATTTCTACAAGCATGAGAGCTGCGGCCAGTGCACGCCGTGCCGCGAAGGCACCGGCTGGATGTGGCGCGTGATGGAGCGGCTGCGCACGGGCGAGGCCGACCTGTCCGAAATCGACATGCTGCACGAAGTGACCAAGCAGGTCGAAGGCCACACCATCTGCGCGCTGGGCGACGCTGCGGCCTGGCCGATCCAGGGCCTGATCCGCCACTTCCGCCCCGAAATCGAACGCCGCATCACAGAGCGTGGGGCCGAGCCCCTCGCGGTCGCGGCGGAGTAACAGATATGCCCAAGCTGACCGTCGACGGCGTCGAGATCGAAGTCCCCGCCGGCTCCACCGTGCTGCAGGCCTGCGAGGCCGCCGGCAAGGAAGTGCCGCGCTTCTGCTATCATGAGCGTCTCTCGATCGCCGGCAATTGCCGCATGTGCCTGGTCGAGGTGAAGCCCGGGCCGCCGAAGCCGCAGGCATCGTGCGCGCTGCCGGCTGCCGACAACCAGGAAATCCGCACCGATAGCGCGATGGTCAAGAAGGCGCGCGAAGGGGTGATGGAGTTCCTGCTCATCAACCATCCGCTTGATTGCCCGATCTGTGATCAGGGCGGCGAGTGCGACCTGCAGGATCAATCGGTCGCCTATGGCCGTGGCTTCACGCGCTTCCATGAAAACAAGCGCGCGGTCACCGAAAAATATATGGGACCGCTCATCAAGACGGTCATGACCCGCTGCATCCAGTGCACGCGCTGCGTACGCTTCGCCGAGGAAGTCGCCGGCGTCGAAGAGATCGGCGCGCTTTATCGCGGCGAGAATATGCAGATCACCTCCTATCTGGAGCAGGCGGTCTCGTCCGAACTGTCGGGCAATGTCGTTGATCTGTGCCCCGTCGGGGCGCTCACCTCGAAGCCCTACGCTTTCGAAGCGCGGCCGTGGGAGCTCAAGAAGACCTTCGCGATCGACGTGATGGACGCGCTGGGCACCAACATCCGTCTCGATAGCCGCGGCCGTCAGGTGCTGCGGGCGCTCCCGCGCATCAACGAAGACGTCAACGAGGAATGGGCGTCGGACAAGACGCGCCATCATGTCGATGGTCTCGTTCGGGCCCGCCTCGACAAGCCTTATGTGCGCCGCGACGGCAAGCTGCAGCCGGCAACCTGGGCCGAAGCATTTGATGCGATCAAGGCGGTCAATGCGGGCGCAAGTGTCGCCGCGATTGCCGGCGATCTGGTCGATTGCGAAACCATGTATGCGGCCAAGGCGCTACTGGCCAAGCTTGGGTCGACGCTGTTGGAAGGTCGCCAGACCGGCCTCGCTTATGATGCGTCCAGCCTCGCCGCGGTGAACTTCAACTCCAC
>NZ_JBMDXG010000078.1:0-2482 GCF_048594985.1 Sphingomonas sp. | reverse complement strand
CCCAGGCCCACCCCCACCAGCCCACCCCGGATGCCTATACAATGGGCCCCGGCCCTGGGGGGGGGCGAGGCAAAACCGGGTGAGGGGCCCGACCTTAGGGCTGCGAGCTACTTCACCTGTTCCCCGTGCTTCATGACGAGGTCGACGCGCTGGAGGAGCGCGATGTTGGCCATCGCATTGCCCTTCACCGCGATGATGTCGGCATATTTGCCCTCGGTGACGGTGCCGTAATCCTTGTCGGCCTTCATCGCGACGGCGGGCCAGTAGGTCGCGGCGCGGATCGCCTCGAGCGGGGGAACGCCGAAGTCGTTCACCCACAAGGCGATTTCCTGCCACGTGCTGTTCGAGTGGAAGTTCATCGGCACGCCCGAATCGGTGCCGATCAGCAGCACCGCGCCCGACTTGCGAAGCTGGTCGAACTTGCGCGCGAGCGTCGGCTGGCGCGCGGGCACCTGCTGGAAATAGGCGATCCGCTCGGGGTGGGTAAGCGACTTGCGGATGTCGGCCACCATTTCGGGTGTGAGCCCTTCGTGCCAGTCGACCGTGTCGACGAATTCGTGCTCGCGAATCCAGTCGGGATAATTGTTGAGGATCGAGACGGTCGGCGTCCAGAAGAAGGGGCCGAGCGCCCCGCTGCGGCCGGTCCGCTCCTGGAGCAGCGCCATCACGTCGGCCGGATATTCGGGCGCGGCGCCGAGCCCGGTATGTTCGAAATCGTCGACGCCATGTTTCAGGCCCAGGCGGATTTCCTCCGGGCGATGCGCGTGCGCCACGACGGGCAGCTTCAGCCGGTGCGCCTCATCCACCACGGCCGCGATCTCGGGCTCGGCCATTTCGTCGACATCGATCAGCTTGACCACGTCGACCCCGGCGGCGGCGATCCGGCGGACCTTGGCGCGGCCGTCCTCGGGCGAGGACACGCCCCAGCGATAGGCCTCGGTTCCGGGATAGGGCTTGTGCTGGAGGAAGGGGCCGGAAACGAACAGGGTCGGCCCGGGGATGCGGCCCTCGTTGATCGCCTTCTTCACCGCAATCGCGGCATCGAGCGGGCCGCCGAGATCACGCGCGCCGGTGATCCCGGCCATCAGCAGCTGCTTGGCGCTCGCAGGCATCACCACGTCGCGCTGCAGCGACAGATATTTGTCCCATTCCGAATAGACGGCGTGCCCGTCGATCATCAGGTGGACATGCATGTCCCAGAGACCGGGCATAACCGTCATGCCCTCGGTCGAGATGCGCCTGGCGTCGGCGGGGACGGGCAGGGTGGTGACGGTGCCGACGGCGGTGATGCGCTGCCCGTCGACCAGGATCACGCTGTCGTGGATCGGCGCGGCGAGCGTGCCGTCGATCAGCGTGCCGCCGACCAGCGCGAGCTTTTCGGCCGACAGCGGCGCGGCGCAGAGCAAGGCAAGACAGGCAAACAGGTTACGCATCGAAAAATCCCCCTCGACCGCGGATCGTATACGGTATCTTGCGGCATGCAATAAGCGGTTGCGGTTTCGATCCGCCGCCGGCCGCGCTATAGGCGCGACGCCCAACGGGAGCGGTTGAATGTCCTCGGTACGTCCCTGGCGCGATATTGCGCGCCGCCCTTCGCGCCAGATCATGGTCGGCAATGTGCCGGTCGGCGGCGACGCGCCGATCTCGGTCCAGACGATGACCAACACGCCGACCGAGGATGTGCGCGCGACGATCGACCAGATCCGCCGCTGCGAGGAAGCGGGCGCGGACATCGTCCGCGTGTCGTGTCCCGACGAGGCGTCGACCGCCGCGCTGCGCCAGATCGTGCGCGCGGCGAAGGTGCCGATCGTCGCCGACATCCATTTCCACTACAAGCGCGCGCTGGAGGCGGCGGATGCGGGCGCGGCCTGCCTGCGGATCAACCCGGGCAATATCGGCTCTGAAGCGCGGGTGAAGGAAGTGGTCGACGCGGCCAAGGCGAATGGCTGCGCGATCCGCATCGGCGTCAATGCCGGCAGCCTAGAAAAGGATCTGCTCGAAAAATATGGCGAGCCGTGTCCGGAGGCGCTGGTCGAAAGCGCGCTCGACCATATCAAGCTGCTCCAGGATCAGGATTTCCACGAATTCAAGGTCGCGGTGAAGGCGTCGGACGTCTTCCTCGCGGTCGCGGCCTATCAACAGCTCGGCGAGGCGGTGGACTGCCCGCTGCACCTGGGCATCACCGAGGCGGGGGGATTGATCGGAGGCACGGTCAAGTCGTCGATCGGGATGGGCAGCCTGCTGTGGTTCGGGATCGGCGACACGATCCGCGTCAGCCTGTCGGCCGAGCCGGAAGAGGAAGTGCGCGTCGGCTACGAGATCCTGAAGGCGCTCGGCCTGCGCCAGCGCGGCGTGCGGGTGATTTCCTGCCCGTCCTGCGCGCGCCAGGGGTTCGACGTGATCCGCACGGTCGAGACGCTGGAGGCACGGCTGCAGCATATCCGCGTGCCGATGTCGCTGTCGGTGCTGGGCTGCGTCGTCA
>NZ_JBMDXG010000077.1:0-1829 GCF_048594985.1 Sphingomonas sp. | reverse complement strand
CGGGAAGTACACCGTCATCGGGTGGAAGCCCTCGTCGATCAGCCCCTTGGCGATGTCGAGCGTGGTGAAGCCTTCGGCCAGACCCTTGTCGCTGAACAGCGCCTCATGCATGCAGGGGCCGCTGCCGCCGAACGGCGCGTCCAGCACATCGTCCAGGCTGCGCAGGATATAGTTGGCGTTCAGCACCGCGTCGCTCGCGACCTGACGCAGGCCGTCCGCGCCGTGGCTGAGGATATAGGTCAGCGCGCGGGTGAACATGCCCATCTGGCCGTGAAAGGCGCTCATGCGGCCAAAGCTGCGCTGCCCATCCTCGCCCAGCCCGTCTTCCTCGATCAGCTGGATCGTCCCGTCGTACATGCGCATGGTGTAGGGGAGCGGGCCGAACGGCGCGAGCGCCTGCGACAGCACAACCGGTCCCGAGCCCGGACCGCCGCCGCCATGCGGGGTTGAGAAGGTCTTGTGCAGGTTGATGTGCATCGCGTCGACGCCGAGATCGCCGGGGCGGACGCGGCCGACGATCGCGTTGAAGTTCGCGCCGTCGCAATAGACGAGGCCGCCCGCCGCGTGAACCGCCTCCGAAATCGCGATCAGATCGCGTTCGAACAGGCCGCACGTATTGGGATTGGTGATCATCACCGCCGCCACGTCCGGCCCCAGCCGCGCCTTCAGCGCCTCCAGATCGACGCGGCCATCCTCGGTCGCGGGGATATTCTCGACCTTGTAGCCGCAGAAGGCGGCGGTCGCGGGGTTGGTGCCGTGCGCGCTTTCGGGGACGAGCACGACGCTGCGCGCGTCGCCCCGCGCCTCCAGCGCGGCGCGGATCGCGAGCAGGCCGCACAATTCGCCATGCGCGCCCGCCTTGGGGCTCATCGCCACCGCCGGCATGCCGGTGAGCTTGCACAGCCATTCGCCCACCAAAGCGATCACGGCGAGCGCGCCCTGCACGGTGGAGACGGGCTGGAGCGGGTGGATGTCGGCAAAGCCCGGCATCCGCGCGACGCGTTCGTTGAGGCGCGGATTGTGCTTCATCGTGCACGAGCCGAGCGGGAAGACGCCGAGGTCGATCGCGTAATTCTGGCGGCTGAGGCGCGTATAATGGCGCACCGTTTCCGGCTCGGACAGGCCGGGCAGGTCGATCGGGGCGGTCCGTTCCAGCCCGCCGAGGCGCGAGGGGGCGGCGGGCGCCTCCTCGAAATCGACGCCGGTGCGGTCGCGCGCGCCGATCTCGAACAGCAGCGGCTCTTCCAGCAGCAGCGCGCGGTTGCCGGTGTGCGTGGCCGGCGCGATCGCGATCTCGCCCGCTCCCATTTCGGGCTTCCACCCGGACTGGTTGATGGTCATGCCAGCGCCTCCTTCAGCGCGGAGGCGAAGGCCTGGACCTGCTCCTCGGTGGTGGTCTCGGTGACGGCGACGATCAGGCCGTTCTCGCGGCCCTGCGCGTCGTCGTAGAGGCGGCTGAGCGCGACGCCCGCGAGGATGCCCCGGTCCGCCAGCGTGCGGACGATCGGGCGCGCGGGCTTCGCCAGCCGGAGCGTGAATTCGTTGAAGAAGCTGTCGTTGAGCAGATCGACCCCCGGCACCGCCGCCAGCACGTCCGCCGCCGCCGAGGCGCGCGCATGGTTGAGCGCCGCGAGCTGCCGCAGTCCCTGCTCGCCCAGCAAAGTCATGTGGATCGAGAAAGCGAGCGCGCAGAGCCCCGAATTGGTGCAGATGTTCGACGTCGCCTTCTCGCGCCGGATATGCTGCTCGCGGGTCGAGAGGGTCAACACGAAGCCGCGCTTGCCCTCCGCATCGACCGTCTGGCCGCACAGTCGGCCCGGCATCTGGCG
>NZ_JBMDXG010000076.1:0-8215 GCF_048594985.1 Sphingomonas sp. | reverse complement strand
GGAACATCGTCACCGGATCATGGCTCTTGCGTACGGCGGCGAGGAAGATTTCCTGCAGCAGCGGCGACTTGCGCTCGTCCATGCCCTTCTCGATCTCGGTCAGGTCGATCGGATGGCCGGGCATCACCGTCGAAATGGCGTGCTTGTAGATCAGCTGGCTCTGTCCGTCGCGGCGGAGGAGCACCGAAAAATTGTCGAACCAGGTGATGATGCCCTGGAGCTTGACACCCTTGACGAGGAACATCGTCACCGGGGTCTTCGACTTGCGAAGCGAGTTGAGGAAGATGTCCTGAAGGTTGTTGGGCTTGTCTGCCATGGTCTTATGGCCTTCTCGTTGGCGGGTCATGGCCCGCGCTGCGCCGTTCACGGCGTCGTGCGCCCCCGCCTTATGCCGGGACGGCCCAATCTATGCTTCAATGACGCGCCGCACAAGCGGAGGAACGGGGCTTCGTTTCGCGTCAGTCCTCGTCCCTCGGATCGGCGAGGCCGAGGCTCTTCAGTTTCCGGTGCAGCGCCGACCGCTCCATCCCGATGAAGGTGGCGGTGCGGCTGATATTGCCCGAGAAACGCCGGATCTGGACGCGCAGATATTCGCGCTCGAACGTCTCGCGCGCCTCGCGCAGCGGCGTCCCCATGATCGAACGGCCGCCATTTCCCGGCAGCATGTCCGCCTGCCCGCTGACGATCTCCGACGGCAGCATGTCCGCGTCGATCCGCCCGATGCGGTCGCCGGGCGCTAGGATGATCGTGCGTTCGATCACGTTGCGCAGCTGGCGGACATTTCCCGGCCAGTCATAGGCTTGGAGCGCGGCGGCCGCTTCGCTGCTGATCTCGGGCGTCGCCACGCGCCGTTCGGCGGCATAGCGCGCGGCGAAGTGCGCCGCGAGCAGTGGCACGTCCTCGCGCCGCGCCTCCAGCGGGGGAAGCTGGACCGGCACGACGTTGAGCCGATAGTACAGGTCTTCGCGGAACCGCCCCGCCTCGATCTCCGCCGCCAGGTCGCGCGCGGTCGCGGACACGACGCGGACATCGACCTTGACGGTGCGCGTGCCCCCCACACGGGTAAAGCTCTGGTCGGTCAGCACGCGCAGGATCTTGGCCTGTGCCGACATCGGCATGTCGGCGATTTCGTCGAGGAACAGCGTGCCGCCATGCGCCTGTTCGAGCAGGCCGGGGCGCACGAGCTCGCCGCCCTCCTCCGCGCCGAACAATTCCTCCTCGACGCGCTCGGGCGTCATCCGCGCGGCGGAGACGACCACGAACGGCCCGCGCTCGCGCGTGCTCCAATTGTGGAGCAGGCGCGCGGCAACCTCCTTGCCCGATCCCGCAGGCCCCGCGATCAGCACGCGGCTGCCCGTGCCGGCCACGCGCTTCAGCGTCGCGCGGACATGGTTGATCGCCTGGCTCGTGCCGGTCAGTTCGTCCTCCTGCCCGACCTGCGCGCGCAGGCTCTCATTCTCGCGCCGCAGCCGGTCGGTCTCGGTCGCGCGCGAGACGAGGTGGAGCAGGCGCGAGCTTTCGAACGGCTTCTCGATGAAGTCGAACGCGCCCTGCCGGACGGCGGCGACCGCCGTGTCGATATTGCCGTGCCCGGAAAAGACGATGACCGGCAGGGTCGGGTCGCGCCGCTTGACCTCGGCGAGGAGGGCCAGGCCGTCGAGCCGCGATCCCTGCAGCCACACGTCGAGCAGCAGCAGGCTCGGCCGCCGCTCCCGCAACGCCGCGAGCGCCGAGTCCGCGTCGCCCGCCGTGCGCGGGCTATAGCCTTCATCCTCCAGCACGCCCGCCACCAGCTCGCGAATGTCGGCTTCGTCGTCCACCACCAGAATGTCGAGCGACATGGGCTTATGCTCTCCTCAGATCGGCTGTTACGGGTTGGCGGTCGTCTTCGGCCGGGGCGGGATCGGCGAGCTGTTCCAGCGCAGCGATATCGAATTCGACATGCACGATCGTCCCGCCGCCCGGACGGTCGGCGAAGCGCATCATGCCGTGATGTTCCTCGACGATGCGGTGGACGATGGCGAGGCCCAGCCCCGTGCCCTTGGCGCGGGTGGTCATGTACGGTTCGGTCAGGCGGTCACGCTCGGCGGGCAGGCCGATGCCGTCGTCCGCGACCTCGATCGTCAGCCGTTCGACGTCGCGCGCGATGCTGAGCGCGATCGTCCCGCCCCCCGCCTCGCCCGCGCGCGCCTCGATCGCCTCGGCGGCGTTCTTGACCAGGTTGGTGAGCGCCTGGCTGATCTGGCGACGATCGCACACCACCATCTGCGGCCCGTCGGGATCGGTCACGGTGAAGGTGATCGCCGGATGCGCGACCTCGTGCAGGAACACCGCCTGGCGGACGATGTCCGAGATATTCTCGCGGCGGAAGGTCGGCTTCGGCATGCGCGCGAAGGCGGAGAATTCGTCGATCATCCGCCGGATGTCGGCGACCTGGCGGACGATGGTCGACACCAGCCGCTCGAACGTGCCGCCTTCCTCGCGGATTTCATGCCCATAGCGCCGCTGGAGCCGTTCGGCGGCAAGCTGGATCGGGGTCAGCGGATTCTTGATCTCGTGCGCGATCCGCCGCGCCACGTCGGCCCAGGCCGCGCGGCGCTGGTCGTTGAGTTGCTGGGTGATGTCGTCGAACGTCAGGACATGCCCGCTCACCGTCGCCACGACCTTGACCGCCAGCGTGCGCTGCTCGCCCTCGATCCCGATCTGGACGACCGCCTCGCGCTCCTGCTGGTCGACCAGCCGGTCGAGTTCGGGCGCGACCGCCGCCAGCGGCCGGCCGATCGGGTCCGCGTCGGTCCCCAGCAGCGCGCGCGCCGACACGTTGACCAATGTCACCGCGCGCTGCCGGTCGATCGAGATCACGCCCGCCGACACGCCCGACAGCACCGCCTCGGTCAGCGCGCGCCGGCTTTCCAGCGCGCCGGTCTGTTCCTGCAGGCGGCGGGTCATGCGGTTGAACGCGGCGGCAAGCGTGCCGACCTCGTCATGCTTGTTCGGCGGCGCCACCCGCGCGGCCAGATCGCCCCCCGCCACGCGCCGCGCCGCGCCGACCAGGTCGCCGATCGGGCGGACCAGCCGGTCGGCGATGGTCAGCGCGATCCAGATCGCCAGCGCCACGATCAGCAGCGAGATGACGAACAGCGCCGCGTTGAACTGGAACTGGAGCTGCCGCGCGCGCGACACGAGCGACGTGTAGTCGGCGAGCGCGCCATTCGCCCGCCCCGCCTGCGCCAGCACGACCGGATCGGCGCGCCGCTGGATCCAGAGGTAGGTATTGGTCGTCGCGTCGAACTGCATCACCGATTCGATCTGCGCGCGCTGCACCCGGCTGTGGGGCTTGCCGTCGGCCAGCTCCGGCCGCAGCGATTTGGGCAGGCGCCGTTCGAGCGGACGCCCGTCGAGGTTGGCGCCCCAGATGAGCTGCTCGCTTCCGTCGGCCGCGACCCGGATCATCGCCGCCTGATCGAGCTTGCGGTAGAAGACCTGGCTCGCGAAATAGGTGTCCCAGCGCGGATCGTCGGGCGGCGCCATGGCGAGCGCGTTGAGCAGGTCGCCGCGCATCGCGACATTGTCGTCCTGCAGCCCCGCTTTATGCTCGGCGACATAGGTCTGCACCACGCGGTCGGCGTTCAGCAGCACGATCCGCACGCGATCCGAAAACCAGAATTCGACGCCGTACTGGAACAGCAGCGACGCGAAGATCACCACCAGCAGCGTCGGAAAGGCGGCGAGCACCGAAAACAATGTCACCAGCCGCATGTGCAGCCCGCCGCGCCCGCCCAGCGGCGAGCGTTCGGACCGCCCGCGCGCGATCCTCTGCGCCATCAGCACGAGCAGGCCCATGGCGGGAACGAGGTTGCCGACCAGCAGCAGCGACACCACCGCCGGGCTGAGCGGGCGCTGCTGGCCGCTGCCCTGCCCCAGAACGAGCGCGGCGGTCGCGATCATCGCCGCCATCACGCCCAGCACGGCCAGCTCCACCGCGCCGCGGAAGAGCAGCTTGCGCCGCACCTTCGCGAGGCGACGCTTCCAGCGCCGCCGCCTGACCGGATCGGTGACCGTCAACACCATCGTGGCTTCGCTACCACGGCGGCGTGGCGCAGGGAACACAGGATCGTGGCGACGCGGCGACCCGTGCCTCAATCGCTGCCGCGCACCGCCGGGCCGACGCCGAGATCGGTCAGTTTCTTGCGCAGGGTGTTGCGGTTGATGCCGAGCAGGCGCGCCGCCTTGAGCTGGTTGCCGCGCACCGCCGCGAGCGTCAGCCGCAGCAGCGGCCGCTCCACTTCGGCCACGATCCGGTCGTACAGCCCGTCGGGCGGCAACGCGCCGCCGAAGCTCGCGAAATGGCGCGCCAGATGTTGCCCGATCGCCTCGCCCAGATCGGCGTCGTCGGGCACGGCGGGCTGCGCCGGCTGGCTCTCGCGCGTCATCTGCTGCTCGATCATCGCCGGCGTGACCACGCCTTCGCGGCTGAGCGCGGCGAGCCGGCGCATCAGGTTTTCGAGCTCGCGGACATTGCCCGGCCAGCTATGCTCCTCCAGCCGCGCCACCGCCGCCGGGCTCAATTGCTTGCGCGGCAGCCCCTCGGCGGCCGCGCGATCGAGGAAATAGCGCGCCAGCTCGCCCACGTCGGATCCCCGCTCGCGCAGCGGCGGCAGGCGAACCGGCACGACGTTGAGGCGGTAGTAAAGATCCTCGCGAAACTGGTTGTCGGCGATCAGGCGCGGCAGGTCCTGGTGCGTGGCGGCGATGATGCGCACGTCGGCGCGGATCGCGCGCGCGCTGCCGACGGGCGAGAATTCGCCCGACTGGAGCACGCGCAGCAGCCGCGTCTGCGCCTCCATCGGCATGTCGCCGATCTCGTCGAGGAACAGGGTGCCGCCCTGCGCCTGTTCGAAGCGGCCGGCGGTGCGCTGCGCCGCGCCGGTGAACGCGCCGCGCTCATGCCCGAACAACTCGCTTTCGATCAGCTCGCGCGGGATCGCCGCCATGTTGACGGGGACGTAGGGCGCGCGGCTGCGCGGGCCGAAATCGTGGATCGCGCGCGCGACCAGTTCCTTGCCCGTCCCCGATTCCCCCAGGATCAGCACGGTCAGGTCGTTGGACACGACGCGCGCGATCGTCCGATAGACTTCCTGCATCGGCGGCGAACGGCCGATCAGCGGCAGGTCCTCGCCCCGGCTGTCCGGCCCGCCTTCCTCCTCGGCCGACGCGGCGCTGCGCGCGAGCGCGTCTTCCACCGCCTGCGCCAGTTCGCCCAGGTCGAACGGCTTGGGCAGATAGTCGAACGCGCCCTGCTCGGTCGCGCGCAGCGCGGTGGTGAAGGTGTTCTGCGCCGACAGCACGATCACCGGCATGCGCGGATGCGCCTGCGCGATCTCCGGCACGATATCCAGGCCGTTGCCGTCGGGCAGCACCACGTCGGTGACCAGCACCTGCGGGCGGAAGGCGCGCAGCTGGCGGCGCAGTTCGGCGACGCTCGCCGCCGTCTCCACCACATGGCCCGCGCGTCGCAACGCCTCGCGCACCACCGTGCGGATCGCCGCGTCGTCGTCCGTTACAAGTACTCGACCGCCCACTCCGTCCCTCTCACTTCTTCGGCGCGCGCGGCAGGAGCAGGCGGAAAACGGTGCGCTCGGCCCCGCCGTCCCGCGCCTCGCGCGCATATTCCACCAGCCCGCCCTGATCGGCGACAAGCTTCTCGACCAGCGCGAGCCCCAGCCCGCGCCCGCTCCGCTTCGAACTGACGAACGGATCGAACAGATGCTCGGCGATTTGGGGCGGCGCCCCCGGCCCGTCGTCGATCACGCAGACCTCGATCGGCAGCGAGCGGCGTTCGTTCCCCTGCTGCGTCAGGACGCGCATGCCATGCCGATAGGCGGTGGTCAGCGTGACCGTGCCGCCTGTCTCTTCCACCGCTTCCATCGCGTTCTTGAGAAGGTTTATGAGCACCTGCACCAGCGAATCGCGGTGGCCGAGCACGGGCGGCAGCGAGGGATCGTAGACTTCCCGGATCGTCACCCCGCTTCCGAAGCCCTGTTCGATCACGGCGCGGGCATGGCCCAGGATGACATGGATATTCTGCGGACCGAGGTCGAGCGGCCGCGTGTCGGTAAAGCCCTCCATCCGGTCGATCAGCGCCGCGACGCGATCGACCTCGTCCTGGATCAGCCGCGTCAGCGCCTGCGAGTCCCGATCGACGCTCGATTCGAGCAATTGCGCGGCCCCGCGTATGCCCGACAGCGGGTTCTTGATCTCGTGCGCCAGCATTGCCGCCGCGCCGGCCGCCGTGAGGCCCGCGCCCGCCCGCCGCGCGATCGGCCCGGCATTGGGGTGCATGTGGATGGTGACGATCCGCCAGCCCTGCCAGTCCGGCAGCGGCGCGACCATCAGGTCCGCCTTCAGCGGGCGCGGACCCGGCAATACGACGTCGAGGTCATAGGCCACGAACGGCGTCTCGCGCGGCATACTGCGCAGGTGATGGCCGGTAACCGCGTCGATGCCCATGCCGATGATCGCGGTGCGCGACAGGTTCACCAGTGTTTCCATCGCGGCGTTCGCGTCGAGGATCAGGCCTTCCTCATCGATCACCAGCAACGGCGTGGGCAAGGCCGACAGCAGCGCCTCGGCCGGGGCCGGGGGTGCGTCGCCGCGTGCCCGCAGCCGGGCTAGGCGGCCGCTCTGATAGTCCACGGCGCGTAGAATTCGGCCAGCATGCGCAGCACGACGGCGGGATCGGGTTCCTGGTTCACACGATTCCTGAACTCGGCCGATCCGGGCAGCCCCTTGGTGTACCAGCCGATATGCTTGCGCGCCATGTTGACGCCCACCTCGTTGCCGTACAGGCTCAGCATATCTCGATAATGCTCGGTAATCACACGATATTGCTCGTCGATCGTCGGCTCGGCCCGCCGCTCGCCGGTCTGCAGCCAGTGCATCATCTGCCCCAGCAGCCATGGCCGGCCATAGCTGCCCCGCCCGATCATCACCCCGTCGGCGCCGGACTGGTCGAGCGCGGTCTCGGCATCCTCGATCGTGCAGATGTCACCGTTGACGATCACCGGGATCGAAACGGCCTCCTTCACGCGCCGCACGAACGCCCAGTCCGCCGATCCCTTGTACATCTGGCAGCGGGTACGGCCATGGACGGTGATCATCCGCACGCCGACGTCCTCGGCGACGCGCGCCAGTTCGGGCGCGTTCAGGCTCTGATGATCCCAGCCCATCCGCATCTTCAGCGTGACCGGTACGTTCACGGCCTTGACCGTCGCGGCGATCAGCTCGGCGGCGAGCTTGGGCTTGGCCATCAGCGCCGATCCGGCGTCGCCATTCACCACCTTGCGCACCGGGCAGCCCATGTTGATGTCGACGATCGCGGCGCCCTTGTCCTCGGCCAGCCGGGCGGCCTCGCCCATCTGCTCGGGCTCGCAGCCGACGAGCTGCATCGACACCGGGTCCTCGATCGGATCCCACAGCGCCTTCTGGATCGACTGGCGCGTCTCGCGGATCGCCGCCTGGCTGGCGATCATCTCGGTGACGTTCAGCCCCGATCCGTAGCCGCGCACGACGCGGCGGAACGGCAGATCGCTGACGCCCGTCATCGGCGCCAGGATCACCGGCGTTTCGATCGTCACGGTGCCGATGTGGAGGGGCTTCAGCCGGGTCACGCGTTCACTGCCTAAAAAACGTGCAGACCCCTACAGGGTTGGGCCGGGCGGCGCAATCGCCGCGCCCCAGCGTCGCGCGGCCTCGTCGTCCGACGGGCGCGGCTCGACCCAGCGTGTCCGCCCGTCGGCAAAGCGCTCGCGTTTCCAGAACGTCGCCTCGGTCTTGAGCCGGTCGATCAGGAAGGCGCATGATTCGAGCGCCGCGTGCCGATGCGCCGCCGCCGTGCCGACCGCGACGATCGCCTCGCCCGGCTCCATCGGCCCGTGGCGATGGAGCACGATCGCGCCCAGCAGCGACCAGCGCTGCACCGCCTCGTCGACCAGCCGTTGCATCGAAGGCAGCGTCATGTCGGGGTGATGTTCGAGCAGCAGTTCGACCAGCCCGTCGTCGCCGCGCACCAGCCCGACGAAGCTCGCCGCCCCGCCCCCGCCCAGCCGGTTCAGCGGCGCCAGCACCGCGCCCGGATCGAACGGCTCGTCCTTCAGCTCGGTGATGATCATCCGCCCGTCACCGGGGGAAAAAGCGAGAGTTCGCGCGCCCCGTC
>NZ_JBMDXG010000075.1:0-21041 GCF_048594985.1 Sphingomonas sp. | reverse complement strand
TGACAGATCGGTCATCGCCGAGACCACGCCCGGCGTCACCCATTTGCCGGTGGCGTCGACCAACTCGGCGCCCGCGGGCACCGCCACGCCCGCGCCCGCCGCGACGACGCGGCCGTCGGCGATCACGACGGTGCCGCGCTCGATCGGCGCCGAGCCGTCGCCGATCGCGACGGTGCCGCCGGTGATGGCGATCGTTTCCGCCAGCGCGGGGGCGGCGAGGAGCGCGGCGAGCAGCGCCAATCCTCCCCGGAGCGGGGAGGGCAACCGCCGCGCAGCGGGGGTGGAGGGGGCGTGCGGCGGGGCGACGCGCGTGTTGCGATCCCCCTCCACCAGCCTGCGGCCGGTCCCCCTCCCCGTGCCGGGGAGGATCTTCAGCGGGTTCACTTCACGTCTCCTTCGCCGGGCTGGCCGAGTTCGAAGTCGGACACGGGCCGCCGCTTCGGATCGTTCGCGTCATAAAGCAGGGCGCCGTCGATCCACACCTTTTCGGGGCGGGTGTAGACGCTGAACGGATTGCCGTTCCACAGCACGACGTCGGCCATCTTGCCGGGCTTGAGGCTGCCCGTGCGATCGGCGATGCCGAGCGCCTTCGCGGGATTGTAGCTCAGCCAGATCCACGCTTGTTCGTCGGGGATCTGGATGCCCGCGCGTCGGCCGGCGGCGAGCGCCTTGGCGACTTCCTGGTTGAGGCGCTGGATGCCGTTCTGGTCGTCCGAATGGATCATCGCGCAAGTGCCCGCCTTCTGCAGGATGGCGAGATTCTCGCGGATGCCGTCATAGCTTTCCATCTTGAAGCCGTACCAGTCGGCCCAGACCACCGCGCAGATGTCGTTGGCCTTGAGCAGGTCGCCGATCTTGTAGGCTTCGACCCCGTGATGGAACGCGGTGACGTGATAGCCGAACTCCTTCGACATATCGATCACGTTGGCCATTTCGTCCGAGCGGTAGCAGTGGTTGTGGACGAGGATCTTGCCCGACAGCACGCCCGCCAGCGTGTCCATGGCGAGGTCGCGGCCGGGCGGATCGCCCTTGCCGTCCTCCTCATATTTGTCCCACTTGCGCTTATAGTCGGCGGCCTTGATCCAGGTCTGGCGGTTGACCGCGACATTGCCCATCCGGGTCGAGGGCATGCGGCCCTTGGCGCCGTAGACGCGCTTGGGATTTTCGCCGCAGGCCATCTTGAAGCCGTAGGGCGCGCCAGGGAATTTCATGCCCTGGCTGGTGCGCGCATAGACGTTCTTGAGCGTGACCGAGCGGCCGCCCATCAGATTGGCCGACCCGGGCAGTATCTGGAGCGTGGTGACGCCGCCATTGGCGAGCGCGCGGCTGAAGCCCGGGTCCTGCGGCCACACGCTATGTTCGGCCCACACTTCGGGCGTCGTCGGGCTGGTCGCCTCGTTCCCGTCGCTGAGCGCGGAGACGCCGGGGCTGGGATAGTCGCCCAAGTGGCTGTGGACGTCGATCACGCCGGGTGTGAGGTATTTGCCGGTGCCGTCGATCACCGTCGCGCCGGCGGGGGCGGCGATGGTCCGGCCGACCTCGACCACCTTGCCGTCGGCGAACAGCACCGATCCGCCGTCGATCCGTCCGCCCTCGCCATCATAGATGGTGACGTTGGTGACGAGCGTCGGCACGCTTGGATAGGGGCGGTAGGTCGACGGATAGGCGTCGGCCGGCCACGGCCGCGGCGCGCGCGGCGCGGGCGGGGTCGCCGAGGCGCTCTTCGGCTTTTCGGCCGGCGCGCTGGCGCAGGCGGCGAGCGCCAGCGCGACGCCGGAGACGGCGAACTTTCTATCGAACACCATGCATCCACTTTCTGATGAGCGGGGACAGGAGAAGGAGCACCGCGCCGATCACCGCCGAGGCGATGCCGATCGTGCGGAACACATCGCTATACGTATTGAGGCTGACCTGGAGGTTGGTGACCTGTCCGCCGACCGTCTCGACGCTGGCGACCTGCGCGACGATGCCCGCGACATATTGGGCGCAGCTGATCGACAGGAACCATAGCCCCATCATCAGGCCAACGACGCGCGCGATCGACAGCTTGGTGATCATCGACAGGCCGACCGGCGAGATGCACAATTCAGATGCCGAGTGGATCAGGTAGAGCAAAGCCAGCCACCAGACCGAGACGCGGAAGTCCGCCCCCGCGAAGTTCGATCCGAACACGAGCACGAGAAAGCCCAGCCCCACGCCGATCAGCGCGATCCCGAACTTGACCGGGGTCGACGGCTCGCGCCCGCGCTTGGCCAGCCCGTTCCACATGATCGAGAAGATCGGGGCGAGGGTGACGATGAAGAAAGCGTTGAAGAACTGCGTCTGGCCCGCGCTCAAACTGAACAGGCCGAAGATGCTGAGATCGGTATTGCGATCGGCGAACAGGGTGAGCGACGACCCCGCCTGTTCGAACAAGGTCCAGAAGACGACGTTGAACACGATCAGCACCATCGCCGCGAGCATCATCTGAAACTCAGCGCGGTCGCCGACGCGCGCCGACCAGATGAGGATGCCGGGCACCGCGATCAGGAAGGTCGCGAACAAAGCCTTGCCCATGATCGGCAGCGACAGGAGATAGCCGACGATGCCGCTGCCCGCCTCCGGCTTGGGCGCGTTCATCAGGTTCCAGAACAGGAACCAGGCGACCGGTACGGCGAGCGCGGACAGGATGTAGATCAGCGTCCCGCGATCCTTCGCCTGGCCGGCGGGCGGCTCGCCATAACCGGCGAGCTTGCCCCCATCGAACTGGATCAGCGAGAAGGAGACCATCATGCCGATCGCGGCGAGCAGGAAGCCCGCCCACCAGCCGAGCGCGACCGCGAGGAAGGGGCAGAGCAGCTGCGAGAACAGGCTGCCGAGATTGATGCCCATGTAGAAGATGGTGAAGCCGGCGTCGCGTCGTCGGTCGCCGGGCGCATAGAGCGCGCCCACCATCGTCGAGATGTTGGGCTTGAAGAAGCCGTTGCCGACCGTGATGAACGACAGGCCGAGCAAGGCCAGCGCGATATAGAAAGGCGAGCGGTCGCCCCCCGCCTTGAAGCCGCCCTTTTCGACGGTGCGCGCGATCGTGCCGTCGGGCGCGGTGAGCGTGACGGTGCCGTCCTCATTGCCCTTGATCGCGAGGCGACGGCCCTGATCGAGCACATATTGCTGTTCGGTGCCCGAAGCCGCGTCGACCACCACCTCGTAACGCTGGTTGTCGATCATGGCGTAGGGCTTGGCGGTCGGCCCGCCGAAGCAGAGCAGGAGATAGCCGAGCGACATGAAGATCGCGCCGAACTTCACCGACTTCTTCGAACCCAGATAGCGGTCGGCGATGAGCCCCCCCACCAGCGGGGTCAGATAGACCAAGGCGGTGAAGCCGCCATAAAGGCCGGTGGTCGTCTGGTCGTCGAACAGAAAGTGCTTGGCGAGATACAGCGCGAGCAGCGCGCGCATCCCGTAGAAGCCGAACCGTTCCCACATCTCGGTGGTGAAGAGGCGGGCGAGCTGGCGCGGATGGCCGAACCATGTGCGCTCATCGGCCGGATTGACGTGGCTGATGTCGGGCTCGGCCGGGGAGGCGTCGGTCGGGGTCTCCATGCGGACCTTTCAAAGGAAGGGGCGCGATGAGGCGCGCATGGGACAAGACTAACGGTGAAATTGCGCAAGTGAAGAAGATTGTTGCGCACTTGCCCCCGCGCGTAGGGTCGTGTTGATCCGGGGCAACAGGCGGGGCGGCCCCACCCGCCATGATGGAGACGCGCGTGTTCAACGATCTTTCCTCGCCCGCCGCGCTGATGGCGACGCGCCGTTCGGGCAAGCCCCGCGACATGGGGGCGCCGGGGCCGACCCAGGCCCAGCTCGACCGTATCCTCGACGCCGCGATCCGCGTGCCCGACCATGGCAAGCTCGCGCCGTGGCGCTTCGTCGTGATCCCCAAGGACCGCCGCGCGGCTTTCGCCGAACTGCTCGAGGCGGCCTATCGCGAAGAGCGGCCCGATCCCGGCAAGGTCGAGCTGGCGGCGGTGCACGACTTCGCGATGCAGGGCGAGGCGCTGGTCGTCGCGCTGTCGGCGCCCGCGCATGCCAGCCACATCCCGATCTGGGAACAGGAATTGTCCGCCGGGGCGGCGTGCATGAACCTGCTGGTGGCGGCGCATGCCGAAGGGCTGGTCGGCGGGTGGCTGACGGGCTGGGCGGCCTATTCCGATCGGGTGCGCGACGCGTTCGGCGAACGGGGCGAGCGGATCGCGGGCTTCCTGTTCCTCGGCACGCCCACCCGGCCGCTGGAGGAACGGCCGCGCCCCGACCGCGACGCCGTCGTGCGGATATGGCAGGGATGATTGCCTTTCCCGCGCTGCTGTGTTAGCACAGCATAACGCCATGCCGACTGCCGACCGACCCGTTTACCTTCGCCTGCGCGACGAGATCGTCGCCATGATCCTCGACGGGAGGATCCAGGAGGGCGACGCGCTACCCTCGGTGCGCGCGTTCGCGGCCGACCAGGGGGCGAACCCGCTGACCGTCGCGAAAGCCTATCAGAGCTTCCAGGAGGACGGGCTCGTCACCGTCCGGCGCGGCGTGGGCATGTTCGTCGATCCGGGCGCGGCGGCGCGGCTGCGCGCCTCCGCCCGCGCGCAGTTCCTCGAAGAGGAATGGCCCGAGATCGCGAGCCGTATGCGCCGGCTGGGGATCGATCCGGCCGAATTGCTGGGGCGCGTGCCCGCCTGAGCCGTGGGCGTGGCCCTGCGATCCTGCTAGGCGCGGGGCGTGGAGACGCTGCTGCTTCCTTTCGATGACGAGGCGATCGCGCAGGCCGCGCGGCTGATCGCGGCGGGCGATCCGGTCGCGGTGCCGACGGAGACGGTCTACGGCCTCGCCGCCGACGCGACCGACGGTGCGGCGGTCGCGCGTGTCTATGCCGCCAAGGGGCGCCCCGCCTTCAACCCGCTGATCGTGCATGTCGGGAGCGTGGAGCAGGCGCGGATGCTGGCCGAACTTTCCCGCGCCGCCGAGCGGCTCGCCGCGCATTTCTGGCCCGGCCCGCTGACGATGGTGCTGCCGCTGCGCGCCGATGCGGGGATCGCGTCGCTGGTCACGGCCGGGCTGCCCACGATCGCCGTGCGCGTTCCCGCGCATCCCGCGATGCGCGCGTTGCTGGCGGCGTCCGGACGGCCGCTCGCGGCGCCCTCGGCCAATGCATCGGGCACGATCAGCCCGACCCGGGCAGGCCATGTGCTGCGCTCGCTCGACGGGCGCATTCCCGTGGTGATCGACGGCGGCGCGACCGCGACGGGCCTGGAATCGACGATCGTCGCGGTCGAGCCCGATCGGCTCCGTCTGCTCCGTCCCGGCCCGATCACGGCGGACGCGCTGGCGGCCGCGAGCGGGCTGCTCGTGACGGCGGCAAGCGGCGGCGCGATCGAGGCGCCCGGCCAGCTCACGCAGCATTATGCCCCGTCCCGGCCCGTCCGGCTCGATGCGACGACGCGCGAGCCGGGCGAATGGCTGATCGGGTTCGGCGCGGTTGCCGGGGACGCATCGCTGTCGCCTGATGGCGACCTGGCCGAGGCGGCGGCGCGGCTGTTCGACCTGCTGCACGAAGCGGATGCCGCCGCCCCCGCGCGCATCGCGGTGGCGGCGGTGCCCGAAACCGGCCTGGGCATCGCGATCAATGACCGTCTGCGCCGCGCCGCCGCGTGATTGCGGCGGGCCTGGGTTGGACTAGCATTGGCCACCGCCGACTCGGGCGGATCAAGGGGGACTCGACATCGCCATGACCATTCTCCTGCTTGCGCTGTTAATCGGGATCGTCGCCGGGCTGCGCGCGATGACCGCGCCGGCGGCGGTCGCGCTTGCGGCCGTGTATGGCCCGCTCGTGCTGACGGGCACGCCGCTCGCCTTTCTCGCGATCGCGCCGGTGGCGTGGGTGCTGGTCGTGCTGGCGCTGGGCGAGCTCGTGACCGATCAGCTTCCCTCGACCCCCAGCCGCACCGTGCCGGTGCAGTTCGGCGCGCGGATCATCATGGGCGCGATCGCGGGCGCGGGCATTGGCGCGGCTGCGGGTGGTGCCGTCGGCGGTGCGGTCGCGGGGGCGATCGGGGCGGTGATCGGCACATTCGCGGGCGCCGCCGCAAGGGCGCGGCTTGCCGCCTCGTTCGGGCGCGACCGGCCTGCGGCGTTGATCGAGGATGCGGTTGCGATCGTCGGCGGGCTGCTCATCGCGTGGGCCGCATGAGCCGCCGTTTCGACGCGATCATCGTCGGGGCGGGGCAGGCGGGGCCGGCGCTCGCCGGGCGCCTGACCGGCGCGGGGATGACAGTCGCGCTGATCGAGCGGCATCTGGTCGGCGGGACGTGCGTCAACACGGGCTGCAAGCCGACCAAGACGCTGGTCGCGAGCGCCTATGCCGCGCACCTCGCGCGCCGGGGCGCGGACTATGGCGTGCGGACCGGGCCTGTCACGATCGACATGCCCACGGTCGCCGCGCGCGCGCAGACGGTGATCCACGACTCGCGCAAGGGCAATGAGGATTGGCTGGCGGCGATGGACGGGCTGACGCTGATCCGGGGCCATGCCCGGTTCGAGGGGCCGCACACGATCCGCGTCGGCGACGAACTGCTGGAGGCGCCGCGCATCTTCCTGAACGTCGGGGGACGCGCGGCGGTGCCCGACCTGTCCGGCATCGGCGACGTGCCGTACCTGACCAACAGCACGATCATCCCGCTCGACCGCGTGCCCGAGCATCTGGTGGTGGTCGGCGGCTCTTATATCGGCCTTGAATTCGCGCAGATGTATCGGCGCTTCGGCGCGGCGGTGACCGTCGTGGAAATGGGGCCGCGCCTGATCGGCCGCGAGGATGCTGACGTGTCGGAGGCGATCCGCGCCATCCTGGAGGCGGAAGGGATCACGGTGCGGACCGACGCCTGCTGCATCACGCTGGCGCGGCATGAGGATGGGGTCGCGGTGGGGGTCGATTGCAAGGAGGGCGCGCCCGAGGTGGTCGGCAGCCACGTCCTTCTGGCGACCGGGCGGCGGCCCAATACGGACGATCTCGGCCTCGACCGCGCCGGCATCGCGACCGACAAGCGCGGCTATATCACCGTGAACGACCGGCTCGCGACCAATGTCGAAGGCATCTGGGCGCTTGGCGACTGCAACGGGCGTGGCGCGTTCACCCACACCGCCTGGAACGATTACGAGATCGTTGCCGCCAACCTGCTCGACGGCGAGGATCGTAAGGTCAGCGACCGCATTCTCGGCTACGCGCTCTACATCGATCCGCCGCTCGGTCGGGTCGGCATGACCGAGGCGCAGGCGCGTGCGACCGGCCGGCCGATCCTGACCGCAACGCGGCCGATGACGCGCGTCGGCCGCGCGGTCGAGAAAGGCGAAACGCAGGGGTTCATGTCGATCGTGGCCGACGCCGAGACGCGCAAGATCCTGGGCGCGGCCATCCGCGGCACCGGCGGGGACGAGGCGATCCACGGCGTGCTCGACATGATGAACGTCGGCGCGACGATCGACGATTATCGCTGGGCGGTGCCGATCCATCCGACCGTGTCCGAACTGATCCCCACCCTGATCGGCGACATGCGACCGGGCTGAGGCTTTTCGTTTCGCCCCCCGGTCGCTAGAGGGGCGGCCTCCACCAGAGGATGCGCCGACCGATGAAGCTGATGACCGGCAATGCGAACCGGGTGCTCGCCCAGGCGGTTGCCGACTATCTCGAAATCAAGCTTACCGACGCGTCGGTGCGGCGTTTCGCGGACGAGGAAGTGTTCGTCGAGATCCACGAAAATGTCCGGGGCGAGGACGTGTTCGTGCTGCAGTCGACCGGCTATCCGACCAACGATAATCTGATGGAATTGCTGATCATGATCGACGCGCTGCGGCGCGCGTCGGCGCGGCGGATCACGGCGGTCGTCCCCTATTTCGGTTATGCGCGGCAGGACCGGAAACCGGGCCCCCGCACCCCGATTTCGGCCAAGCTGGTCGCCAATTTGATCACCGCGGCCGGTGCCAACCGCGTCCTGTCGGTCGACCTGCACGCCGGGCAGATCCAGGGCTTCTTCGATATCCCGACCGACAATCTCTATGCCGCGCCGGTCATGTCGGCCGACATCATGGCGCGGTATGAAGGGCGCAACCTGATGGTCGTGTCGCCCGACGTCGGCGGCGTGGTGCGCGCGCGCGGCCTGGCCAAGCGGCTCGACAATGCACCGC
This sequence comes from Sphingomonas sp., assembly GCF_048594985.1. Classification (GTDB taxonomy): domain Bacteria; phylum Pseudomonadota; class Alphaproteobacteria; order Sphingomonadales; family Sphingomonadaceae; genus Sphingomonas_I. The sequence goes on along the minus strand of NZ_JBMDXG010000075.1, from coordinate 12,833 downwards.
TCGCGATCGTCGACAAGCGCCGCGAGAAGCCGGGCGAGAGCGAGGTGATGAACATCATCGGCGACGTCGCGGGCCGCTTCTGCATCCTGATCGACGATATCGTCGATTCGGCGGGCACGCTGTGCAACGCGGCGCAGGCGTTGCGTGATGCCGGCGCGGAGGACGTGGTCGCCTATGTCAGCCACGGCGTGCTGTCCGGCGGCGCGGTCGCCCGGGTCGAGAAATCGGCGCTGCGCAAGCTGGTCATCACCGATTCGATCGGCGCGCCGCAGGCCGTGCTCGACGCGGCCAAGATCCGCCATCTGCCGATCGCGCCGCTGCTGGGCGAGGCGATCCGCCGCATTTCCGACGAAAGCTCGGTTTCGAGCCTGTTCGATTGAGGAAGCGCGCTTAGGCCGCGAGTTCCTTGAGCGGTACGGCGGTGTCGGCCAGCCGGGCGGGATCAGGCGTCGCATTCCCCGTCACCAGCGCGCGGCCTTGCACGTAATCGCGCGTCATGTTGACGCAATCGAGCGCGATCACCCGACCCTGCCGGAGATAGATCAGCGAGAAGCTGCGCGTCGCCGGATCGCCGCGCAGGATCGTCCGGTCATGGCCGAGCGAGAGGCCGACCGTCTGCAGGCGGAGATCGTACTGGTTGGACCAGAACCACGGCACCGCATGATAGTCGGTCGGCGCGCCCGTCAATGTCCGCGCCACCGCATTGGCCATGTCGTTGGCGTTCTGCACCGATTCGAGCCGAATCTCCGCGCCGTCGGCAAAGGCATTGGCATGGAGCGCGCAGTCGCCGATCGCGAAGATGTCGGGAAGCGAGGTGCGGCACGCGGCATCGACCGCGACGCCGTTGCCGCCCGCCGCCCCGGCCGCAAGCAGGGGATCGACGGCAGGCATGATGCCGATGCCGACGATCGCCATCTCGCACGGCAGGATCTCGCCATCGGCGAGGCGGACACCCGCGACACGGCCGTCGCGCTCCTCGATACAGTCGACCATCGCGCCCAGCCGCAGATCGACACCGTGCACGCGATGCTCGGCCTCGTAGAAGCGCGACAGGGGTTCGCCGGCGACGCGCGCGAGGACGCGGTCCTGCGCTTCCACCACGGCTACCCGGTTGCCGAACTTGGTGAGGACGGCGGCCGCCTCAAGCCCGATATAGCCGCCGCCGATCACTACCACGCGGGACGTGGCGGGAAGCTCGGCGACCAACCGGTCGACGTCGGCGCGGGTGCGGATGGCGTGGACGCCCGCGAGCTGATGCCCCGAACAGACCAGCGAACGCGGGCTGCCGCCGGCGGCCCAGATCAGGGTGCCGTAGCCGATCGTCCTGTCCGCATCGACCGTGCAGCCAGCGGGATCCACCGCCGCGACGCGCCGACCGGGCAGCATCGTCACGCCGCGTTCCTCCCAGAAGGCGGGCGGGCGGATCAGCAGCCGTTCGAACGGCTTGTCCCCGGCCAGATAGTCCTTCGAGAGCGGCGGGCGCTCATAGGGCAGTTCGGGTTCGTCGCCGACGATCGCGATGCTGCCGGCGAACTTGTTCTGGCGCAGCGCGATCGCGGCCTGCGCGCCGGCATGGCCGCCACCGACGATCAGGACGTCATACCGGCTCATACGAGGCGCGCGGCCGCCCATGCGAGATGATCGGCCATGAAGGTCGAGATGAAATAATAGCTGTGATCGTAGCCGGGCTGCATCCGCAGCGTGAGATCGATCCCGGCGGCGTCGCAGGCGTGCCGCAGCAGATCGGGGCGAAGTTGTTCGGCGAGGAACGGGTCCGCCTCGCCTTGATCGACCAGCAAGGCGGGCAGGCGCGCGCCATCTTCGATCAGCGCGACCGCGTCGTGTCGGCGCCACGTGGCGCGATCGTCGCCGAGATAGCCGGCCAGCGCCTTCTGCCCCCATGGCACGCGCGTCGGCGCGACGATCGGCGCGAAGGCGGAGACGGCGCGGAAGCGATCGGGGAAGGTCAGGCCGATCGTCAGCGCGCCATGGCCGCCCATCGAATGGCCCATGATCGCCTGCCGCGCCGGATCGACCGGGAAGGACGCCCCGACCAATTCGGGCAGTTCCTCGGTGACATAGGTCCACATGCGGTAGTTGGTTGCGTAGGGCGCCTGCGTCGCATCGACATAGAAGCCCGCGCCGAGCCCGAAATCATAGGCGCCGGCCGGATCGTCGGGCACGCTTTCGCCGCGCGGCGAGGTGTCGGGCGCGACGAAGATCAGGCGATGCTCGGCGCAGGCGCGGCGATATTCGCCCTTCTCGGTCACGTTGGCATGCGTGCAGGTGAGGCCGGACAGATACCAGACGACCGGCAGCCGCTCGCCCTCCGCATGATCAGGTACATAAACGGAGAAGGTCATCGCCGTGCCGGTCGCGGCCGACATATGGCGATAGACGCCCTGCGTGCCGCCGAAGGCGCGGTTGGTGGACAGGGCTTCCAGGCTCATCGAAACACCACCGCCTTGTTACCGTTGAGGAAGCCCCGCCGCGCTCCGTCCGGCGCGAAACCTCCGATCGCCGTCATATCATCCGCTCCCCCGCGGCGCCGATCGTTGCCCGGATTGACGCGATCGATCACGCTTGCGGGCGCCAGATCGCGCAGAGCTTGTTGCCGTCCGGATCGCGAAGATAGCTGACGTGGGCGACGCCGAGCGCACCGCCGTCACGCGCACCGGGTGGATCCTCGATCGAGGTGCCGCCATGCGCGACGCCGGCATCGTGGAAGGCCGTTACCTGCTCAGCCGATTCGCACTTGAACCCGATCGTCCCGCCGTTGGCGAAGGTTGCCGGCGCGTCATTGATCGGCTGGCTGACCCCGAAGCTGCCGCCATTATGCCGGTAGAAAAGGCGCACATGCCCGCTCGCGGCGACGTGACGCACGGGCTCGCCCGAAAAACCGAGCGTGCCGAGCACGGCGTTGTAGAAAATCCTGGAACGGTCGAGGTCGTTCGAACCGACCATGATGTGATTGAACATTCGTACCCCTGCGGCTTGCGGTGATCAGTAAACCACGACCGAACGGATGCTCTCGCCGGCATGCATCAGGTCGAAGCCCTTGTTGATCTCCTCCAGCGTCAGCCGGTGGGTGATCATCGGGTCGATCTCGATCCTGCCGTTCATATACCAGTCGACGATCCTGGGCGTGTCCGTCCGCCCGCGCGCGCCGCCGAACGCGGTGCCGCGCCAGTTGCGGCCCGTGACGAGCTGGAACGGACGGGTGCTGATCTCCTTGCCCGCCTCGGCCACGCCGATGATGATCGAGGTGCCCCAGCCGCGATGGCAGGATTCCAGCGCGGTGCGCATCACCTCGGTATTGCCGGTCGCGTCAAAGCTGTAATCCGCGCCGCCATCGGTGAGTTCGAGGATCCTGGCGACCGTCTCCTCGCGGCTCAGCCCCTTGGAATTGAGGAAGTGGGTCATGCCGAAGCGCCGGCCCCATTCCTCGCGCGCGGGGTTGATGTCGACGCCGATGATCCGGCCCGCACCCGCGAGCTTGGCACCCTGAATGACGTTCAGACCGATGCCGCCCAGGCCAAAGACCACGATGTTCTCGCCCGGCTGCACCTTGGCGGTGTTGACCACCGCGCCCACGCCCGTCGTCACGCCGCACCCGATATAGCAGCTGGTGTCGAACGGCGCGTCCTCGCGGATCTTGGCCACCGCGATCTCCGGCAGGACGGTGAAGTTCGAGAAGGTGGACCAGCCCATATCATGGAAGATCGGCTGACCCTTGTAGCTGAAGCGGGTGGTGCCGTCCGGCATCAGCCCTTTCCCTTGTGTCGCGCGGATCGCGGTGCACAGGTTGGTCTTGCCCGACAGGCACGATTTACACTGGCGGCATTCGGGCGTGTAGAGCGGAATGACGTGGTCGCCGACCGCGACGCTGGTCACCCCCGCGCCCACCTCGCGTACGATGCCCGCGCCTTCATGGCCCAGCACGCTGGGGAAGATGCCCTCGCTGTCGAGCCCGTCGAGCGTGTAGGCGTCGGTGTGGCAGATGCCGGTCGCCATGATTTCGACCAGCACCTCGCCCGCTTTGGGCCCTTCGAGGTCGAGCTCGACGATCTCGAGCGGTCTCTTCGCCTCGAACGCGACGGCGGCGCGGGTCTTCATGGGCTCTGTCTCCACTGGGATGCGGCCGCGATGACGCGGCCGGCCGGCAAAGGCAAGCTTGCGGGGGGCGTTCCCCTGTGCTGCAACCGCGAGCATGATTCAGGCCGCGCTCCACCACGTTACCGCCTATCGTTACGACAAGGCGGTGCGGCTCGGCCCGCAGATCATCCGCCTGCGCCCCGCCCCGCACAGCCGGACGGAGGTGCCCAATTACTCGCTGAAGATCCTGCCCGAGCAGCATTTCATCAACTGGCAGCAGGATCCGCACGGCAACTGGCTCGCCCGGATCGTGATTCCCGATCCCACGGCCGAATTCCGCGTCACGGTCGACCTGATCGCCGATCTGGCGGTGATCAACCCGTTCGACTTCTTCGTCGAGGAATATGCCGAGCAGCGGCCCTTCGCCTACGCGCCCGACCTGAAGGCCGACCTGTCGCCCTATTTCGAGGTCGAGCCGCAAGGGCCGCTGTTCGACGCGCTCTACGATCGCTTCGCGGACACGACGATGCGATCGATCGATTTCCTGGTCGAACTCAACCGGGCGGTGAACGAACAGCTCGGCTACGTCATCCGGCTGGAGCCGGGTGTGCAGACGCCCGAGGAGACGCTGAGCTGCGGGACGGGATCGTGCCGCGATTTCACGTGGCTGCTGGTCCAGCTGCTGCGCAAGCTCGGCTTCGCGGCGCGGTTCGTGTCGGGCTATTCGATCCAGCTCACGCCCGATGTCGTGGCGGTCGAGGGGCCGAGGGGCGTGGCGCAGGATATTTGCGACCTCCATGCCTGGGCCGAGGCCTATATTCCCGGCGCGGGCTGGATCGGGCTCGACCCGACCTCCGGCCTGTTCGCGGGCGAGGGGCATATCCCGCTGTGCGCGACGCCGCATTACCGGTCGGCCACCCCGATCGAGGGCGCGCTGCTGGAGCCTGCGCACACCGACTTCAGCTTCCATATGGACGTGCAGCGCATCGCCGAGGCGGTGCGCATCACCAAGCCCTTCACCGATCAGCGCTGGAGCGCGCTCGACGCGCTCGGCCACAAGGTGGACGCAGACCTCGCCCGGCAGGATGTGCGCCTGACCACCGGGGGTGAGCCGACGTTCCTGGCAGCCGAGGATCCCGAGGCGCCCGAATGGAATGCCGACGCGGTCGGGCCGACCAAGGCGCGTTATGCCGACCGGCTGATCCGGCGGATGCGCGACCGCTTTGCGCCCGGCGGGCTGATCCATCACGGTCAGGGCAAATGGTATCCGGGCGAGAGCCTGCCGCGCTGGGGCTATTCGGTCTATTGGCGCGACGACGGGATCGCGGTGTGGCGCGACCCCGATTTGCTCGCGGTGGACGACGGCACCGGCTCCCCGCTGCCCGACGGCACCGCCGAGCGCTTCCTGAAGGGCATTGCCGACATGCTCGCGGTGCCGGGAGACTATGTCGAGCCGGCGTTCGAGGATCCGGCCGAATGGGCGCTCAAGGAGAGCGAACTGCCCGCCAATGTCGATCCGACCGACCCCAAGATCGAGGATCCGGAGGCCCGCGCGCGGATGGTGCGCGCATTCGAGCGCGGGCTGTCGCGTCCGGTAGGCTATGTCCTGCCGATCCAGGCGTGGCAGGCGGGGCAGGAACCCGAGCCGCGCCGCTGGCGGAGCGAACGCTGGAACGTGCGGCGCGGCCGGCTTTTCCTCGTCCCCGGCGACAGCGCGGTCGGCTATCGTCTGCCTTTGGGTTCGCTGCCGTACGTGCCGCCGGCGAGCTACCCTTACCTCTACGTCCGCGACACCACCGAAGAGCGCGAACCGCTGCCCGACTTCCGCCAGCAGCGGGTCGAACCGGTTGCGCCGGCGGGCGGAGCCGCGGCGCAGGCCGTGCAGGAGCAGGTGCCGATCGAGGGCGCGGTCCGCACCGCGCTGACGGTCGAATCGCGGGGGGCGTATCTCGCCATCTTCCTGCCGCCGACCGAGCGGCTGGAAGATTATCTCGAGCTGATTGCCGCGATCGAGCGCGTGGCGGAAGCGACGCGCGTGCCGATCCGGATCGAGGGCTATGCCCCGCCGCCCGATCCGCGCCTGCAGGTGCTGAAGGTCACGCCTGATCCCGGCGTGATCGAGGTCAATGTCCAGCCGACCGCGACCTGGGACGAAACGGTCGACCTCACCACTTCGCTCTACGACATGGCGCGCGAGGAGAAGCTGACCGCCGACAAATTCCTGGTCGACGGGCGATCGGTCGGCACCGGCGGGGGCAACCATCTCGTGCTCGGCGGGCGATCGGTGGGGGATTCGCCCTTCATCCGCCGGCCGGACCTGCTCAAGAGCTTCGTCCTCTATTGGCAGCGGCATCCGTCGCTCAGCTACCTGTTCTCAGGCCTGTTCATCGGCCCGACCAGCCAGGCGCCGCGCATCGACGAGGCGCGGCATGACGGGCTGTACGAGCTGGAAGTGGCGCTGGCGCAGGTGCCGAACCCGTTTGCGGAAGGGGCGGTCGAGCCGCCGCAGCCCTGGCTGGTCGACCGGCTGTTCCGCAACCTGCTGGTCGACGTGACGGGCAATACCCACCGTACCGAAATCTGCATCGACAAGCTCTTCTCGCCCGACGGGCCGACCGGGCGGCTCGGCCTGGTCGAGTTTCGTGGGTTCGAAAGGCCGCCCGAGGCGAAGATGAGCCTTGCGCAGCAATTGCTGGTGCGCGCGCTGACCGCCTGGTTCTGGCGCGAGCCGCAGCACGGCGCGCTCGTCCGCTGGGGCACGGCGCTGCACGACCGCTTCATGCTCGGCCATTTCGTGTGGGACGATTTCCTGGAGGTGCTCGCCGATCTGCGCGCGGCGGGGTACGATTTCGATCCGGCCTGGTTCGAGGCGCAGCGCCAGTTCCGCTTCCCCGTCCACGGCAGCGTGACGGCGGGCGGGGTGACGATGGAGATCGCGCACGCGCTCGAACCCTGGCCCGTGCTGGGCGAGACCGGCGCGATCGGCGGCACCGTCCGCTACGTCGACAGCTCGACCGAGCGGCTGCAGGTGCGCTGCACGGGGCTCGTCCCCGGGCGGCACATCGTCGCCTGCAACGGACGGCGCGTGCCGATGGCGGAGACAGGCGTTCGCGGCGAGGGCGTGGGGGGCGTGCGCTACAAGGCGTGGGCACCCGCCAATTGCCTGCATCCGCGCCTGGCCGTGAATGCGCCGCTGACCTTCGACCTGCTCGACACGTGGAACGGGCGCTCGCTCGGCGGCTGCGTCTACCATGTCGGCCATCCCGGCGGGCGCAATTACGATGGCGTGCCGGTCAACGATTACGAGGCGGAGGCGCGGCGCAAGGCGCGCTTCGTGGATCATGGCCACACGCCCGGCCGGATCGAGATGCCGCCCGAGGAACGCGCGGGCGATTTCCCGATGACGCTTGACCTCAGGCGACCGATCGGCCTCTAGCGGCCCATGGCGTGGGGCACCAACATGGCGCAGCTTCCCGGCCTGCCCACCTGGGGGCAGGGCTGGCTGGAAAGCTATGTGGCGCAGGCCGGCACCGGTGACGTCGTGCGCGACGACATGGGGCGCGGCGCGCGCTGGTGGCACCATCTGTTCGACGGCGTCGCGGGGCTGACCGAAGGGCGGCTGCAGCGGCTGCAGGACCGGGTCGGGCGGCAGGTCGACGAGATCGGAACCGCGTTCCGCCTGCCCGGCGACCCGGCGGAGCGGCCGTGGCCGCTGTCGGCGCTGCCGCTGCTGATCGGCGAGGACGAATGGCGCGATGTCGCCAGCGGAGTGGCGCAACGCGCCGACCTGCTCGAACGCGTGCTGGCGGACGTGTACGGCCCGGCCGAGCTGGTGCGCGACGGCCGCCTGCCGGCGGCGGTGGTGACCGGATCGCGCCATTTCTGGCGATCGATGATCGGCATGGAGCCGCTCGGCGGACATCGGCTGCACATCTATGCGGTCGATCTGGGGCGCGGCCCCGACGGGAGCTGGCGCGTGCTGGCCGATCATGTCCGCGCGCCGGTCGGCGCGGGCTATGCGCTGGAGAACCGCCTCGCGGCGAGCCGCGTGATGGGCACGCTCCAGACCCGGCTCAATCTTCATCGGCTGGCGCCCTTCTTTTCGGACTTCCGCGAGGGGATCGCCGCGTCCTGCCGCCGGTCCGATCCGCGCATCGGCCTGCTCACGCCCGGCCGCTACAATCAGAGCTATGCCGAACAGGCGCATCTCGCGCGCTATCTCGGCTTCCTGCTGGTCGAGGGTGACGATCTGGCGGTGCGCGACAACCGGCTGTACGTCCGCACGATCGAGGGGCTGAAGCGGATCGACGCGCTGTGGCGGCGGATGGACAGCCGCTTCCTCGACCCGCTGGCCTTCGACAGCGCGTCGCGGATCGGCGTGCCGGGGCTGATGGATGCGATCGCCAATGGCGACGCGGTGCTGGCCAACGCGCCTGGCGTGGGCGTGATCGAATCGCCCGCCTTCGCCGCCTTCCTGCCCGCACTGGCCCGCCACATGCTGGGCGAGGAATTGCGGCTGCCCAACATCGCGACCTGGTGGTGCGGCCAGTCCGCGCCGTGCGCCGACATGCTCGCGCGGCTCGACGATCTGCTGGTCGGGCCGGCCTTCGCCGATCCGGTGGCGGAAATCGGGGGCGAGGCGGTGCTGGGTGCGACGCTCGATCCCGCCGCGCGCGCCCGGCTCGAAGCCGCGATGGCGCTGCGCCCGCACGATTATGTCGGGCGCGAGGTGGTGCGCCTGTCGACCATGCCGATGGTCTCCGACGGGCGGCTGATCGCGCGCCCCTTCACGCTGCGCGCCTTCGCCGTGCGCGACGGCAGCGGCGCGTGGACAGTGATGCCGGGCGGCTTCGCGCGGCTCGGCAACCTCGCCGACGAACGCGCGACGATCATGGGCGAGGGCGCGCATTCGGCCGACGTGGGCATCGTGGCGCTCAGCCCGGTCGATCCGGTCTCGCTCCTGCCGCAGCACGTCGCGGTCCGGCGCAATCCGGGGACGTTGCCGAGCCGCGCGGCGGACAATCTCTACTGGCTCGGCCGCTACCTCGAACGCGGCGAGGCGACGCTGCGGCTGGTGCGCGCGACTCTCGGCGGGACGATCGACGCGGATACCGGCGCCAATCTCGTCCCCGTCACGCTCGATCGGCTGGCGACCTTGCTCATCTCGACCGGCGCGTCGCGGATCGAGGAGGATGATGAGGAGGACGATGACGAGGAGGCGGGGCATGGCGCGATCCGCGACCTCGCGGAACTCGCCGAATCCGCATTGGTCGGCAACGGCCTCGCCAGCATCCGCACGCTCTTCTCGACGATCCATGGCATCGCATCGGGCATTCGCGACCGGCTGTCGGCCGATGTCTGGCGGCTGATCGACGCCCCACTGCCGCCCGAGCAGAGCGGCGACGCCGGCGCGATGCTCGCGCGGGTCGGCATGTTGCAGGAGCGGTTCGCGGCGCTTGCGGGGCTCGCCGCCGAGAATATGGGCCGCACCGCCGGCTGGCGCTTCCACGACCTCGGCCGGCGGATCGAGCGCGCGCTGGCGGCGTGCCGGCTGACGCGCAGCTTCGCGACCGACGCGGCCACCGCCGACGACCTGACAACCTTGCTCGAACTGATGGACAGCCAGATCAGCTATCGCGCGCGCTACATGACCGGGCTCGCGCTGGTGCCGGTGCGCGATCTGGTCGCTCTCGACCCTTATAATCCGCGCAGCCTCGCCTACCAGATGGCGCGGATCGGCGAGCACCTCGCGGCCTTGCCCTCGCTGCGCGACGACGGAATGGCGGAGGAGCAGGTCAGCCTCGCGCAGGAACTGGCGCTGATGGTCGCCACGGTGAAGGCCGAATCGCTCTCCCCGGCGACGATGCTGGGGATCGAAAACCGGCTGATGGCGCTGAGCGACGCGATCGCGGCGCGATTCTTCCTGCAAGGGGCGGAAACCGTGCGCGCGGCGGCGATGGTGCTTGCCTGATGCGCTACGCGATCAGCCATCGCACGCGCTTCCGCTACGCCTTTCCGGTGCGGTTCGCGCGCTGCAACCTGCGTTTGCGTCCGATCGACTGGGACGGGCAGCGGCTGGAAGAACATACGCTGGCGGTCGACCCCGCCACGCCGCCGCAACCGGGCCGGCCGAGCGGCTACCCGGTCGAAACCGCGCGAATCGTGCTCGAAAAGCCGGCGACCGAGCTGGTGATCGACAGCCACGCGCATGTCGTCGTCGATCGCGTCGCCCCGGTGGCGGAGCCGAGCGACTGCACGGTGGCGGAAGCGGGCCGGCTGGCGCGCGACGTGCGCGCGCTCGGGCCGGTCAGCCCGGCCAATTATCTCTACCCGTCACCGCTGATCGCGGCCTTCCCCGAAATCGCGGCATGGTGCGCGCGCGAGCTGGACCCGGCGCGCGGCGTGGTCGAGGCGGGGCTTGCGCTGGCCAAGGCGATCCAGGCCGGCTTCCGCTATGACGGCAGCGCGACGCAGCTCGACACCAGCCCCGCCGAGGCGTTCGCGAAGAAAAGCGGCGTGTGCCAGGATTTCGCGCAGATCATGATTTCGGGCGCGCGGTCGGCGGGCCTCGCGACGGCTTACGTCTCGGGCTATCTGCGCACGATCCCTCCGCCCGGACGCGCGCGGCTGGTGGGAGCGGACGCGACGCACGCCTGGGTGCTGATCTGGTGCGGACCGCAGCGCGGGTGGATCGGGTTCGATCCCACCAACGGGGTGACGATGGGATCGGACCATATCGTGACGGCGGTCGGGCGCGATTATGCCGACGTGGCGCCGATCGACGGCATTTTCCTCGGCCGCGACGGGCAGAAGATCGACGTGGCGGTCGACGTCGAGCCTTTGGGATAGACGGCGATGACGCTCGCGCATGCCTATGCCGAGACGCCGGTCGGGCGGCTCAAGCTGGTGGCGGATGCCGACGCGCTGGTCGCGATCCTATGGTCCGATGCCGACGCGGCGCGGGTCGCGCTGGCCCCTACGATCGAAGAGCCAGCGCATCCGGTGCTGGTGGAAACGGCGGCGCAGCTGGCGCGCTATTTCGCGCGCGGATTGACCCGGTTCGATCTGCCACTGCGCTTCGCCGGCACCGACTTCCAGCAGGCGGTATGGCGCGCGCTGCTGGAGATACCTTATGGCGAGACCTGTTCCTATGGCGATGTCGCGCGCCGGATCGGGCGGCCGGACGCGGTGCGCGCGGTCGGGGCGGCGAACGGGCGCAACCCGATCTCGATCGTCGCGCCCTGTCACCGCGTGGTCGGCACGAGCGGCGCACTGACCGGCTTTGCCGGCGGCATGGCGGTCAAGCGCCGACTGCTCGACCTGGAGCGGCCGACCCTGTTCGGATAGCGCGGTCTATCAAACCGTCGCGGTACGGAAATCTCCGAAAGATTGCAGCGCGATTCATCATAAGGTCACCACCCAGTCATGGCGCCGACCTACCGCGTCTCCCGGTCATTTCGGACCTCAGGAGACCGTCCGTGAAACTACAGCAGATTGCCGCCGGCGTTGCGGCCCTGGTTGCCACAGCTCTCTTCACCCCCGCAGCGAACGCGGCCGACCCGATCGTGATCGCGCATCGCGGTGCCAGCGGTTATCTGCCCGAACATACGCTCGCGGCCTATGAACTCGCGGTGCGCATGGGCGCCGACTATATCGAGCCCGACCTCCAGCTGACCTCCGACGGGCAGCTCGTCGCGATGCACGACACGACGCTGACCCGCACCACCAACGCGGCGACATTGTTCGCGCCGCGCAATGGCGGCTACCGCGTGTCCGATTTCACGCTGGCCGAGATCAAGACGCTAACCGTCAAGCCGGTCGGCAGCTCGAAGCCGAGCTATCCCGGCTTCACCCCGACTAACCCCGAGCTGCGCGTTCCGACTTTTCAGGAAGTGATCGATCTCGCCAAGCAGCAGAGCGCGGCGGCGGGGCGGACCGTCGGCATCTATCCGGAAGCCAAGCAGGCTGATCCGGCGATGGAAGACGCCATTCTCAGCACGCTTCGCGCCAACGGCTATGGCGGCTCGGGCGACAAATTGTTCGTCCAGTCGTTCAGCGACCAGACGATCCGCAGCATTGATGCGAAGTCTGAATCGCTTGGCATGGACCTGTCCCTGGTCCTCCTCGGCGGTGCCACCACCGACGCGTCGGGCGCTGCGGCCATCCAGATGACGGGCGGCGTGTTCGCGCTGAAGGACATTGCGAGCTTTGCCGACGGCATCGGCCTGTCGCTCAGCACCGCGATCACGGCGGATTATATCGCGCAGGCGCATGCGCTGGGGCTCAAGGTCCATGGCTGGACCTTCAACCAGGCCGATCCCACGCTCGCGGCGGCGCAGTTCGAACGCTATCTGGACATGGGGATGGACGGTCTGTTCGCCAATTTCCCGGATCTGGCGGTCGAGGCGGTCGACGCGCACCGCGGTGCGGTGCCTGAAACCGCGACGTGGATGACCATGATCGTCGGTTTCGGCGGCGTCGGCCTGCTGCTCCGTCGCCGCAAGCCGGCGGCGCGGGCGGGCATCGCGCACGCCTGATGAGATGGAATGGCCGGGCGCGGTGGTGCCCGGCCTTTCTATGGGCGCATGATTTTCGGGGCAGGAGTGACCCGCTCTTCAGGCGGCCTCGGCCGCAAGGCGTTCCTCCCGCCGCGCGGGGACCTTCTCCGCAATCTCTCCGCGCCCGGCCCGGTGGAGCAGGCGGTTGATGTAATCGAGCTTGGCGATGATCTTTTCCGA
>NZ_JBMDXG010000074.1:0-5788 GCF_048594985.1 Sphingomonas sp. | reverse complement strand
GTCCCCGTCCTGTGCAAGGTCGCGCCTGCGATCGGCGACGTCCATCTCGAGGACGTACACCGCGCCGGGGGCATCATGGGCATCCTCGGCGAGCTCGACCGCGCGGGCCTGCTCGACGTGGAACAGCCGACCGTGCACGCGACCACGATGGGCGAGGCGTTGGGGCGGTGGGACGTGGCGCGGACCAACAGCGAAAGCGTGCGCGAATTCTTCCGCGCGGCCCCCGGCGGCGTGCCGACGCAGGTCGCCTTCAGCCAGTCGCGCCGCTGGGACGAGCTCGACGTCGATCGCGAGCGCGGCGTGATCCGCTCCGCCGCCCACGCCTTCAGCCAGGATGGCGGGCTCGCGGTGCTGTTCGGCAATCTCGCGCCCGAGGGCTGCATCGTGAAAACGGCGAGCGTCGACGACAGCATCCTGACCTTCACCGGCACCGCGCGCGTGTTCGAAAGCCAGGATGCGGCGGTGGTCGGCATCCTGGGCGGAATGGTCAAGGAGGGCGACGTGGTCGTCGTCCGCTACGAAGGGCCGCGGGGAGGCCCGGGCATGCAGGAAATGCTCTATCCGACGAGCTACCTGAAGTCGAAGGGGCTGGCCAAGAGCTGCGCGCTTCTGACGGACGGACGCTTCTCGGGCGGGAGTTCGGGCCTGTCGATCGGACACGTCTCGCCCGAGGCGGCGGAAGGCGGGCTGATCGCGCTGGTCGAGCATGACGACCTGATCGCGATCGACATTCCCAACCGCGCGATCAACCTGCTGGTCGACGACGCGACCCTTGCCGCCCGCCGCGAGGCGATGGAGGCGCGGGGGCCGAAGGCGTGGAAGCCGTTCGGCCGCAAGCGCGTGGTGTCGAAGGCGCTTCAGGCTTATGCCCTGCTGGCTGGGAATGCATCGCGGGGGGCCGTGCGCGTCCTGCCCGACGAATAAGACCGCAATCAGTTAGTTACGTTTCTTATCATTTTGTTAAGCGGCGTTGCCTTACCAGACGGTCTCCCAGGGGTGGGGCATTCTTCGACATGTTCAACGCGATCGACGTCGCGACGCTGCAGCTGTGCACGGTCATTGCCAGCGCGGCCTATGCGCTCGTATTTTTCTGTCTTTGGCTCAACCGCCGTGCCGGCCGGCATATGCTGCATTGGGCGGCGGCGTGGGCGCTCTACGCGCTGACGATCGCGGGCTTTGCGACGGTTCCGCTCGTCGGGCAGAGCTGGCTGACCCAGCCGCTCTATGTCGGCCTGTCCTTGTCGAGCGCCCTGCTCGTCTCGGGCATCCGGGCGTTCGATGGCGACGCCCCGTTCCCGCCCTGGATGGCGGGTGTCGTCCTCGTCCCGCTTTTCATGCATGACGGCCCGCGCGTGCTCGCGGCGGCCGGCGTCCCGCCCGGCTGGGTCGCGACCCGCATTGCGGATACGGTCGGCCTTGCCGTCGCGACGGCGATCCTTGGCTGGGCAGTGCTGATGCGCGCGAAGGACGAACGACACCTCGTCGGTCGCCGCATCGCCGGCTTCGCCCTGCTCGCTTACGTGCCGGGCTATTGCGTGGCGATCGCTGGCCTCGTTCTCTCGCCGCAGACCGACTTCCTGACGCGCATTCCGATGCTGCTCGATCCGATGTTGGTGGCGATCATCAGCCTCGGCCTGCTGGCGATGGTCGGCGAGCGCGCGCAGCAGGCCTTGCGCGACGCCGCGTTGCGCGATCCTCTGACCGGCGCGTGGAACAGGGGCGGCCTGCTCGCGGCGGAGCCCCGGCTCGCCCGTGCCGGCACCGGTATCATCGCGATCGATATCGATCACTTCAAGGAGATCAACGACCAGCACGGCCATGTCGCCGGTGACGCCGTGCTCTGCGTACTGGCGGCCGAAGCGATGCGACTGGCCGCCGCGCGGGGGGGGCACGTCGCCCGCATCGGTGGCGACGAGTTCGTCGCGATCCTGCCCGACGGCCGCTTCGCCGGCGCGGTCGAATTCAGCGAGGCACTGCGTGCGGCCATCCATACGTCCGACGCCCTTCCGGTCTGGACCATCAGCCTGGGTGCCTCCGTCATCGCGCCGGGTGAAACGATGCTCGGCGCCGCGATCGCCCGCGCCGATGCGACCTTGTATCGCGCCAAGACCGCCGGACGCGACCGGCTCGTGGCGTAACGCCCCTCCAAAACCCGTCGATCCTGGTGTAACAGAAGCGTCATCGAAGGATCATAGGGCGCTGGGACGGTTCAGCGCCGTCTCTCGCCCAGGGGTTCTTACATGTGGAAGCAGTTTGTCGCGGGCGCTGGCGCCGTCGCGTTCGCCGCTGTGGCGTCGGCGGCGGACATTGCCGGCGCGGGCGCGAGCTTCCCTGCCCCGCTCTACGCCAAATGGGCCGAACGCTATAAGGCCGAGACCGGCATCCTGCTCAACTATCAGGCGATCGGCTCGGGCGGCGGCATCAAGCAGATCAGCGCCAATACCGTCGATTTCGGCGCGAGCGACAAGCCCCTCAAGCCGCGCGAACTCGCCAAGCGCGGCCTCTATCAATTTCCCACGGTGATCGGCGGCATCGTCCCGATCGTCAACCTGCCCGGCCTCCGCCCCGGCCAGCTCAAGCTGACCGGCCCGTTGCTGGCGGACGTCTTTCTCGGCAAGATCCGCCGCTGGAACGCGCCGCAGATCGCGGCGGTCAATCCGGGCCTGCGCCTGCCCAACCTGCCGATCACGGTCGTGCATCGCTCCGACGGGTCGGGCACCAGTTTCCTCTTCACCTCCTACCTCGCGCTCCAGAGCCGCGACTGGCAGGAACAGGTCGGCGCCAACGACGCGGTCCAATGGCCGACCGGGATCGGCGGCAAGGGCAATGACGGCGTCTCCGCCTTCGTCAAGCAGACCGGCGGCGCCATCGGATATGTCGAATATGCCTATGCCAAGCAGAACGGCTCGGCATCGGTTCTGCTGCGCAACAAGGCCGGGCGGTTCGTGCCGCCGAACGCGCGGACCTTCGCGGCGGCGGCGGAAAGCGCCAACTGGCGGCGCAGCCCGGGAAACCATCTCGTGCTGGTCGACCAGCCCGGCGCGATCGCCTGGCCGATCATCGGCGCGACCTTCATCCTCGTTCATCGCGATCAGCGCGACGCGGCGCGCGGCGCATCGGTGCTCAAATTCTTCGACTGGGCCTATACGCATGGCGATGCGCAGGCGGCGGCGCTCGACTACGTCTCGGTGCCGACGCCGGTCGAAAACCTGCTCAAGCGGCAGTGGGCGCGCGTGATCACTGCCGGCGGCAAGCCGGTCTACGCCCCGGCGGCACGATGAGCGCGACCGCCGATATCGCGCCCGTGCCGCGTGGCGCGCCGCCGGGACACCGCGCGGGCGAACTGATCTTCCGGTTCGCGTGCGGCATGGCGGTGACCCTGCTTCTCGCCGGCTTGGCGGGCGTGGTCGTGAGCCTGTTTCTCGGCGGCCTCCCCGCCTTCCGTGCGTTCGGATTCGGCTTTCTCACCTCCACGTCGTGGAATCCGGTGACGGAGGTCTATGGCGCGGCCGGACCGATCGCGGGAACGCTGATCACCGCCTTCCTTGCGCTGATCATCGCGCTGCCGCTGGCGATCGGCGTGTCCGTCTTCCTGGTCGAATTCTGTCCCCGTCCGCTGGCGCGCCCGATCGCGGTGGCGGTGGAGCTGCTCGCGGGCATCCCCTCGATCGTCTACGGCATGTGGGGACTGTTCGTGCTGGCGCCGTGGTTCGCCGCCAACATCCAGCTGCCGATCGTGCTGGGTTCCGAACCGGGCAGCCTGCTCGACCGCATCTTCTCCGGTACGCCCAACGGCGCCAACATCTTCACCGCCAGCCTGATCCTCGCGATCATGATCCTGCCCTACATGGCGGCGGTCTTCCGCGAACTGTTCCTGACCGTGCCCGCGCAGGTGCGCGAGGCGGCCTACGGCCTCGGCTGCACGCCGTACGAGGTCGTGCGCGCGGTGGTGATCCCCTATGTCCGGCGCGGCATGATCGGGGTGGTGATGCTCGGCCTAGGCCGGGCGCTGGGCGAGACGATGGCGGTCACCTTCATCATCGGCAACGCCCACCGTTTCCCCAATTCGCTGTTCGACGGCGGGTCGACCATCGCCTCCACCGTCGCGAACGAGTTCGCCGAGGCGACGGGCGAGCTGCACGCCGCGTCGTTGCTCGCGCTCGGCTTCCTGCTGTTCGTGATCACCTTCGCCGTGCTCGCAGTCGCGCGCCTGCTGCTGCGGGAGAAAGCGTGATGGATCGCGCCGGGCGCCGCCGCGTCGCCAACCGCGTGTTCATCGGGCTTTGCGGCGCGGCGACGGCGGTCGCGCTCGCCTTCCTCGCCATGATCCTGTGGGCGCTGGTGTCGAAGGGCATTGCCGGGATCGACGCCATGACCTTCACCGCCGACCAGCCCGCCCCGGGCTCCGCCGGCGGCCTGCGCAACGCGATCGTCGGATCGATCATCATGTGCGGGATCGCGATGCTGATCGCGCTGGTGGTCGGCATTCTGGCCGGCACCTGGCTCGCCGAATATGGTGCGGGGACGAAGCTGGGTCAGGTCGTCCGCTTCCTCAACGACGTGCTGATCTCCGCGCCGTCGATCCTCGTCGGCCTGTTCGTCTATCAGTTGCTGGTCGAGCCGTTCGAGGGCTTTTCGGGCTATGCCGGCGCGGTCGCCCTTGCCTTCCTCGCCACGCCGATCGTCGTCCGCACGACCGAGGACATTCTGAGCCTCCAGCCCGGCGCGCTGCGCGAGGCGGGGATGGCGCTGGGCGCCAGCCGCGCGTTCGTCATCCGCAAGATCATCTGGCGCGCCGCGCGCACGGGCCTGCTCACCGCCGGCCTGCTCGGCTTCGCGCGCATTTCGGGCGAGACCGCGCCGCTCCTGTTCACGAGCCTCGGCAACCAATTCTACACCGCCGATCCGTCACAGCCGATGGCCAGCCTGCCGACGACCATCTTCCAGTTCGCTTTGTCCGCCTATGACGATTGGCAGCGGCTGGCCTGGGCGGGCGCGCTGCTGATCGCGGCGGCCGTTCTCTTCATCAACATCGTCGGGCGCCTGCTCGCCCGGGAGACGCATCGTCCATGACCGACACGGCCACCCTGCCGACCCCGGCCAATCCGGCGGGCGAGGAGCAGTTCATGACCCGCCCGGCGGGCGAGCTCGTCCTCGACGTGCAGGGCCTCAAATTCTTCTACGGCGCCAACGAGGCGCTGCATGGCGTCGACCTCCCGATCGAGCGCAACGCCATCACCGCTTTGATCGGCCCGTCGGGGTGCGGCAAGTCGACCCTGCTGCGCACGCTCAACCGCATCTACGCGCTCTATCCGGGCCAGCGCGCCGAGGGGCAGATCCTGCTCGATGGCGAGGAAATGCTGACCGGGGGCGATCCCGCCGCGCTGCGCGCGCGCATCGGCATGGTGTTTCAGAAGCCGACGCCCTTCCCCATGTCGATCTACGACAATGTCGCGTTCGGCGTGCGGCTCTACCACCGGAAGAGCCGCGCCGAGATGGACGCGGTGGTCGAGAACGCGCTTCGCCGCGCGGCCCTGTGGGATGAGGTCAAGGACAAGCTGACCACCTCCGGGCTCGGCCTGTCGGGCGGCCAGCAACAGCGGCTGTGCGTCGCGCGCGGCATCGCGGTCGAGCCGGAGATCCTGTTGCTGGACGAGCCCGCCTCGGCGCTCGATCCCGTGTCGACCGCCAAGCTGGAACAGACATTGGTCGAGTTGAAGCGCGACGTGACGATCGTGATCGTCACCCACAATCTGCAGCAGGCGAGCCGTATTTCCGATCACACCGG
>NZ_JBMDXG010000073.1:0-7877 GCF_048594985.1 Sphingomonas sp. | reverse complement strand
GGAGAAGGGCAAGGCGCAGGCCTATGCGCTGAACGCGCTTGAAGACCGCGGCATCATGTTCATTTCGCCCAATGATGACCTCTACGAGGGCATGATCATCGGCGAGAATGCCAAGCCGCAGGACCTCGAGGTCAATCCTCTGAAGTCGAAGCAGCTGACCAACTTCCGGGCCAGCGGCAAGGACGAAGGCATCCGCCTCACCCCGCCGCGCCGGCGCCACGGGCGCCGGCACGCAGCCGGTGCCGGGGCGGGGCCTGTGCGGCGCCGGCGATCGCGCCGGTCATCACCCGCGCGGCGCTGCCGGGCGCGATGCTCCGGTCGGGGGCGGAGCGCATCTTGTCCCCGCCAAGCTCGCCGGCGGCGAGCGCGAGCGTGCCCGCGACTACGGCTGGATGATCGAGCAGAGGCGGCGCGCCGCTATCTTTGGGCAGTCTGCCCGATGCGGCGGCCACGCTGACCGCGGCTAGCGGAGTCATCGAACGGGCGCCGGCCACGAGGCCAATTAGAAGCGAGCGGATCATCATCGTCTCCGGGAATCGCTTTCTGAACGCCCTGACCACGCCGAAGGTCGCATGGGCGCTACGATCCCTCCGATGGAGGTCTCCGTGCGCCGAGCGGAGGAACAGGCGGACGCCGGCGCGGTTGATAAGGCCGAACCATAGGAGGCGTTTTATGGCGAAGGATGTTGGCAAGCCCGGTCTCACGACGTTCGGCTGGCTCGCGCTGCTCGGCGCGGGGGCGGCTTATTTCAGCAAGAAGGAACGGCGCGACAAGGCGCTCGGATCGGTCAAGGGACTGACCGACAAGTTCAGTCGCCAGTCGGCCAGCCCTGCCGGCACGCCGTCTAGCGCCAGCACGATCTAAATACTTTCGTCGCGCAGCGGTCGGGCGAGCAGTCGCTCGACCGCCTCGGCGACTTCCAGCCTGCCGGCGAGCAGGTCGGCCACCGCCTCGCCGATCGGCATTTCGACCCCGACCGCCGCGGCGGCCTGAACCAGGACCGGGGCCGTAAAGGCACCTTCGGCCACGGTTCGCCGGTCGCTCATCAGCGTGGCGGCGCTCTCGCCCCGGCCAAGTCCCAGGCCCAGCGTGAAATTACGCGACTGCTCCGACGAGCAGGTCAGCACCAGATCGCCCAGGCCCGACAGGCCCGCCAGCGTATCCGCCCGCGCGCCGCGCGCGATGCCGAAGCGAGTCATTTCAGCGAACCCCCGCGCGATCAGCGCCGCGCGCGCATTCTTGCCGAGGCCGGCGCCCTCGACCACGCCGCTTGCTATCGCGAGCACGTTCTTGACCGCGCCGCCGATCTCGGCACCGGTGACATCGGTCGACCGATAGGGCCGGAATTCAGGCTGTGCGATCCGGCGCGCCAGCCGATCGGCGACGTCTTCTTCGGCGCAGGCCAAGGTCAGTGCGGTCGGCAGGCCGCGCGCGACCTCCGCCGCGAAGGTGGGGCCGGACAGGACGGCGATCGGCGCATCGGGGCAGGTCGCGGCCGCCGCGTCGGACATCAGCGCCATCGTCCCCGCCTCGATCCCCTTCGAGCAGAGCAGGAGCGGGCGGTCGCCCACGTCGGCCCGGGCGAGAATGGCGCGCATATGCTGCGCCGGGGTCACCACCAGCAGCGCCGCGCAATCCGCCAACTGCCCGAGATCGCCCGTCGCGCGGATTGTGGGATCGAGCGCGACGCCCGGCAGGTAAAGGGGGTTGGCGTGGGCGTCATTGACCGACCCGACAACCTCGGGCTCGAACGCCCACAGCAGCACCTCGCCGCCCTTCGCCGCGACCTGTGCCAGCGCCGTGCCCCACGCGCCGCCGCCGATGATGCCGAGTTTCACGCCTTCACTCCCGCCCCGCGCGCCTTTTCCGCCGTGGGATCGAGCGGCCAGCGCGCGCGCGCCGCCACGTCGAGCGGATCGATCAGCCCGGCGGCGAAGCGTTCAGCCCCGGCCCAGGCGATCATGGCCGCATTGTCGGTGCACAGCCACAAAGGCGGCGCGATGAACGGCAGATCGTGCCGCGCGGCCAGCGCCTGCAGCGCGCCCCGCACCGCCGAGTTCGCGGCGACCCCGCCCGCGACGACCAGAGCGGTGGCGCCGGGTGCCTTGCCGATCGCGATCCGCGTGCGATCGACCAGGCAGTCGACCACCGCCTGCTGGAACGAAGCCGCAATATCTTCCGCCGACCATGTCCCCGCATCGCGCGCGCGCAGCACCGCGCCTTTTAGCCCCGCGAAGGAGAAATGGTGCTCGCCCGAATGGACGAGCGGGCGGGGGAGAGGCACCGCCGCCGGATCGCCCGATCGCGCCGCCGCCTCGACCGCCGGCCCGCCGGGGAAGCCGAGGCCGAGCAGCTTGGCGGTCTTGTCGAACGCCTCGCCCGCCGCATCGTCGATCGTGGTGGCGAGCCGCCGATAGTCGCCCGGCCCCCGCACCTCCAGCACCTGGCAGTGGCCGCCCGACACGAGCAGCAGCAGATAGGGGAACGCCAGATCGGTATCGGCCAGGCGCGCGCTCAGCGCATGCCCCTCCAGATGATTGACCGCGATCAGCGGCTTGCCCGTCGCCAGCGCCAGCGCCTTGCCGGTGACGAGGCCGACCATCACGCCCCCGATCAGGCCGGGACCGGCGGTGGCGGCGATCGCGTCCACCTCGTCCAGGCGTACATCGGCTTCGGCCAGCGCTGCCTCGACCAGCGGGGTCAGCACCTCGACATGCGCGCGCGCGGCAATCTCGGGGACCACGCCGCCATAGGGACGATGCGCCGCTTCCTGCCCCGCCAGCTTGTGCGCGAGGATGCGGCGATCGCTCGTCACCAGCGCGGCCGCGGTTTCGTCGCAGGAGGATTCGAGACCGAGGATCAGCGCCATTGTCCGCGCCACATAAGCATGCGCGGCGTCCCCGCCTAGCGGTGCTCGGCGTTGAGCTTGGCGAAGGTCTGGTCGAACCGGCCCTCGGCCTCCGCGTCGCGCAGGAAGGCAAGACGCGCGACCTTGTTCTCGGTCAGGCCCGGTTGTTCGAAATTGGCCATCGTCTCGGCGATATAGTCCTCCAGCGGCATCGCCTGCGGATCGTCGGCATGGCCGGGCATCAGGTCGGTCTGCACGCTCGGCGGGATGACCTCGATCACCTCGACGCTCGTGTCGCGGAGCTGATGCCGGAGCGAGATCGACCAGGAATGGATCGCGGCCTTTGTCGCGCAATAGGTGGGCGTTGCCGCCAACGGCACGAAAGCGAGCCCCGACGAGACCGTTACGATCGTCGCCGTGGGCCGCGCCAGGAAGTGCGGCAGGATGGCGGCGGTCAGCCGGATGGGGCCGAGCAGGTTGGTCGTCACCGTCGCCTCGGCGATGTCCAGGTCGAGCGCCTTCACGTCCTCTGCGACCATGATCCCGGCATTATTGACGACCACATTGAGGTCGGGATGATCGGCGGTCACGCGTGCGCCGAAGGCCGCGATCGCGCCCGCATGCTGCATGTCGAGCACATAACCGGCGACGATATTCTCGTTCGCCGCCACGACCGCGTCGATCGCGTCCTGTCGACGCCCGGTGATGATCACGCGATTGCCGCGCGCCGCGAACTCCTCGGCCAGGCGGTGGCCGATGCCGCTATTGCCGCCGGTCACGAGAATGGTGTTGCCGCTGATCTGCATAAGGCCTCCTGTCTATGCCGCCGCGAGCAGGCGTCCGGCCTGCGCCCGCGCCTCCTCGGTGATTTCCGCGCCCGAAAGCATACGCGCGATCTCCTCACGCCGTTCGGCGGGATCAAGGATGTGGACGCCGGTCCGTGCCACGACCCCGTCCGACCGTTTGGCGATGAGCCAGTGGCGGTCGGCGCGCGCCGCGACCTGCGGGCTGTGCGTGACGATCAGGATCTGCGCGCGTTCGGCCAGCCGGGCGAGCCGCTCCCCGATCGCGGCCGCGACCGCGCCGCCGACGCCGCGATCCACCTCGTCGAAGATCATCGTGCCAGCCCCGCCCTCTTCGGCCAGCGCGACCTTGAGCGCGAGGATGAAGCGCGACAACTCACCGCCGCTCGCGATCTTGGCCAGCGGCGCAAACGGCGCACCCGGGTTGGTCGAGATTTCGAACTCGACGCGATCCTGCCCCGCCGCGCTCCAGCCGCCTTCCGGCAGCGCCTCGATCGTCGTGCGGAAGCGCGCGGCATCGAGTTTTAGGGGCGCGAGTTCGTCGGCGACGGCGGCGTCGAGTCGCGCGGCGGCCTCGCGGCGGGCGGCGGTGAGCTGTGCAGCGGCGGCAAGATAGGCGGCACGCGCCTCCGCCACGGCCGCCTCCAGGGCGGCAATTCCTTCACCGCCGGCCTCGATCCGGGCGAGGCGGCCACCCAGTTCCTCGGCCAGCGCGGCGAGCGCATCGGGTTCGACGCGATGCTTGCGGGCGAGCGCGCGCAGATCGAACAGCCGCGTCTCCATCGCCTCCAGCCGGGCGGGATCGAAGGAGAAGGCGGCGCGCGCCTCGGCCAGCCGGTCCTCGGCCTCCGCCGCTTCGATCACCGCGCGGTCGATCGCAGCGAGCGCCTGCGCCAGCGTCTCATGTTCGGGAGCGAGGCGATCGAGCCGTCGCGCCGCCTGGCGGAGCAAAGCGAGCCCGCCTTCGGAGCCTTCGATCAGCGCGGCGGCCGTTTCCAATTCGTCGGACAGGCGGGCGCCCTTCTGCATGGCGGCGCGTGCCTCGGCCAGCGTGGCTTCCTCGCCGGGCTCGGGTGCGGCGGCGCTGAGTTCGGCGACCGCATGGTCGAGCCATTCGCGATCGCGCGCGGCCGTTTCGAGCTCCGCCGAGGCGGTGGCTAGCGCAGCCTCTGCCTCGCGCCAGCGTGCATGGGCCGCGCCGGCCGACGCGGCGTCGATCCGGCCGAACGCGTCGAGCAGCGCGCGATGCCCGCGCGGATTAAGCAGGCCGCGATCGTCATGCTGGCCGTGCACCTCGATCAGGGTCGCGCCTAACGCGCGCAGCAGGCCGGCGGAGGCGGGCTGATCGTTGACGAAGGCGCGGCTGCCGCCATCGGCGCGGACGATGCGGCGGATCACCAGCGGCTCGCCCGGTTCGATCTCCATGCCCCCTTCCTCCAGCAGCGTATGGGCGGGATGGTCGGCGGCAAGTTCGAACGTAGCGGTGACGCCTGCCTGGGACGTACCCTGACGCACGAGCCCGCTGTCGGCGCGCATGCCGAGCGCGAGCCCGAGCGCGTCGAGCAGGATCGACTTGCCCGCCCCCGTCTCCCCCGTGAGCGCGCCGAGGCCGGACGCGAAATCGAGGTCGAGCGCCTCGATCAGCACGACGTCGCGAATGGCCAGGCCGGTCAGCATCGGCGGGTCCGTAGCAGCCTATTCATCCGAAGGCAGCGGCCCGAACGGCGCGCCCGTGCCGTCGGGATGCGCGGCCTTCCAGTCCATCGCGCGGCGGACGCGGCGCTCGACCGAAGGATGGTCGTAGAACAGCCATTCCTCGACTTGGGTGGGCGAGGAGGCGCGATAGGCGATCGTCTTGACCAGCGCCTTCGCCATGCCGTCGGGTTCGTGCGCGTAGCGCAGCGAGAAGATGTCGGCGTCGCTTTCAGTCACGCGGGTCAGCGTGTTCAGCGCGGGCGTGCCGAGCAGGGCAAGCAGATTGAACAGGATGAAGAAGAGCGGCAGCCCGGCGGGATCGGCGATGCCCCGCACCCGTTCCGCGCCGGGCAGCCGTCGCGCAAGCCATGGGAACAGCCGCGCCGACAGCCACAGGCCGGCGATCGTCAGCAGCGACAGGACGAGCAGGGTCCAGAAGATGTGATGGCGGGCGTAATGGCCCATTTCGTGCCCGACCACGCCGATCACCTCGGCGGTGTCGGCGCCCTGCTTGAACATCGTGTCGCTCATCGCGATCCGGGCGGTGCCGAACAGGCCCGAGACGTTGGCGGTGTAGCGATCCGACTGGCGCGATCCGTCGAAGATGTAGATCTTGTCGTGCGGCACATGGGCGGCCTCCGCCAGCGCCACCACCCGATCGCGCATCGGCCCCGCCGGGGCGGGCGTGTAGGTGTTGAAGATCGGTTCGATGAAGATCGGCCCGATCACCACCATGAAGCCGATGCCGGCCAGCGCGACGCCCGACGCCCAAACCCACCAGCTGCGCGGCGCGCGGCGGATCAGCGCGTAGAAAGCGAGGAAGAACAGGCTCGTCATCACGAGCGAGATGGGCAGTTCCTTGGCCTCATCGCCGATCCAGCCGGCGAAGGATTGCGACGACAGGCCGTAGCTCCGCTCGCGCCACCAGTCGGCGTAGATGCTCCACGGCAGTTCGATCAGCCTTACGGCCAGAAGCGCGGCGGCGGCGACGAGCAAGGCGGTCCGGTTCGGACGCGGGCCGTTGCGGTTCAGCCGATCGCGCAGCCGCACGAGCATCCCGCTGCGCAGGACGAGCCACGCCGCGAGGCAGGTGACGAGCACGCCCCACAGCAGCATCCAATAGCCGCCGCGCGTATAGTCGATCGCGCGCTGGTGCGCTTCGGGCGAGAGCATCGCGAGATAGGTGGCGGTGGCCGAAGCGGGATCGAAGCGTGCCATGTCCTACTCCCTGCCAGCCGGAACCTTATCGCCGCCAGACCATCATCCCTTGCGCGCGTCCGGCGCGCCGTGGCGCTGGATGAGCGCATAGGCCTGCTCATACCAGTCGGTGCCGGGATAGTTGGCGCCCAGCACGGCGGCGGTCTTGCGCGCTTCTTCCAGCACGCCGAGTTCAAGATAGCTTTCGACCAGGCGCATCAGCGCCTCGGGCGTGTGGCTCGTCGTCTGGTAATCGTCGACCACCTTGCGGAAGCGGATGACCGAGGCGAGCCAGTCGTGCCGCCGCTGGTAGAAGCGGCCGATCTGCATCTCCTTGCCGGCCAGATGGTCCTGCACCAGATCGATCTTGAGCCGCGCATCGGCGGCGTAGGTGCTGTCGGGATAGCGGCGCACCACCTCGCCCATCGCATCCAGCGCCTGCTGGCTGATCTTCTGGTCGCGGTTCACGTCGCCGATCTGCTCGTAATAATCGACCGCGATCAGATAGAGCGCGTAGGGCGCGTCCTTATTGCCGGGGTGGATCGCGAGGAAGCGCTGCGCGCTCTGGATCGATTCGGAATAATCACGCGCCAGATAGTGGCAGAAGGCGCTCATCAGCTGCGCGCGGCGCGCCCAGGGCGAATAAGGATGCTGGCGCTCGACCTCGTCGAACAGGGCGGCAGCGAGCTTGTAGTTGCGCTTGCCAAGCTGGTCGTTGGCGGCGTTGTAGAGCGTGTCGACGTCGCGCGCGACATAGCGGTTGCTCTCATTGCCGCGCTTCTTGGCGAGGCTGTTGCTGGCGCAGCCGCCGAGAGGCAGCGCGAGCGCGAGGGCGGCGAGCAGAAAGCCGGACTTGGTGAGACGCATGAGGAGCAGCCTTAGCCGAGCGCCGGCAACGCGGGAAGCCGGTTGCGGCGGGCCGATCCCCACCGCTCCGCCGCCGGAAGTTTACGAAAGGTGGCGCCAATGCACGGGTAGGCGCGGCCCCCCGCGAGCACGGGCGTCGAGGATGGACGGCGGAGCTTCGACATCATCGCGCCAGCCAACGCACAACAAAACCTACATTGCAAGTCGCAGGCGGGCGGCCGCCCCCGACCGCGAAGGTCAGCCGACCCGTTCCGCGCCGGCGGCGGGGCCGACGGGCTTCTTGCGGTCGGTGAGCTGGGGTTCGAGGCCGAGGGTGATGAGCAGCGAGCTCGACACGTAGATCGAGCTGTAGGTGCCGACGACCACGCCCAGCATCATCGCGGCGGTGAAGCCGCGCAGCACCGGGCCGCCGAAAACCAGCAGCGAGCCGAGCGCGAGCAGGATGGTGATCGAGGTCATCACCGTGC
>NZ_JBMDXG010000072.1:0-3380 GCF_048594985.1 Sphingomonas sp. | reverse complement strand
CCGATTTCCCTGCCGATCTGATCGGCGAGCTGAACCTAGTACGCCTCAAGTTCATGGACGAGTTCGAAGCTCGGTTCCCCGCCTACGGCAAGGGCCGAGCGACCTGGCGCTGACCGCCACATACGTTTCGAAACGGGCTCTAAGAAAAACCTTCATATACTGCCCCCCGGCGTCAGGGCGACAGACTAGATCAATCCCGCTCTCGATCGCCAGCCCCCATATAAAGCTCGCGGCCGGTTTCGTTGTAGACCTTGCTCATCGCCTGCATGCCGGCTTCGGCCGAGGCTGCGTCCAGCGGCAAGCCCCCTCCACCATGCTGCGCATGGTCCGCTCCGGTGCTCGCCTGTCCCCCGGACAGGCTGTGCTCCTCGCCCCCGTTTCGGGGAGGATTTGCGGCGAGGAAGGTGTCTGCCGAAGCATTCTGCTTCGCGGCGAAATCGCGGACTTCTTGGGTGATCTTCATCGAGCAGAATTTGGGGCCGCACATCGAGCAGAAGTGCGCGGTCTGGGCGCCTTCGGCGGGGAGGGTCTGGTCGTGAGATTGCTCCGCCGTGTCGGGATCGAGCGACAGGTTGAACTGGTCGCGCCAGCGGAATTCGAAGCGGGCGCGGCTTAGGGCATCGTCGCGGACCTTGGCGGCCGGGTGACCCTTGGCGAGATCGGCGGCGTGGGCGGCGAGCTTGTAGGTGACGACGCCGACCTTCACGTCGTCGCGATCGGGCAGGCCCAGATGCTCCTTGGGCGTGACGTAGCAAAGCATCGCCGTGCCGTACCAGCCGATCATCGCCGCGCCGATGCCGCTGGTGATATGGTCGTAACCCGGCGCGATGTCGGTGGTGAGCGGCCCGAGCGTGTAGAAGGGCGCCTCGCCGCAGGCTTCGAGCTGCTTGTCCATGTTCGCCTTGATCTTGTGCATCGGCACGTGGCCGGGGCCTTCGATCATCACCTGCACGTCCTGCGCCCAGGCGCGCTTGGTCAGCTCGCCCAGCGTGTAGAGCTCGGCGAATTGCGCCTCGTCATTGGCGTCGGCGATCGCGCCGGGGCGAAGGCCGTCGCCGAGGCTGTAGGCGATGTCATACGCCTTCATGATCTCCGTGATCTCGTCGAAGCGTTCGTAGAGGAAGCTCTCCTTGTGATGCGCGAGGCACCATTTCGCCATGATCGATCCGCCGCGCGACACGATGCCGGTCACGCGCTTGGCCGTGAGCGGGATGTAGGGCAGGCGCACGCCGGCGTGGATGGTGAAATAGTCGACGCCCTGTTCGGCCTGTTCGATCAAAGTGTCGCGGAAGATCTCCCACGTCAGATCCTCGGCGATGCCGCCGACCTTCTCCAGCGCCTGGTAGATCGGGACGGTGCCGATCGGCACGGGGCTGTTGCGCAGGATCCACTCGCGCGTGTCGTGGATGTTGCGGCCGGTCGACAGGTCCATCACCGTGTCGGCGCCCCAGCGGATCGACCAGACCATCTTGTCGACCTCGGCCGCGACGTCGCTGGCGACCGCCGAATTGCCGATATTGGCGTTGATCTTGACCAGGAAGTTGCGGCCGATCGCCATCGGCTCGGATTCGGGGTGGTTGAGGTTGTTGGGGATGATCGCGCGGCCGCGCGCGACCTCGTCCCGCACGAATTCGGGGGTGACGTAATCGGGGATGGCGGCGCCCCAGTCCTGCCCGTCGCGGTGATATTCGGCGAGGCGTTCGCGGCCGAGATTCTCGCGCTCCGCCACATATTCCATCTCGGGCGTGATGATGCCGCGGCGGGCGTAATGCATCTGGCTGACGTTCGCGCCGGGCTTCGCGCGGAGCGGGCGCTGGCGGACGTTGGGGAAGCGCTGGACGCCGGCGGAACGGTCCGGGCCCTTCAGGCCGTTATCCTCGGGCCGGACCTCGCGCGCCTGAACCTCTTCGACATCGCCGCGCGACCGGATCCAGTCGCGGCGCAGCTCGGGCAGGCCGGCCATGATGTCGATGCGGGCGTGCGGATCGGTATAGGGGCCCGACGTGTCGTAGACGCGGACCGGCGGCTCGCCCGAGGAGGGTTCGAGCATGATCTCGCGCATCGCGACGCGGTGCTTGCCGACATGGATCTTGGTGGAGCCCCGGATCGGGCCGGTGGTGACGGCGAGTTCGGTGCGGGCGGGAATGTCGGCCATACGTCGTCTCCTTGCGGGAGCGAGAACGGCGGGACCGCGCTCCACTCCCTACGCCGGTCTCAACCGGATCAGGTTCGGCGGGTCGGAGGCTCCTGCCTCCCTCTCAAGCGCGGATGAACGCTCCCCCGGGGATGGCGCGGATTGTGAGGCCGGGCGGCCCCTGCGTCAACCGCCCGTGGGACGCGGCGCGCGCGGGGCGAGCAAGGCGGCGGTCTCCAGCCGGTCGAGCGCGTTGCGCGCGAGGACGTAGCGGCGCGCCTGCGCCAGCCACGCGGCGGCGGCGCGCGCGCCGGGCATGCGCGACACCTCGGCGGCGGCGGCGTCCACCTGCCCCTGTTCCAGCGCGGCGGCGGCGCGGCCGTAGCGGTCGGGCGCGGCCTGGCTCGGCTGATCGGCGTGGCGGACGACGAACAGGCTCGACATTTCGCGGCGGAGGCCGGTCCACAGGCTTTCGTCGGGGCTGGCGGCGACGAGGGTCGGGCGGAGCGCGGCGAGCCCCTCACGCAGATCGAGCAGGGTGACGGGGCGCTGGCTGGCGGCGATGATCTGCGCGACCGAGGCGGCATCGCCCGCGCCGAACCGCTCGCGCAGCATCCCTTCGAGATAGCCGAGCTGCTGCCCGCGATCGAGCGCGCGGCGCGCGGCGAAGGCGACGAGCAGCCCTTCGGCGCGCTCGGCATCGCCGGTCACCGCCTCGGCATTCGCCTCGACCGCGCCCAGCCGGGCCTGAAGTTCGTTGACGCGCTCGGCCAGCGCGGGATCGGCGAGCGGCGCGGGCTGCACGATCACCGGCGCGGGCTTGGCCGCGACCACCACCGGGGCCGGCGCCGCGGGGGGAGCAGCGGCGACCCAGCCCGACACCAGATCCCAGTTGCGCACCGCCGCGACGGTGCCGGCAATGCCGAGCACGAAGGCGACCAGCGCCAGCACAAGCGGGGCGGCGATCCCGCGACGGGGGGCCGGCGTCCCGTAATAATCGCGCGTGTCCATCACCCTTTCTGGCACAGTCGCGCGGCCGCCGCCAACAGCGCGTCGTCGGTCGGCATGTCGGCCACCGCCGCCGCCGGCCAGCCGCGCGCGGCGGCGGGGCTGATCGCCGCGACGCGCAGCGCGCCCGCATCCATCCCGGCGCGCGCCACCAGATCCGCCCGCCCTCCCCCCGCGCGGGGGGAGTGGAGCAAGGCGACCGCGCCGTTTTCCAGCGCGGCGCGCGCGGCGGGCGGCA
>NZ_JBMDXG010000071.1:0-6912 GCF_048594985.1 Sphingomonas sp. | reverse complement strand
GTCGGGCATCCGAAGGTGCTCGAAACCGCGATCGACACCGATCTGCCAGGCTATGTTCGCGCGGTGATCAGCCGCGACATCCGTGCATTCGATGGTCAGACCGTGCTGATCCCGCGCTCCTCGCGTTTGATCGGCCAGTATAAATCCGGACTCCAGGCGGGTCAGCGGCGTGCTTACGTGATCTGGACGCGCCTGATCCGCCCCGACGGCGCCTCGATCGCGCTCGGTTCGCCGGCGGTCGACTTTTCGGGCCGCTCGGGCCTGACCGGCGACGTCGACAGCCATTTCCTCAGCCGCTTCGGATCGGCGATCCTGCTGTCGGCGGTCGACGCGCTCGGCACGATCGGCAGCGGCCGCACGTCGGTCATCCTGTCGGGCAGCGGGCAAAACGCCGCCGGCGTCGCCGCGCAGCGCGACGGCCAGATACCGCCCACCGTGCGCGTCCGCCAGGGCGAGCCGATCCGCGTCTTTACCGCGCGCGACCTCGATTTCTCGACCGTGGGCCAATGGGTCAAGGGATGAGCAACGCCGCCCCCCGCCTGGCCGCCGTCGAAAAGAGCGAGAGCGTCTATCTCGACGCCTATCTCGCGCCGTTCCGTGCGTGGCTCGACCAGGAGGAGGTGAGCGAGATCCTGGTCAACCGGCCGGGCGAGGTGTGGATCGAAGCGGCGGGTGCTGCGGCGATGCAATGCGTCGCGGTTCCGGAAATCGACGACCGCCATCTGCGCCGGCTGGCCGAACAGATTGCGCGGATCAGCCATCAGGGAATCAACCGCGAACGCCCGCTGCTCGCCGCCACGCTGCCCGGCGGCGCGCGCGTGCAGATCGTGGCGCCGTCCGCGACGCACGGCCATTGGGCGATGGCGATCCGCCGCCACCGGATGGTCGATCTGACGCTCGACGCCTACGATCATGGCCGGCTCGCATCGGCCGCCGAGCCGCCGATGCCCGATCCGCAGGAGATGCCGGTCGCCTATCTGCGCGAGGCGGTGCGCCGCCGCCGCACGATCCTGATCAGCGGTGGGACGTCGACGGGCAAGACCACCTTCCTCAACGCACTGCTGCGCGACGTGCCCGCCGAGGAGCGGATCGTCACGGTCGAGGATACGCCCGAGATCAAGCTGCACGGCGCGAACAAGCTCGGGCTGGTGGCGGTGAAGGGCGAGCTCGGCGAAGCGCTGATCACGACCGACGACTTGCTGCAGGCGGCGTTGCGCCTGCGCCCCGACCGGATCGTGCTGGGCGAGTTGCGCGGCCGTGAGGCGGTCAGCTTCCTGCGCGCGATCAACACGGGCCATCCAGGATCCTTCTCGACCGTTCACGCCAATTCGCCGGCCGGCGCGCTCGAACAGCTGGCGCTGATGGTGATGCAGACCGGGCTCGGGCTCAGTCGCCTCGACACGATCGACTATGCACGCCAAGTCATCGACGTCGTCGTTCAGCTCGGGCGGGTAAATGGGCAGCGCCGGATCACGGCTATCGCGACCACCGCCTCCATGAACTGATCGGCAAAGCTGATTTGCAAAGACAGACAAAGTCGTGCCCGGCGTTTTACACCATAATAGATCACATTTTTTGGCATGATTATTATGATCCTATGATCCCGTTTTTTCTAGGATCGACGTTCGTTCGTAACGCAACTGTCACGTAACGAATTTAGCGGAGTCGCCTGTAGCCCGGCAGCCGCCGGGACCATGAACTCGATCCGAAAACGGGGGACGATCCGTGAAGAAGAAGCTGTCTTTCCTGATGCTGAGCTGCGCCGCGCTGGCGCTCGGCGGATGTGGCGCCGACGACGTCGCCTCCCCCGGCGAAGGCGTGATCGTCACGCCCCCCGCCAACGGCGGTAACAATGGCGGCAATAACGGCGGTAACAATGGCGGCAATAATGGCGGCGGCACCGGCCCGGCTGCGAACTGCCCCGCCGGAACCGTCGATCGCGGCATCATCGCCACCAACTGGCGCAATTGCGAGATTTCGGGCCGTATCTCATCCGACCTGACGATCCAGAACCTGCCGGGCGTCCGCTACTCGCTGTCGGGCCCGGTCAATGTCGGCACCGACATCGGCGGCGACGGGGCTGCGGCAGGCGGCCAGCGCGTCACGCTGACGATCCAGGCCGGCACCGTCATGTTCGCGTCGAGCGGCAACGATTATCTGGTCGTCAACCGCGGCTCGCGCATCAACGCGGTCGGCTCCGCCGCCGCCCCGATCATCTTCACCGCGCGCGCCAACATCGAAGGCACGACGACCGACTCCAGCCAGGGCCTGTGGGGCGGCATCATCCTGCTCGGCCGCGCCCCGATCTCCGACTGCAACACGGCGGTCGCAGGCGGATCGGCGCAGTGCCAGCAGGTGATCGAAGGCACGACCGGCTCGCTCTACGGCGGCGCCACCGCCGAAGATTCGAGCGGCACGATGCAATATGTCCAGATCCGCTATTCGGGCTTCGCGATCGCGCCGGGCAACGAGTTGCAGGGCCTGACGCTGGGTGGCGTCGGATCGGGCACCACGCTCGACCATATCCAGATCCACAACAGCTCGGATGACGGCATCGAGATCTTCGGCGGCCGTGCCAACCTGAAGAATCTGGTGATCACCGGCGCCGACGATGACGGGCTCGACACTGACCTCGGCTACAAGGGCTTCATCCAGTTCGTGATCGCCGCGCAGCGCGACGGCACCAACGGCGACTCGATGATCGAGGCGGACTCGAACGGCAACGAGGATGCGCTGCCGCGCCAGAACACCCGCCTCGCCAACTTCACCTTCATCCAGCGCTCGACGGTGCAGGGCCTCAACGCGATCCTGCTGCGCGGCGGCACCGACTATACGATGGTGAACGGCGTGGTGGTCTCGCCTGCCAGCACCTTCTGCCTCGATATCGACGAGACGGGCGGCACCACCACCCGCCCGACCAATGCCGGCCTCGACGATGTCGGCCCGCCGGTATTCAACTCGGTAGTCTTCTCGGGCGGCTGCACGGCATTCCGCGACAACGACAACAACGTCGCCGGAACGGCGGTCGCATCGATCTTCAACGCCGGCACGGCCAACCAGTCGAACTTCACCAATTCGCTCACCAACGGCTTTATCAATGGCGCCAATGAGCGCGCGGTGCCGGTGTTCGATGCCAAGTCGCTCGGCTCTTTCTTCGTGACCACCAGCTATATCGGCGCGGTCCGCGACACGTCCGACACCTGGTACGCCAACTGGACGTGCAACTCGGTCGCCGCGAACTTCGGCGCGGCCAGCGCAAGCTGCGCCGCCGCGCCGATCAACTAAGCCACTTTCGGGGGAAACCGGGACCCGTCGCGCCCTCTCCGGCGCGGCGGGCTTCGGCAAAAGGACATTCAGATGATCGATGCCCGTCACGCATGGCGCCTTGCCCTGCTTTCCTGCACCGCGATCGCGCCGTCGATCGCGCTCGCCCAATCGCCGCCGGCAAGCTCGACCCCGGGCAGCGCCGGAGCAGGCACCGCCGCGCGCACCAGCCCGACATCGGGGACATCGGACGCGAACGAGCAGGTCGAAATCTCGGCGCCCGGCGCGGGCGGTGCGGGGGGCGCGGCCGACATCGTCGTCATCGGCCGCAACATCCCAAACCCGGTCCGCGCCACGCCGCAGGTGGTGAGCGTTCTCTCCTCGGCCGAAATCGCCCGCTCGGGCGAGGGCGACATCGCCGGTGCGCTGACACGCGTCACGGGTCTGTCGGTCGTCGGCAACGGCTTCGTCTACGTTCGCGGCCTTGGCGACCGTTATTCGTCGGCGCTGCTCAACGGGCTTCCCCTGCCCTCGCCCGAACCGCTCAAGCGCGTCGTCCCGCTCGACATCTTCCCGACGAGCGTGATCGCGAGCGCGGTCGTGCAGAAGAGCTATTCGGCCAATTATCCGGGCGAATTCGGCGGCGGCGTCATCAACCTCACCACCCCGGTCGTGCCGAAGGAATCCTTCTTCAACATCGGCATCAGCGGAAGCTGGGATTCGCAGACTACCGACGAGCTCGGCTATACCTATTATGGCAGCCGGACGGACTATTTCGGCTTCGACACCGGCGCGCGTGACGTGCCCGAGGGGCTGAAGGGGGCGATCCGCAGCGGCAACCCCGTCGTCGTCGGCAGCAATTTCAGCGCCGATCAGGTGCGCGGCTTCGCCGCCAGCCTGAAGAACGCGAACACCACCGTGCTCCAGCGCAACAAGCATCTGCCGCCGAATTTCTCCGCAGATCTGTCGGCCGGCAAATCGACCGAGGTCGGCAGCGACGCGACGCTGGGCTTCGTCGCTTCGGCCAGCTTTTCCAACACCTGGCGCACGCGTGACGTGACGCAGCAGGTCGCGAACGATCCCGAATTGGCGAGCCTGCAGCGCGATTTCCGCACTGTCATCACCGATAATCGCGCGGTGACGAGCGGGTTGCTGAGCGTCGGCCTCGACTTCGCCAGCAACAAGATCCGCCTGACCAGCCTCTACATCCGCGACACGCTCAAGCAGGGCCGCATGTCGGCCGGCTACAATGCCAGCGTCGCCGATGCCGATCCCATTCCCAACCCCGATTTCTACGGCACGCCGCCGATCCTGCAGCAGAACACCTATTGGTTCGAGCGGCAGTTGATCGACCTGCAGGGCGTGGGCGAGTTCCATCTCGGCGACGTGTCGCTCGACCTACGTGGCGGTTACGCCAATTCGCAGCGCGAAAGCCCGTACGAGCGCGAATTCACCTACACCTACGATCGCAACACGGCGAAGGATTACGTCAACTTCCTCAGCCGTACCGGCGGTCAGTCCGCCTCGATCGCGTTCAACGACTTGAACGAGGATGTGTGGGCCGGCGGCGTCGACCTGGGCTACAAGCTCCCGCTCGACCGCGAAGTGCGCGTCAGCGGCGGCTATGCTTACAACAAGACCGAGCGGACCTCGTCGCGCTATCTGTTCGACTATGTCTCGGCCAACGGCGCGCTACCGATCGCGGTCGCGCAGCAGCGCCCCGACTATCTCGTTTCGGACTACAACATCTACACCTACGACATCCGCCTGTCGGACGCCTCGGGCGCGCAGGGCACGGCGGCCTATTCCGCCGATCTGCGCGTGCATGCCGGATATGGTCAGGTCGATGCGGAGTTGTTCGACGGGCTTCGCGTGAACCTGGGTGTCCGTTATGAAGACGGCCGCCAGAGCGTGCTGCCGGCGGGCACGGGCTTCGCGGCCACGCTGATCAAGCAGGATTACTGGCTGCCGGCAGCGACACTGACCTGGAATTTCGCGGAGGACATGCAGCTCCGCATCGCCGCGTCGAAGACGATCGCCCGCCCGCAATTCCGCGAGCTGGCCTATCAGGTCTATCAGGATCCCGAATCCGATCGCCAGTTCACGGGCAACCCGTTCCTGACCGACAGCGAGCTCAAGAACGCCGAGGCGCGCTACGAATATTATTATGCGCGTGGGCAGCGCGTGTCGGTTGCGGGCTTCTTCAAGCGGATCGACAATCCGATCGAGCAGGTCGCGTTCATCGTCGGCGGCGGCGGGCTGCGCACGGGCTTCGCCAACGCGCCCAAGGCCGATCTGTACGGCGCCGAGGCGGAAGTCGTGCATTCCGTACCGCTCAGCGGCCTCGGCGAAGCGGCCTTCTTCGCGTCGCGCAAGCTGATGCTCTCCGCCAACTACACCTACACCAAGTCGGAGCTGAAGCTGAACGACGAGTTGGTGATCGGGCCGGACCTCAGCGCCGTGCCCGCCAACGTGCTGTACCGCGACGGCGCGCCGCTGACCGGCCAATCGGACCATCTCGTCAATCTTCAGGTCGGGCTCGAGGCGGACGATCACCTGTCACAGCAGACGCTGATGCTGAACTATGCCAGCAAGCGCGTCACCAATCGCGGCCCGATCCAGGGTTCGGCCCGCCAGCCCGACATCTTCGAACGCCCGGGTTTCACGCTCGATTTCGTGGCGCGCGAGGAGTTCCAGGGCATCGGCAAGGGCATCGAGCTCAAGTTCGAAGCGCGCAACCTGACCGGGCGGAAATATCGCGAATATCAGAACTTCGAAGACCGTCGCGTGTACGTCAATTACTACAAGCTCGGCACGATCATTTCGGCGGGCGCCACGCTCAAGTTCTGATCGGACGGGCGGGACAGCCGATGCCGAAGGCGTATCCGGACGAGCTGCGTCAGCGCGCGGTGGAGGCGGTCGAGTCAGGCCAGACCTATGCCGCCACCGCGCGGGCGCTGGGCGTGAGCGTGTCCGCGATCGTCAAGTGGACGCATCGCCAGCGCACCACCGGTTCGGCCGCCGCGCGGCCGGCCGGGCGGCGCGACCAGCGCCGCTGGCTGGAACCGCATAAGGACTGGCTGCTGCAGCGGTTGAGCGAGGCGCCCGGAACCTCGCTCAAGACCCTGACGCAGGAACTGGGCCGTCGCGGCGTCCGCACGAGCCACGTCTCGGTCTGGCGCCTGCTGCGCGATGCGGGCGTAACCTTCCGCTAACGCGCGGACTTTTGGGGGAGCGCCGCCCTCATCGGTGGACGTGCGACATACCGCATCGCCGTCATCTCGTTGGAACCAAAGCGTCATCGCTCTGTCACGGCCCCCGCCCATAGGCGCGGGGCAATCCCGACAGCCGACCAGACGGGCCGCCGCATCGCGCGCGTCCCCCGGCGCGTCGGCAACCGGGGCGCCGCGCGAACAACGCGGCTGATCAAAGCAAGGGAGCTTCCATGTCTCGCACTCACCATGTCGGCCGCCTGCTGGCGGGCGTCGCCACCCTCGCGCTCGCGGGGGCGGCGTCGGCCGGCGATGTCGTCGGCACCGTCGCCGACGCGACCGGCGCGCGCCCCCTGCGCGGCGCGCAGGTGACGGTGGTCGAGCACAACCCGCCCCGCCGCGCCGACGACGGCGGCCGCGATCGCTTCACCGGTGT
>NZ_JBMDXG010000070.1:0-6517 GCF_048594985.1 Sphingomonas sp. | reverse complement strand
TGCTGGTCTTGACCTGCGCGACATTGACGGTCGTGTAGATCTCGTTGTTGTCGGCGAAGTCGAAGCCGATCCGGCCATAACCGTTGATGCGCTCCAGCTTGGACTTGAGCGACGCGCTCGACCCCGGAGCGCCCGAAAGGTCGCCGCCGACGCAGAAGCTGTTGCCCGGATAGCAGTTCGAAACACGCCCGTTGCCCAGCGGCTGCCCGCCCGAGCCGTAATTGAAGTTGTAGGGCGTGCCGTTCGGATCGAACGCGATGCCCTGCAGCGGCCCGTTATTGATCAGGCCGTACTTCGCATACTGATAGGGCTGCGCGTAGTCGCTATACACATATTGCGGCAGGCCGTTGTTGAGCTGGCCGGTGTTCAGGAGGGTCGAGGCGCGGTGCCAGTTACGGCCGCCGGCCAGATCGGTGCCGAAATTGCCCGGGCCGACACCGCCTTCATGGTCATATTCGCCGCTGACGATCACGTGCAGGCGGTTGTCGAGCAGCGCGGTGCCGTAGGCGGCCTGGACCAGCGCGGTCTCGTCATCGCCATATTTGGTGATGCTGCCGAGGACGTTGCCCTTGAAGCCTTCGAAGCGCGTGTCGGTGATAAAGTTCACGACACCGCCGACGGCGTCCGAGCCGTAGGACGCCGACGCGCCGCCGTTCACGATGTCGACGCGCTTCACCAGCAGCTGCGGGAACATGCTGACGTCGGGCACGCCCGTGACGTTGGCGCCGACGACGCGCTGGCCGTCGATCAGCGTCAGGGTGCGGATCGGGCCCAGGCCGCGGAGCGAGAAGGAGCTGAGGCCCTGCGTGCCGCTCGACGTGCTGAAGGTGCCGGTGGCGGCGCCGGTCGAACCCTGCAGCGACGGGAGCTGCTGGATCGTGTTGAACAGGTTCGGCTGCGCGTTGTTCTGGATCTGCGCTTCGCCCAGCACCGTGGTCGGCGTCGGCGCGGAGAAGCCGCTGCTCGTGATGCGCGATCCGGTGACGATGATGTCGCCGCTGCTGGCGGCCGGCGCCTCGTTGGCGGCGGGCGGCGTCGGAGCCGGCTCGGCGATCGCGGGGTCGGAACCCGGCGCCGGCGCGGCGGGGGCGGGCGTGGCGGGCGCGGTCTGCGCCATCGCCGGCGATGCCAGCACCGAAACAGTCAGCGCCGCCATGCTCACCGTGGCCAGCGCCCATCGGCGCCCAAGCCCCTGCCCGGCGAAATCGT
The DNA here is from genome assembly GCF_048594985.1 of Sphingomonas sp. Classification (GTDB taxonomy): domain Bacteria; phylum Pseudomonadota; class Alphaproteobacteria; order Sphingomonadales; family Sphingomonadaceae; genus Sphingomonas_I. The sequence continues at coordinate 5,308 of NZ_JBMDXG010000070.1, read as the reverse complement.
AACCCATCTTACGTTCCCTTCCCATGCACTCTTTTTAATTGAACAACCCGTCGTCGACGGAACATCGCCGCCCAAAACGGACGGAATGTTATACGATAGGATCTACCGCGCGTTCGGCCTCCGAGAAATACGACCATGGTCGTATGTCCCGGACGTCGTTTATGGCTTGACCGCGTAAAGCGCGTGATGGGTCAGCACGAACAATGTGCGCCCGTCCGCGCCGCCGAAGATCAGCTGGAGCGGTCGTTCGGGGACATCAATCCTGCCTGTTTCGCGACCGGCGCTGTCGTAGACGAAAACCTGGCCGTTCGCGACATAGACGCGGCCGTCCTTGCCCACCGCCACGCTCTCCCCGCCGCGATTCGCGAACGGCTTCAGGTCGGTGATCGCGCCGCCCGCGCCCACGCGCCCGCTATAGGTGACGTTTTCGGAGCTGTTGGCCACGAACACGCGATCGCCCTGCTTGCCGCCGACGAAGCCGTGCGTCTGCAGGCTGTCCGACCAGCGCCAGCCGGTGTGATCCGGCGCGCCCTGCTGCCACACCTGGAAGGCGGGGAGGACGAGGCTGCCGTCGGGCGACACATATTCCTGCGCCTTGGCCGATCCGGCGTCGCGGGCGAACATCTCGGCGAGCGTCGTGAACTCGTACGTGTCGGGATTCAGCTGGTCGCGGAACTCGCCATTGTTCCAGAAATTGACCGGCAGCAGCGTGCGCGCGTCGGCGCGCGCCTGGACCGGCGTCGGCGCGATCACGGTCAGCTGGTCCTTCGGACCCGTCGGATCGAGCGAGTAGACGGTCGACTTCGCGCCCAGCGACGACAGGACAAGCAATTTGCCCGATTTGTCGACCGCGAGGTTGACCGGGTCGAGCGACTGGTCGCGCACGATTTCAAGCCCGCGCGCCTCGGTCCAGCGGTGGATCCGCTGGAAGCGGCGATCGATGAAGTAAAGCTCCCCATCCGGGCCGACGGCGGCGCCGGCGATCGACCAGAAGCCGTCCTCCAGCGTGCGCACCTCGCTGCTGCCCGCCGCCCGCACCTGCTTGGCTGGGACGGGCTTGCCGGTGATGTCCAGGCTGGCGAATTCGCGCTCGCGGACCTCCAGCTTGCTGGTCACGTCCTCGATCGCGTTCTCGAACGGATATTTGCTGGCGCGCAGATAGGTGCCGCAACCCTCGGGCTCGCAACTCGCAAAGCCGCTCTCGGCATTGATGTGAACGTTGCGGAAGCGGATGTCGGTCGAGTTGAACAGCTTCACCGCGCTCTTCGCGGGGTGATAATTCCGCGTCACGCGATAGCCGTGATAGTTCGCGAACAGCAGATTGCGCGAATTGCGGATCTCGAGCGAGATCGCGTCGGGCCCGTCGCCCACCTCCTGCTCGGTCTGGGGCGCCAGGAATTCCCAGTTCTGGACGTTGTCGAGCACGAACTCGTAGCGCGGGTGATGCTCGACCGACATTTCGTAGACGTGGCCCGGCGTGCTCGTGTCGGTGACGTAGAAGCCGGCGGAGGCGACCGTATTGGGGCTCCACACGTCGACGAAGGTGCCGCCGCCATTGTCGGTCACCCAGATGCTGGGATATTGCGCGTCCCAGCGCCCGTCGGTGACGGGATCGCCGGTACGGACCGACGCCGCGCCGAGCGGCTTGCCGTCGGCGGTGGGGGTGCCGCCGCCGCCCATGATCTTGACATCGTCGAGCAGGCTGTTCGCGCCCGAACGCCACAGGAGGGCGGAGGCGCGCGGGTTCACGCGCCCGGTGAACAGGCCGAGGCCGGAGACGATATTGTCGCCGCCGCGCGGCGTTTCGAGGATCGGCACGACCGTGCCGAGCCCGGCATGCTTCGGGTTGTTGTCCGGGATGACGAGCTGCGTGATCGCCGGGTGGATGCCGATCAGCACGGTTTCGGGACGCAGCTTCAGGCTGTCGGTCACCATGTAGAAGCCGGCCGGGAAGTAGAGCACCTTGTGCGTGTCGATCGCGCGCTGGATTGCGGCGGTGTCGTCGGTGCGGCTGTCGCCCTTGACCCCCAGCGTCTTGACGTTGGTCCAGGCGCGCATCTCCGGCAGCGCCCGGATCGCGGGCGCGCGCTGCGCGGGCAGGCTGGGGAGGGCGGTGATGTCCGCCTTCGTCTGGTAGGTGCCGGTCTTGCCCAACGCCGGCACGGCGAGGCCGTAGCTGAAGTCGGCGACGCGATAGGCGCGACCCTTGCCCGCCACGGTCTTGCCGCTGTCGCGGAAGCGCGCGAAGACGGGCGTGTTGGACGCCACCGCATTGTCGAAGCCGACCTGCGTGAAGACGTTATTCTCGTTCGAGATCACGATGCCGGCACGCGAGACGTTTTCGAACCGCACGTCCTTGCCCCACATCGAATCGCCATAGCCGCGATCGATCTCGATCCCGACCGGCGTGTTGCGGATCGCGACGTTGACGAGGGTCAGGTCGACCTCATGCTCGCGGATCGCGGCGTCGCGCTGCCCCTCGAAGGTCGAATCGAGCAGGGTGAACTGCCAGGCGGGTGACGTCTTTTCCGTCACGATGCCGTACCGGCCACCCTGGAAATGCACGTCATCCATGACGTTGCCGGCCTGGTAGACGCCGGCAAAGCCCGATCCGATGCGGAAATTCATGTGGCTGAGGAAGCCGTGCTGCGCCACGCGGAAGCGCACGCCGGCGGCCGCCTGGTTGCCCGGCCCGATCTCCACATCGACATTGCTCATCGACGAATAGAAGGTCGCCGAATTGGCATCGCGCACGATCGTGTCGCGCGGCACGATCGGCGGCACCGGCACGGGCACCATGCCGACGCTATACTGGTCGTCGCCGGCGAAGGCGACCTTGGTCGACACGCCCTTCTGGAAGCCGGGCTTGTTCGCGCCGAGTACTAGGGTCGGGCGCGTCGGCCCGACGCCATAGACGCGGACGCCGCGCCGCACGACGATCGTGCGCGTGATGCGGTAGCGGCCCGACGGCAGGAACACGATGCCGTGCCCGGTCTTGTCGAGCGAGGCGTCGATCGCGCGCTGGATCGCGTCGGTATCGTCGGCACGGCCATCGCCGCGGCCCTTGACCGTGACCGCGCGCGGCTCGTCGGGGGCGACGGGGAAGACCGATCCGGTCGCGGCCAGCGCCGGCCCCGAAATCGCCAGGAAGGTCGCCGCCAACAAGCTCGCCCGCATACCGTTCCGCCTCCGTGATAGTACGGGGCCCAAACCCCAATGTTTCCCGTCGGATAGAAGAGATGGCCGGCTCAAGCCATCCGACGATGGTCGTAATTCCCCCGCACCGCGCGCTCCCGCTAGAGCAAGTCATCGTGACCGGCACGATCTTGACGTCTGGTTGCCCAACGTCGAACCGAGGACCGCCTTGCCCCAAGCCGCCATCAGCCCCGCCCCCGCCGAACCGCTCGTGGTCGTCGTGATGGGCGTCAGCGGCAGCGGCAAATCGACATTGGGCGCGTTGCTCGCGGAAAAACTCGATTGCCCCTTCCTGGAGGGCGACAGCTTTCACTCCCCCGAGGCGGTCGCGAAGATGCGCAGCGGTCACCCGCTGACCGACGAGGATCGCTGGCCCTGGCTCGATCGGCTGGGGGCTGCGCTCGGCGATGAGGCGCGTGCCGGCGGGCGGGTGGTGGCGGCCTGCTCGGCGCTGCGCCGGGTGTATCGCGAGCGTTTGGCGGCAGCGAGCGGGCTGGCGCCCCATTTCGTGCTGCTCGACAACAATCCCGACGAAATCCTGCGGCGTCTGGTCGATCGGCCGGGCCATTACATGCCGCCCAGTCTGCTTGAAAGCCAGCTCGCCACGCTCGAGCGTCCCCACGCCGACGAGCTGGCGCTGGCGCTCCGGACCGACGTGCCCGCAGAAGAACTGCGCGACAATGTGCTGCAATGGCTGGAAACGCCGCCCGCCGCGAAGTGACGGCTACGGCATGAGCCGCTTGCGCCCCTCCGACAGGTGCCAGCGCATCGCCAGCGCGGCGCCGTCGCCATCCTGAGCGCGGATCGCCTCCACGATCATTTCATGCTCGCGCATCATCGTCTGGATCACTTCGGGCGGGCGCGAGCGCGAAATCTCGACCCCGGCGCGCATGATCCGGTCGACGTCGGGAAAGAAGGATTCGAACGCGATGACGAAGGCCGGATTGGCGGTCGCCTCCGCGATGCGGCGGTGGAGTTCCATATCCTCGTCATGCGCGGGCGCGCTGGACAGCAACGCGGTGCGAAGCTGGTCGAGGCCCTCCTCGATATGCGCCATCGCCTCGGGCGAGCGGCGCGAGGCCGCGAGACGGGCCGCTTCCGCCTCCAGCACGAAACGCACCTCGTAGCTGCCGAGCGTGCTCGCCATTTCCGCCAGCGGCATATAGGCGGCGAGCTTGTCCGACGGGCGGCTCTTCACGAACGATCCGGCGCCGCGCCGCGCCTCGGTAATGCCGTCCGACGCTAGGCGAACCAGCGCCTCGCGCACGATCGTGCGCGACATGCCGAAGATTTCCGCCAGCCGCGATTCGGATGGAAGCCGTGCCCCCACCTCGAGATGCTCGCCATTGATCATTTCGACGATGCCCGAATAGGCCCGGTCGGCTAATCGCATCTGCGCCATGGCTGCCCCCTCCGCAGCGATTGTTTTCGGTCGGTCTAGAACAGACGGCTGGCCAGGAGAACAAGCAGCAGGCCGCAGACCGAGATGACGGTTTCCAGCACGGACCACGTCTTGAAGGTGCCGGGCGTGTCGGTGCCGATATAGCTCTTCACCAGCCAGAAGCCGGGATCGTTGACGTGCGAGAAGAAGACCGATCCCGCGCCGATCGCGAGCACGGTCCATTCGGGCGATACGCCCGACGCCGCCACCAGGCCGGGCATGATCCCGGCGGTGGTGATCGTGGCGACCGTGGCCGATCCGGTCGCGAGCCGGATGCACACCGCCACGATCCAGGCGAGCAGCAGCGGGGAGATCGCGCCGTTCGCCGCGATGCGCACCAGCATGTCCGAAAGACCGGCGCTGACCAGCACCTGCTTCAGCGATCCGCCCGCGCCGATCGCGAGCAGGATCGCGCCGGCGGGCTTCAGCGCCTCGGTCCACACCGCCTCCTGGATCACGCGCTCGCCCATGCGACGGCCGAACAGCAATGGCAACGCGGCGAGGCAGGCGATCAGCAGCGCGAGGATCGGATTGCTGGCGAGACCCAGCCACGCAAATCGCGGCGCGGCCGATTCGGGCAGCAGCGCGACTACCTGGCCCGCCGCGATCAGCACGACCGGCATCAGGACCACGGCCAGAGCGCGCCACAGCGGCGGCGTCGCGACCTCGACC
>NZ_JBMDXG010000007.1:0-13027 GCF_048594985.1 Sphingomonas sp. | reverse complement strand
CGCGGCTGCCGAACGCATCGCGATCGCCGAGGTACGCGCCAAGGCGGCCGATGCCGCCGCGCGCGCCGCCGCCGCGCTGATCGCCGAGCGTCACGACGCGGACGCCGACAAGGCGCTGATCGATCGCACCATCGCCAGCCTGGGCCAGCGCCTCAACTAAGGCGCCGGCCGCGCGCGGTTCAGACGCGATAGGCCAGCAGCCCGATCCCGAACGCACCGAACACCATGCCCGTCGCGCGGTTGAACGCGCGCCGGCGGCGGGCGCCCGACAGGAACGCCGCGAGCTGACGCCCGCCAAACGCATAGGCGACGTAGCAGGCGACCTCGATCACCGCGAAGGTCGCGACCAGGATCCCGAACTGCGGCCCCCATGGCTGATCGGGACGGATAAACTGCGGGAAGAACGCGCCCGAGAAGATCAGCAGCTTGGGGTTGCTGAGCCCCGTGAACAACGCGGTGCGGTACAGCATGCCCGCGCCGGGCGACGCCACCGGAATGTCCGGATGCAGGCCTGTCAGATCGCCGACCGGCGCCGTCCAGCTCTTCCATGCCAACCACAGCAGATAGGCGACGCCGATATAACGCAACGCTTCGAAAAGCGGGCGCGATGCGGTGAGCAGTGCGCCGAGCCCGAGCGACGACGCCGTCACGCACAGAATGACCGCCGAGAGGCAGCCGGCCATCGCCACCGCGCTGCGCCTGAAGCCGTATTGGACGCTGCGTGCCATGATGTGGAGCATGTTGGGCCCCGGCGTGGCGGCGATCACCGCCGTCGTGCACACAAAAAGCCACCAGGTCGTTGCGTTCATCTCGTTTCCCGTCGCGGCGCATGCATCGATCGCTGGCAACCGCCCGTCCTGCACCTTAAATCACCCATGTGAGTGAGACCACCGACCGCTTCAACGAGGAGAAGGCGACCTACGCCGTGCGTGGCGCCGAAGCGCCCGACCTCGACGCCGGCATAGCCGCGATCCGCAACGTCCTGAAAACGCTGCCCGTCCGCCCGGGTGTCTATCGCATGCTCGATGCGCGCGGCGATGTCCTTTACGTCGGCAAGGCGCGTGCGCTGAAGAACCGCGTCGCCAATTACGTCCAGGTCGCGCGCCTACCGAAGCGCCTGAGCCGGATGGTCGCGCAGACGCGTGGCATGACCGTGGTCACCACCAATACCGAGGCGGAGGCACTGCTGCTGGAGGCGCAGCTCATCAAGCGCTTCCGGCCCGCCTACAACGTGCTGCTGCGCGACGATAAGAGCTTCCCCTTCATCTTGCTGCGCGAGGATCATGCCTTCCCGCGCGCGCAACTCCATCGCGGCGCGCGGCGCGCCAAGGGGCAATATTTCGGGCCGTTCGCGGGGGCGGGGGCGGTGCGCAAGACGCTGACCGCGCTGCAGAAGCTGTTCCTGCTGCGCTCGTGCACCGACAGTTTCTTCGCCAACCGCACGCGGCCGTGCCTGCTGTTCCAGATCAAGCGCTGCTCGGCTCCCTGCGTCGAGCGGATCGATGCGGCGGACTATGCCGAGCTGGTCGACGATGCGAAGGCGTTCCTGTCGGGGAAATCGACCCAGGTGCAAAAGCGGCTGTCGACGCAGATGCAGGCGGCGGCGGAAGCGATGGATTTCGAGCTGGCGGCCGTGTTGCGCGACCGCCTGAAGGCGCTGACCTTCATCCAGGGGACACAGGCGATCAATGCCGAGGGCGTTGACGACGCCGACGTGTTCGCGCTCGCCTGCAAGCAGGGGCATATCGGCATCCAGGCCTTCTTCATTCGCGGCGGGCAGAATTGGGGGCATCGCGCCTTCTTCCCCACGCACACCGCCGACGTGCCCGAGGACGAAGTGCTCACCGCCTTCATGATGCAATTCTACGAGGAGGTGCCGCCGCCGCGCCTGATCCTGGTCGACCGCGCCTTGCCCGAACAGGAACTGATCGCCGAGGCGCTGGCCGAGAAGGCCGGGCGCAAGGTGGTGCTGAAGACCCCGCAACGCGGCGAGCAGCGGCGTATCCTTGCACAAGCCACGCGCAACGCGGAGGAGGCGCTCGACCGCCGCCTTGCCGAAGGGGCGACCCAGACCAAGTTGCTGGGCGAGGTTGCGGAGCTGTTCGAGCTGGACGCCGCGCCAAACCGGATCGAAATCTACGACAACAGCCATATCATGGGCACCAACATGGTCGGCGCGATGGTCGTCGCCGGGCCCGAAGGCTTCCGCACGGGGCAATATCGCAAGTTCAACATCAAGCACCCCGAGACCAAGGCCGGCGACGATTTCGGGATGATGCGCGAAGTGCTGGAGCGCCGCTTCGCCCGGCTGGAACGCGAGGATCCTGATCGCAAGTCGGGCGAATGGCCCGATCTGCTGCTGATCGATGGCGGCAAGGGGCAGGTGTCGGCGGTCTATCGCACGATGGAGGAAATGGGCGTCCACGACATTCCCGTAGTCGGCATCTCCAAGGGGCCCGACCGCAATGCGGGGCGCGAGCATTTCCACCTGCCCGATGGGCGCGAATCGATGCTACCGCCCAATTCGCCGGTGCTGTTCTATCTCCAGCGGCTGCGTGACGAGGCCCATCGTTTCGCGATCGGGGCGCATCGCACGCGCCGCGCCGCCGCGCTGACCACCAGCCCGCTCGATGAGGTGCCGGGGATCGGGCCGGCGCGCAAGAAGGCGCTGCTGCTGCACTTCGGCACGGCCAAGGCGGTGCGGAGCGCGGGATTGGAGGATCTGATGCGCGCGCCGGGCGTGTCGGCGGCGGTGGCGCGCACGGTCTACGATCATTTCCACCCGTCGGGATGAAGTCGGCGCTTCCCTTCCGATGCCGTCGGTCGGCCTGACGACATGCATGTAGAGGCGGAGGCCATCGTGTGCGCGGTGCGCGCGCATGGCGAGCATGGCGTGATCGCGCGCACGCTGACGCCACATGACGGGCTGCTCGCGGGCTATGTGCGCGGCGGCCGATCGCGGCGGCTGCGGCCCGTGCTGATGGCCGGCAACCGAGTGCGCGCGGAATATCGCGCGCGGACCGACGAGCAATTGCCCGCGCTCACCGTCGAACTGGTCGAGAGCCGGGCGATGCTGCTCAGCGAGCCGCTCGCGGCGGCGGCGATCGACTGGGCGACCGCGCTGACCGCCACCGCGCTCCCCGAAGGGCAGCCTTATCCGCGCCTCCACGCCGCGCTCGACGGCGTGCTGTCCGCCGTGGCGGCGGCGCCGACAGCGCGCGGCTGGGCCACGGCGCTCGTCCGCTATGAATTGCTGTTGCTCAGCGAGCTGGGCTTCGGCCTCGACCTCAGCGCCTGCGTCGCGACCGGCGCGGGCGAGGATCTCGCTTTCGTCAGCCCGCGCAGCGGCGGGGCGGTCAGCCGCGCGGCGGGAGAAGCCTATCGCGACCGCCTTTTGCCGCTGCCGGACTTCCTGATTGCCGGCGGGGCAGGGGGGTGGGATGCGATAATCGACGGTCTGCGCCTGACGGGGCACTTTCTGGAACGCGACCTGCTGCACGGCCGCGCGGCGGAGGCGCTGAGCGCGCGCGAGCGGCTGATCGAAAGATTGAGGCGTCTGATCGGGTGAGGGGCGCCGGATTCCCGTTCCGGTCGGAACAGGATGCGATCCTCTCCGGCTATTCGCCGATGACGGGGATGGTCTGACTGAGGAAACTCGGCACGGGACCATTCCAGTCCAGATCCGCGCCCCCGCTTCCCTGCGCCGGGCCGCGATCGGGGCGTGGTTCCGCCCTTGGCGTGGGGGGCGTGACCGGGGCGGGTGCGGCGGTGGAAGCGGGCGCGGCCTGGGGAGCAGGAGCCGCCGCCGTGCGGGGCGCTCCCTTGCCGCCACGACGGCGCCGCCCCTGCGCGGGCTGCGCCTCGCGCGCCGGCTCGGCCTCGACGGCAGTCGCCGTGGGCGCCTTGCCGATGCGGTCGATCTTCTGGCCGGTCAGCTTCTCGATATTCTCGACGGCCTCGGCATCTTCGGCCGTGATCAGCGTGAAGGCCTTGCCCTTGGCGCCCGCGCGTCCCGTCCGGCCGATGCGGTGGACATAGTCATCGGGGTGCCACGGCACGTCGAAGTTGAAGACATGGCTCACGCCCTTGATGTCGAGCCCGCGCGCGGCGACGTCGGACGCGACCAGAATGTTGATCTCGCCATTCTTGAAGCGATCGAGTTCGCGCAGACGCTCGGCCTGTTCCATGTCGCCATGGATCTGGCCGGCGGCGAAGCCATGGCGGCGGAGCGACTCGGTCAGCTCGCGCACCGTCGTCTTGCGGTTCGAGAAGATGATCGCGGTGGTGAGATCGTCGGCGGCGAGCAGCTTGCGCAACGTCTCGCGCTTGCCCCGGCTGGTGGTTTCGACCAACTTCTGTTCGATCGCGGCGTTGGCGACACCAGCCCGCGCGACTTCGACCTGTTTGGGGTTGGACAGGAAACGATCGGACAGTTTCTTGATCGGCGCGGGCATGGTCGCCGAAAAGAGCAGGGTCTGGCGGTTGGCGGGCAGCTTCGAGCAGATCTCCTCGATGTCGGGGATGAACCCCATGTCGAGCATCCGGTCCGCTTCATCGATCACCAGCGTCGAGCAGCCCGACAGCAGGATCTTGCCGCGCTGGAACAGATCCATCAGCCGGCCCGGCGTCGCGATGAGCACGTCGACGCCCTTCTCCAGCGCCTTCTGCTGATCCCCCATCGATACGCCCCCGATCAGCAGCGCCATCGTTAGCTTGTGATATTTGCCGTATTTCTCGAAATTTTCGGCGACCTGGGCGGCCAGCTCACGCGTCGGCTCCAGGATCAGGCTGCGCGGCATCATCGCCCGCGAGCGGCCGTGCGCGAGAATATCGATCAGCGGCAGGACGAAGCTGGCCGTCTTGCCCGTTCCGGTCTGCGCGATGCCGATCAGATCGCGATTCATCAGGACGGGTGGGATCGCCGCCGCCTGGATCGGCGTCGGTTCCACATAGCCCGAATCTTCGAGGGCGCGGAGCAGTTCGTCGGAAAGGCCGAGATCGGCGAAGGTCATGAGCGTCCGGTCGTGGAGCGGAAGGCGCGCCTTACATGGCGCCGTCGCCCCGGGCGCTAGCAACGAAAGCAGCCGTCCTGTCAAGCAAAACGGTCAAAAGCGCGCTATTTATCGGGCACGAGGCGGCGGAAACGATCGATCGGACATTCGCCGCCAGCGCGATCGCGGACCATGTCACGATCGCTGCAGATCTGCCCGTCGGCGGGAGGCAGGATGTAGAAGCCGCTATAATAATCTAGCCCGGGGCAGGAGGAGGAGAAGCGCGCGCGCATTCTTTCCCCGCCGCGCAGGACGAAGTCGACCCCGCCCTTCGCCAGTACCGCCGCGCCGAGAATGTCGCTAGCGGGTACGCAGCGCGGCCCTTTCTTCTCGCGGAACTCCTGAGGCGCGACCCGCCCCGCGCGCCAGCTTTCGATCCGCACGACCACGCGCGACCGGAAGATCTGCGCGATCTGGATGTCCTCGGCCGGGGAAACGCGCGCAGGAGGCGTCGACGCGGCAAGCGCGGCGGTCAGCGGCAGCAGGATCACCGGAGAATGCCCATCATCGCGGATGCCCGTCCCCTGTATGGGTTGAACGCTGGCTGAACTGGCAATGCGCCTCGTGGAGCCGCTATAGCTGCCACCATGTCCCACCGCCCCGATGCAACCCTGCTCTCAGCCCTCGAACGACGGCTGGGGCCAAAAGGGTTCACGGCCGATCCGCAGGCCGTCGCACCGTGGCTGACCGACTGGCGCGGGCGGACGTCAGGCCATGCCGCGGCGCTTTTGTCCCCCGCGACGGCGGCGGAGGTCGGGGACATCGTGCGCGTGGCGTCCGCCGCCGGCGTGCCGATCGTGCCGCAGGGCGGAAACACATCGATGGTCGCCGGAGCGATCCCGCCCGCTGACGGATCGGCATTGCTGCTTTCGCTCCGGCGGATGAACACGATCCGGTCGCTGTCACCCGAAGACAATGTCGCGGTGGCCGAGGCGGGCGTGATACTGTCGCAGCTCCACGATGCGGCGGAGAGGATCGGGCGGCGCTTCCCGCTGAGTCTGGGCGCCAAGGGTTCTGCGACGATCGGCGGCCTCGTTTCGACCAATGCCGGCGGAACGCAGGTGCTGCGGTTCGGGACGATGCGCGCACTGGTGCTGGGGATCGAGGCGGTGCTGCCCTCGGGCGAGCGGTTTGATGGACTGTCCGCGCTGCGCAAGGACAATCGCGGCTACGATTTGCGCCAGCTTCTGGTCGGGGCCGAAGGGACGCTCGGCATCGTCACCGCTGCCAGCCTCCGCCTCGTGCCGGCGATCGGGCAGCGGGCGGTGGCGTGGATCGGCGTCTCGGGGCCGGCGCAGGCGCTCGCGCTGCTGCGACGGCTGGAAGCGGGGATGGGGGAGGCCGTCGAGAGTTTCGAGTTGATGCCCGCCACCGTGCTTGATCTCGTGCTGCGCCACATTGCGGGTACGCGCAGCCCGCTGACGCGGCCCTCCCCGTGGAACGTCCTGATCGAGGCGACCGCGCCCGTATCCGCCCCCGACCCGCGCGAGACGCTGACGCGCCTGCTGGGCGAGGTGATGGAGCGGGGGGGCGTCGAGGATGCGGTGGTGGCAACAAGCGAAAGCCAGGCCGAAAGCCTGTGGAAGCTGCGCGAGACCGTGTCCGAGGCCGAGCGCGCGGACGGACCGGCGGTGAAGCACGATATCGCGGTGCCGGTCTCCGCCGCGCCGGACTTTCTGGCCGAAGCCATTCCGGCGGTAGAGGCACGCTTTGCCGGCACGCAGGTGATCGCGTTCGGCCATCTCGGCGACGGCAACATCCATTTCAATGTCGCGCCGCCGTCGGGTGTGGACCGGCCCGGCTGGATCGAGGCGCATGGGCCGGCGGTGTCCGCCTTCGTCTATGATCTCGTCGCCGGGTGGGACGGCACGCTTTCCGCCGAGCATGGCATCGGCCAGACCAAGCTGGCGGCCTTCGTCGACACCGTCGATCCGGTTCGCCTGGCGACCTTGCGCGCGATCAAGCGGGCGATCGATCCGCTTTGGATCATGAATCCGGGCAAGTTGATCCCCGCCGAGCCGGTTGCGCGCACGGCCGCAAGCCAATAGACGGCCGCTGCCGGCGGTCCTTTTGCCGCGGAACAACTGATCATTGGAGTTAGGACGATGGCGAGCGCCGCGCCCCAACAGGGCCTGCCCATGCTTTACAACGATGTCGTGCCGCTTTCGAGCGTCGAGCACGCCACCTGGAAGCTTCGCCCCCCGACGGGCCTGTCCTTCCTTTCGAACGTGCACGCCGTGCCGCTGGCGGTCGAGGAATTCCCGCTGGCGCAGCGTTATTTCCCGATCGTCTTCTCGCAGGGGACGGACGCGGTGCCGCTGGCGCTGATGGCGCTGAACGAGGGCGTCAACGTGTTCGTGAACGAGGACGGTAGCTTTTCGGCAGGGTATCTGCCGGCCTATCTGCGCCGTTATCCTTGGCTGCTCGCGAAGCTGAACCAGGACAAGGAGGAGCTGTCGCTCTGCTTCGATCCGAGCGCCGGCGTGATCGGTGCGTTCGAGGACGGCATGCCGCTGTTCCAGGACGGCCAGCCGACCGAGGTCGTGACCGAGACGCTGAAATATTGCGAGCAGTTCGAAGTGGCGGCCCAGAGCACGGGGCAGTTCATGCGCGAGCTCGAGCAGCTCGGCGTGCTGGAAGATGGCGAGTTCAACATCCAGCATCCCGACATGCCGCAGCCTTACCTCTATCGCGGCTTCCGCATGGTGAACGAGCAGAAGCTGCGCGACCTGCGCGGCGATCAGCTGCGCAAGATGAACCAGAACGGGATGCTGACCGTGCTTCACGCACATCTCTTCTCGCTCAATCAGATGAACGAGCTGTTCGCCAAGCAGTGGGATCAGGGCAAGGTGCCGCCGCAGCAGGTTGGAATCACGGGCTGATTTCGAAGAGGGCAGGGAAAAAATTTTCCTGCCCTTGAAACCTCTTCGCCGCTTACCTATTTTTGTTTTGTTCGATCGTGTTTCCCCCCTTTCACGGTCGGACCAGAGCGCGCTCTGCGCGCTCCCTCCCTGAACCTTGGCCACTCCGCACGAAAGTGCGGGGTGGCTTCTTTTATTCCGCCGCGAGCGGGAAACCCGATTGCGCCACTGCGGCCGCCTCCCGGGCGAGGCGCGCGATCAGCGCGCGGACGCGATCGAGCCCCGGCGCGGGATCGCGCATGTTCGGCGCGAGATACAGGGTCCGATCCACCTCGATCTGAACTGCGTGGATGCCCGCTTCCGGCCGGCCGTGCCGCTCCAGCGTATAGGCGCCCGCATAAGGCGCGTTCAGCGCCGCCGCATATCCCATGTCGCGCGCCGCCGCCGTCAGCCGCAGGCCGAGGCCAGGCATGGCCGAACGGCCTTGGCGGTCGCCGATCACGATCCGCGCCGGGCGATACCCGCCGAGCGGCGGCATCGAGTGACAGTCGATCAGCACGGCATAGCCGAACAGATGCCGGGCCGCTTCCAGTGCAGCGGCGATCGCGGCGTGATAGGGGCCGTGCGCCACGGCGATCCGCCTTTGTGCCTCCGAGGGGGAGGGCAGGACGCGCCAGAGCGGCTGACGTCCGATCCGGTCGGGAATCAGGCCGAGGCCCTGGCGTGCGCGGGCCGTCGGCGCCGATTTCCCGGCACCGCTTCGAAGAGCCGGCGGGAGATCCTCCTCGCCCCGGTTCAGGTCGATCCATGCGCGCGGCAGCCGGGCTACGAATGCGGTCGCGCCCTCGTCGACCGCGTGCGCGATCAGCAGGTCGGCGAGACGATCCTCCAGCCCCCTGATCGTTGAGGCCGGGACGGCGGCGGAGGCGATCAGCCCGTCCGGATAATCGCGCCCCGCATGCGGGACCGATAGAATGATCGGTGAGGCTGGGGAGGCAGGGCCAAGCCGCGTGAATGTCTCGCTGGGCTGGTCCGTCCGGCTCATCCCCGTTTGCTAACCCGATGCGCCCGCGGTCAAAAGGAAAAATCGCGCAATTGCCAAGGATGGGGCCGCGCCGTGCGCAAAGCTGGAATTTGTTTACCGTCTGGGTAATATTGCGCTGCGGAGCAGCACCGTAACGGTCGCCCGGAGATCCAGATGGTCCGTATCCTTCTTGCCGAAGACGATGGCTCGATGCGCGAATATCTGTCGCGCGCGCTGGCGCGGACGGGATATGCCGTGACCTCGGTCGAAAGCGGGATCGCGGCGCTCGCCGAGCTGGAGCTTGGCGGGTTCGATCTTTTGCTGACCGATATCGTGATGCCAGAGCTTGACGGCATCGAACTCGCGCAGCGCGCGGGCGCGCTCTATCCCGACATGCGGGTGATGTTCATCACCGGATTCGCCGCCGTCACGCTGCAGAACGGATCGCTGCCGCCCGAGGCGAAGGTGCTGTCGAAGCCCTTCCACCTGCGCGATCTGGTCGCCGAGGTCGACCGCATGTTTCAAATCGGCAGCGCGGCCGATCTTTGATGGTTGCGCGATCCCGATCGCTCCGTTAGGAGCGCCCCCCACGGGCGTGTAGCTCAGTGGTAGAGCACTGTGTTGACATCGCAGGGGTCGCAAGTTCAATCCTTGCCACGCCCACCAGATCAAGCCTCGGAGAACGTCATGTTTTCCGGGGCTTTTTCATGTCCGGCTGACATGTAATACCGCCGCGCGGGGCGGGCGAGTTGCGCGGGGCCGGTCCGCTGGCTAGGCGGGCAGGATGGCTGAGACATTCGCGCCCCTGATCCTCGGCATCGGCGGGACCTCGCGTCCTCATTCGACCAGCGAATTGTCGGTTCGGTGCGCGCTCAACGCGGCGGCGGCGATGGGCGCGCGCACGCGCCTGATTGACGGGGCGCTCATCTCCGGACTGCCGCTCTATGTCCCGGGCCGGACGGAACGGACGGACGACGAACTGGCGTTCGTCGACGCAGTGCGCGCGTGCGATGGCGTGATCGTGGCGTCGGCCGGCTATCACGGCAGCATCGCCGGCCCGATCAAGAATGCCCTCGACCTGATCGAGGATCTGGCGCGTGACGATCGCCCCTATCTGGATGGCTGTGCGTTCGGTGCGATTGTCTCCGCCTTCGGCTGGCTGGCGTGCGGTACAACGCTCGTTGCGCTCCGATCGGTGGCGCATGCGCTGCGCGCCTGGCCGACGCCCTATGGCGCGGGCTTCGTCGCGGAAGGCAGGATGTTCGAAGAGGACGGCACCGCGATCGACCCTAAGGTTGGTGCGCAGATCGGCTTGGTCGCGCGGCAGGTGGTCGACTTCGCGCGCTGGCGCCGCGCCGGGCGGGATGCGAATCAGGCTTAATGCCTCGGCATGGGCGCGTCGCTCTTCGCGCCGGCCAAGAGCTACCCGAAGGGGGGCGCCGGTGGCGTGCTTCGTTCAATCAGCCCCACGCGCGGGACCAGCGGCAGCCCTCACCGGTCGAGAAGGTGGTCGACGATGAGGTCGGCGGCCTGTTCGGGTGACAGGCGCGCGGTGTCGATCACGATTTCCGCCTGTTCGGGTCGCTCGTACGGCGAATCGATGCCGGTGAAGGTGGCGAGCTGGCCCGCGCGTGCCTGGGCGTAGAGCCCCGTCACGTCGCGGCGTTCGGCCTCCTCCAGGCTGGTGTCGATGAACACCTCGATGAACTCGCCCGGGGGCAGCATCTGCCGCACCATCTCCCGTTCGGCGCGGAAAGGCGAGATGAAGGCGGTGATCACGATCAGTCCGGCATCCGCCATGAGCCGCGCCACCTCGCCCACCCGCCGGATATTCTCGACCCGGTCGGCATCGGTGAAGCCGAGATCCTTGTTGAGCCCGTGGCGCACGTTGTCGCCGTCGAGCAGGAAGGTGTGGCGGTTCATCCGGTGCAGTTTCTGTTCGACCAGATTGGCGATGGTCGATTTGCCGGCCCCCGACAGGCCTGTCAGCCACAGCACGGCGGGCTTCTGCCGCATCAGCGCGGCATGCTTGTCGCGTGTGATGTCGGTCGCCTGCCAGTGGACGTTGCGTGCTCGGCGCAGCGCGAAATGGATCATGCCCGCCGCGACGGTCGCGTTGGTGAATTTGTCGACGAGGATGAAGCCGCCGAGATCGCGATTGTCCGCATAGGCTTCGAAGACGATGTTGCGGTCGGTCGACAGGTTGCACACACCGATCGCGTTGAGATCGAGCGTCTTGGCCGCCAGATGCTCCAGCGTATTGACGTTGACCTGATATTTGGGCGGCTGGATGCTCGCCGTGACCATCTGCGTGCCGATCTTGAGCCAGTAGGGGCGGCCGGGCAGCATCTCCTCATCCGCCATCCATACGATCGTCGCTTCGAACTGGTCAGCCGCCTCGGGGGGTGCGTCCGCGACCGCGATCACGTCCCCGCGCGAGCAGTCGACCTCGTCCGCGAGGCAGAGCGTGACCGACTGGCCGGCGACGCCTTCGTCGAGATCGCCGTCCATCGTCACGACGCGCGTGACCGTCGACTGACGGGCGGAGGGCAGGATCCGGACGGCGTCGCCTGGCCTGATCGTCCCGTCCGAGATCAGCCCGGAAAAGCCGCGAAAGTCGAGGTTGGGGCGATTGACCCATTGGACCGGCATGCGAAACGGCTTGGCCCGGTCGGCGTCGGCATCGATCGCGACCGTTTCCAGATGGTCGATCAGGGTCGGGCCGGAATACCAAGGCGTACGGTCCGAGCGGAGCGAGATATTGTCGCCCTTGAAGCCCGAGATCGGCATGGCGGTGAAGCTCTTGATGCCGATCGACGTCGCGAAAGCGCGATAATCGGCGACTATCGCGTCATATTTCGCCTGATCATAATCGATCAGGTCCATCTTGTTCACCGCCAGCACCAGATTCCGGATGCCGATCAGGTGCGCCAGGTAGCTATGGCGGCGCGTCTGGACCAGAACGCCCTTGCGCGCGTCGATCAGGATGACGGCGAGGTCGGCGGTCGAGGCGCCGGTGACCATGTTGCGCGTATATTGTTCGTGGCCGGGCGTGTCTGCGACGATGAACTTGCGCTTGTCGGTCGCGAAGAAGCGGTAGGCGACGTCGATCGTGATGCCCTGCTCACGCTCGGCGGCGAGCCCATCGACCAGCAACGCGAAGTCGATATTCTCGCCCTGCGTGCCTACACGCCGGGAATCGGCCTCCAGCGCGGCAAGTTGGTCCTCAAAGATCATCTTCGAATCGTAGAGCAGACGGCCGATCAGGGTCGATTTGCCGTCGTCGACCGAGCCGCAGGTGATGAAGCGCAGCAGGCTCTTGTGCTGATGCCGGTCGAGATAGGCGTCGATGTCCTCGGCGATCAGACTGTCGACCCGATAGACGCTGTCCTGAACGGGCCCGTCCATTAGAAATAGCCCTCCTGCTTCTTCTTCTCCATGCTGGCGTCGCCAGCATCCTTATCGATCGCGCGTCCCTGCCGCTCGGAGGTGGTGGTGAGCAGCATTTCCTGGATGACTTCGGGGAGGGTGGTCGCCTCGCTTTCGACAGCGCCGGTCAGCGGATAGCAGCCGAGCGTACGGAAGCGGATCGAGCGCGTCACCGGCTCCTCCCCCGACAGCAGGCGGAAGCGATCGTCATCGACCATCAGGAGAAGCCCGTCGCGCTCCACGGTCGGGCGGGGAGCGGCAAAGTAGAGCGGCACGATCTCGATGCCCTCGAGATGGATATATTGCCAGATGTCGAGCTCGGTCCAGTTCGAGATCGGGAAGACCCGGATCGACTCCCCCTTGGCCTTGCGAGCATTGTAGAGGTGCCACAATTCGGGGCGCTGATTCTTGGGGTCCCAGCGATGATTGGCCGAGCGGAAGGAGAAGATCCGCTCCTTTGCGCGGCTCTTCTCCTCGTCGCGCCGCGCGCCCCCGAAGGCGGCATCGAAGCCATGGAGGTCGAGCGCCTGCTTCAGCCCCTCGGTCTTCCACATATCGGTGTGAAGCGCGCCATGCTCGAACGGATTGATCCCGCGCCGCTCGGCTTCGGGATTGCGATAGACGAGCAGTTCCATGCCGCTCTCGTGCGCCATCCGGTCGCG
>NZ_JBMDXG010000069.1:0-9288 GCF_048594985.1 Sphingomonas sp. | reverse complement strand
TCGGCGGGGGTCTCCACAGCTTTTCATCGATCAGCCTGGCGGGGACGCTCACCTTAGGGGCGGGGGACTTCACGGTGGCCGGTCCTCTGACGCTCGCCAACGGTACGATCACGGCCGGTAACGGCAACGTCTGGATCGGGCGGGCGGCGTCGGACGGGGTGGGGCTGAAGCTGTCGGGCGGGGCGAAGCTGTATCTGGGTAACGGGAACCTGACCGTCGCCGGCGGCGTCGATGTGACGGGCGGCGGCACCACGTTCCAGATGGGCACGGGCAGCATCGTCGTCGGCCGCGCCAATAATGGCATCGGCTTCAACGACACGAACGGCACGATCGCCACCGGCGGCGGCGCCTATCTGAGCGTGCTCGGCCGGATGACGATCGCGGGCGATGGGACGATGGCGAGCTTCGGGCCCGCCGACGTGCGCATCGGCAACGACGGATCGAACGCCTGCACCAGCGCGCCCGCCACCTGCGACGCGCTGACCTTCACCGGCAATGCGCTGGCCTTCGGGGCGGGGCCTTTCAGCGTGAACGGGCGTTTCGTGATGGACAAGAACGGCACGCTGACGCTGGGCGCGGGCGCGCACCTCATCAACGGGACGATGCAGTTCACCGGCGCGGCGACCTTCGGAGCAGGCACCTATACGATCAACGGCGATCTGGTCCGGCCCAGCACCAGCAGCGGCACCGTGAGTGGATCGGGCGTGTCGATCATCCTGAAAGGATTGCTGGCCAATGACGGCGGATCGAGCTTCGCGCTCACCGCGCCGGCCGACGGGGATCTCAAAACGATCCTGCTGGCGACGCGGGCAAGCGGCCAGATGCGCATTGCGAACGGCAATCATGCGCTGAGCGGCGTGGTCTACGCGCCCAATGCGGACCTGCGGTTCGAGAATACGAATATCCGTGTCAGTTCGGCCGCCAATAGCTGTCTGACCTGGATCGTCGGCACCGCGTGGCAGGGCACGGGCGGATATCTCGACGCGCGCAAGTGCACCGGCGGCAGTGGCGCCACCGGTTCCTCCGGCTCGATCACGCTGCTCCAATGATGCCGTGTCGTTTTCTGGGCAAGCTCGCGCGCGCCGAGCGTGGGACCGCAACGATCGAATTCGCTTTGCTGTCGGTCTTCTTCTTCGGCGTGGCGACGGTGGCGCTCGATTTCGCGGCCTTTGTCCAGCAGAAACTGAAGCTGGGCCACGCGGTCGAGCAAGGCGCGATCGTCGCATTCAACATGCGTGACGCGATCGATCCGGTTGCCGTGGCGACCTTCGTGAAGGCGACGGCGGGGCTGCCCACCGGCCCGGCGGTGACGTGCAATGACGGCACCTGTGCGGCTGCGCCGTCGCGAGCCAGCACCGCTTATCGCTGCATCGATCAGGCGACGGGCGCGATCGGCGGCGCTGCCTTGAGCGCGGGCGCGAGCTGCGTGGGCGGGGGCAATGCGGGTTACTACCTCAAGATCGTGGCGACGAAGCGCTACCGGCCAATGATCGTGCCCGACCGCTGGCTGGACGGCACGGTCATGACGCAGACCGCCGTGGTGCGGCTGTCGTGACGCGCCTCGCCAACGACACCAAGGGGGCGGCGGCGATCGAGTTCGCGCTGGTGGCCCCGGTGTTCCTGATCTTCCTGCTGCTGCTGCTCGAGGGCGGGCGGGCGATGTTCACGCAGCAGGCGGTCAACGAGCTGACGGCGGCGGCGGCGCGCTGCGCGGCGATCAAGGCGACAGGCTGCGCGGATCAGACCGCGGTCCGAAACTGGACGGTGGCCCGTGGCCGGCAGCGGTCGCAACTCGCGCTCGCGGCCGCCAACGTGGTCGTCACGATGACGGGCAGCTGTCGTGGCCAGCCGAGCGCGATCGTGACCGTCAACGCGCCATACAAGCGCGGCGCGACGGCGCTGCTGCCGCATTCCGTCATCCCCCCGGCGCTGACCGCGACCGCCTGTTTCCCGCGCACGGCATGAGATAGCTGTGGATAGGTCCGCCGGCGGGCTTTCGGGATCGGCGGCAAAGGCATAGATGGGGGCATGGCCACGCGCTTCGTGCCGCTCCGCATCCTGTCGGCATTCTCGATGCTCGAAGGCGCGATCGACCCCAAGGCGATCGTCGCGCAGGCGCGCAAGCTCGGCTTTCCCGCCGCCGCGATCGCCGACCGCAACGGCCTCTACGGGGCGATGGCGTTCAGCGAGGCCGCCAAGAAAGCGGGCGTCCAGCCGATCATCGGCGCGCTGCTCGGCGTGGCCCGGCCCGGCACGCCCGAGGGCAAGCCGCCGCAGATCGACTGGCTGCCGCTCTTTGCGCAGACGCCCGAGGGCTATGACAATCTGTGCGCGCTGGTTTCCTCCGCGCATCTGGACCGACCGGCGCACGAGGATGCGCATGTCGCGCTGGAGGCGTTGGCCGGACGCAGCACCGGGCTGGTCGCGCTGACCGGCGCCGGCGAGGGGGCGGTCGCGCGGCTGCTGGCGGAGGGGCAGCTCCAGGCGGCCGAGCGCTATCTCGACCGGTTGCAGACGCTGTTCCCCGACCGGCTGTACATCGAGCTCGCACGGCGCGGCGATGCCGTCGAGGAGGCCGCGGAGGCGGCGCTGATCGACCTTGCCTATGCGCGCGATCTGCCGCTGGTCGCGACCAATCCGGCCTGCTTCGCCGAACCCGATTTCCACGCCGCGCACGATGCCATGCTGTGCATCGCGCATTCCTCTTACCTCGAAGTCCAGGAACGGGTCTGCTCCTCGCCCGAGGCATGGATCAAGCCCGCCGAGGCGATGGAAACGCTGTTCGAGGACCTGCCCGAGGCGATCGCCAACACGCTGGTCGTGGCGCAGCGTTGCGCGGTGGCGGCGCCCTCGCGCAAGCCGATCCTGCCGAGCCTGGCGGGCGATCGCGACGCGGAGGCGGAGATGCTACGCCGCGACGCCGCATCCGGGCTGGAGGCCCGGCTCGACAAGCTCGGCCTGGCGGAGGACGCGCGTGGTCCCTATCGCGAGCGGCTCCGCTTCGAAGTCGACGTGATCGTCCAGATGGGCTGTCCCGGCTACTTCCTGATCGTCGCCGACTTCATCAAGTGGGCGAAGGATCACGACATCCCGGTCGGGCCGGGGCGCGGATCGGGCGCAGGTTCGGTCGTCGCGTGGGCGCTGACGATCACCGATCTCGATCCGTTGCAGCTGGGCCTGCTGTTCGAGCGGTTTCTGAACCCGGAACGCGTGTCGATGCCGGATGTCGACATCGACTTCTGCGAAACGCGGCGCGGCGAGGTGATCAGCTACTTCCAGCAGAAAGATGGCCGCGACCATGTAGAGCAGATCATCACTTTCGGGCGACTGAAGGCGCGCGCGGTCCTGAAGGATACGGGCCGCGTGCTGCAGATGAGCTATGGCCAGGTCGACCGGCTAGCCAAGCTCGTCCCCAACCACCCGACCGACCCGTGGACGCTCGACCGCGCGATCAACGGGGTCAGCGAGCTCAACGCCGAGGTCAAATCGGACAGGCAGGTCAAGCGGCTGTTCGATCTGGCAATGAAGCTGGAGGGGCTGCCGCGCCACAGCTCGACCCATGCCGCCGGCGTGGTGATCGGCGACCGGCCGCTCGACCAGCTCGTCCCGCTTTACCGCGATCCGCGCTCCGACATGCCCGTCACGCAATTCGACATGAAATATGTCGAAGGCGCGGGTCTGGTGAAGTTCGACTTCCTCGGTCTCAAGACATTGTCGGTGCTGCAGAAAGCGGTGCAGCTCCTCGGCCGGCGCGGGATCGCGGTCGATCTGGCCGCGCTCGATCTCGATGACCCGGGGGTCTACGCGCTGCTGCAGAAGGGCGACACGGTCGGCGTGTTCCAGCTGGAATCCGAAGGGATGCGGCGCACGCTGTCGGCGGTGCGGCCGACCAATTTCGGCGACATCATCGCGCTCGTGTCGCTCTATCGGCCGGGGCCGATGGACAATATCCCGCTGTTCGGCGACCGCAAGAATGGCCGGGCCGAGATCGAGTATCCGCACCCCTTGCTCGAAGGCATCCTGGCCGAGACTTACGGGATCTTCGTCTATCAGGAACAGGTGATGCAGGCCGCGCAGATCCTGGCGGGATATTCGCTGGGCGAAGCGGACCTGCTGCGCCGCGCGATGGGCAAGAAGATCAAGGCGGAGATGGACGCGCAGCGCGCGCGCTTCGTCGAGGGCTGCGCCCGGCAGGAGATCGGCGCGCAGAAGGCGAACGAGCTGTTCGACTTGATCGACAAGTTCGCGGGCTACGGGTTCAACAAGAGCCACGCGGCGGCCTATGCGCTGCTCGCTTACCAGACGGCGTGGCTGAAGGCGCATCACAAGGCGGAATTCTTCGCGGCGTCGATGTGCTACGACATCAGCCTGACCGACAAGCTGGCAATCTGGGCCGATGACATCCGCCGGTCGGGCGTGACGCTGCTCCCCCCCGACGTGAACCGGTCAGAGGCGGAATTCTCGGTTGAAGCTCACGAGGGTGCGGAAGCCGTCCGCTACGCGCTCGGCGCGCTGAAGGGAGTGGGCGAAAAGGCGATGGAGCAGTTGGTCGAGGAGCGGCGGCGCAGCGGCCCGTTCAAGAGCCTCGACGATCTGGCCGAGCGGATCGACCCGCGCCTGCTCAACCGGCGGCAGATCGAAAGCCTGGCGGCGGCAGGATCTTTCGATGGGCTGGCTCCCGATCGGGCGGGCGTGTTCGCGGCGGCGGAGACGATCCTGGCCGAGGCGGCGAAAGCGCACGAGCAGCGCGAGACGGGGCAGGGCGGGCTGTTCGGCAGCGCGGCCGAGGGCGCGCACGCCCATATCCGCTTGCCCGCCACCGCGCGCTGGTCGGTCGCCGAGCGGATGACGGCGGAGAAGGAGGCGTTCGGATTCTACTTCTCGGCGCACCCGACCGACCGCTTCAAGCTGGTGGCGCAGGCCGAGGGCGCGCGCACGTACGACCAGCTCTGCGCGATGAACGTCGGCGAACCCGAGCGCGACGAGCGCGGACGGCCGGTTTCGCGCGCGACCTTCCGTACGGCGGTGTTGGTCGAGGAGGCGCGCTGGCGCACGTCGGCGCGGGGCAACCGTTATCTGCTCGCCACCTGTTCAGACGCGAGCGGACAGTTCATCATCAGCGCATTCGACGAGGAAGCGGCGAACGCGATGGAGCAGGGCGCGCGTAACAATGCGTGCCTGCTGCTGACGGTCGAGCTCGACAAGCGGCCGGGCGAGGACACGCCGCGCGTGACGGTGCGCGGGGCACGGCCGCTGGAGGGCATGGTGCTCGGCACGCGCCTCCTGCTCGAGATCGAGCTCGACGACGCGCGAGCGCTGGCCCCGCTTGAGGGAATGCTGGAAGCCGCGCGCGGTGACGGTCGCGGCGAGATCCTGCTGGCGGTGCCGGCGGGGACGGGACTCGCGCGATTGCGGCTGGGCCGCGACTATCGGCTGGACGGCGATCTGGTCGAGGCGATCGAACGGCTGCCCGGCGTGGTCCGCGCCGGCCTAGAGCCGCTCGGGCCAAGGCTTCTCGCGCAGAGCGCCTGATCCGCCGCTTGCGGGCGCGGTCCTCGCTCCCCACTTGCGGCCGACAGTCAGGAAGGAAGCGCCAATGCTGATCGATCTTTCGGGAAAGACCGCCCTCGTCACCGGATCGACCGAAGGCATCGGTTTCGGCATCGCGCTCCGGCTTGCGCAATCCGGCGCGGCGGTGGTGGTGAATGGCCGATCCGGGCCCAAGACGCAGGCGGCGGTCGAGCGGCTGCTGGCGCAGGCCCCCGAGGCATCCGTGCGCGGGGTCGCGGCCGATGTCGCCACGGCGGAAGGCTGCGCGGCGCTGGTCGCGGAGGCGCCGGACGTCGACATTCTGGTCAACAATGCCGGCATCTTCCAGCCCGCCGATTTCTTCGACACGCCTGACGAGGTGTGGGACCGGCATTGGCAGGTCAACGTGATGTCCGGGGTCAGGCTGGCGCGCGCTTACCTGCCCGGGATGGAACGGGCGGGCTGGGGGCGGGTGATCTTCCTCGCCTCCGAGTCTGCGTTCAATATTCCGGTCGAGATGATCCATTACGGCGTCAGCAAGACCGCCGACGTCGCGGTCGCGCGCGGGCTGGCCAAGCGCATGGCGGGCACGGGCGTGACGGTCAATTCGGTGCTGCCGGGGCCGACCCTTTCCGAAGGGGTGGCGGCGATGCTGAAGGACGAGCAGGCGAAAAGCGGACAGCCGATCGAAACGGTGGCGGCGGACTTCGTGCAGGCACATCGATCGAGCTCGATCATCCGACGCGCGGCGACGGTGGAGGAGGTGGCGAACATCGTCGCCTATCTCGTTTCCCCACTGGCATCGGCCACGACCGGAGCGTCGGTCCGCGTCGATGGCGGGGTGATGGACACGCTGTAGGATCGCGCCGCCGGGTTTAGCCGCCTAGAACAACCGAAGCTGATCGCCCTCGGGCGGGCGGAATAGATCGGTGCGCAGGACGAGCTTCTCGCGATTGAGATCGAGCTTGCGGCAGGCGATGCCGAAGCGGGTGCGGAGCAGATCGGCCCACGGGCCCTGACCCTGCATCCGCGTGAAGAAGTTGGGATCGTTGTCACGACCGCCGCGGATCGACTGGATCGTGGCCATGACCTTTGCCGCGCGATCGGGATAGTGCGTTTCCAGCCAGGCGCGGAAGAGCGGCGCGACCTCATGCGGCAGGCGCACGGGCAGGAAGAAAGCGCCGCGCGCGCCCGCTTCCTTCGCGGCCTCCAGGATATGCTCCATCTCATGGTCGGTGATCTGGGGCACGACGGGAGCGAGGCTGACGAAGGTCGGTACGCCCGCCTCGATCAGTTTGGCGACGGCGGCGAGGCGCTTGCGCGGGTGCGGGCAGCGGGGCTCGAGCGTGCGGGCGATCGACGGATCGAGCGTGGGGACCGACACGACCACCGCCGCCAGCCCCTTCGCCGCCATCGGCGCGATCAGATCGAGATCGCGCGTCACCCGATCCGACTTGGTGGTGATGGTGAAGGGGTGCCGGCATTCGACCAGCACCTCCAGACAGGCGCGCGTGATGCGCCAGTCGCCCTCGATCGGCTGATAGGGATCGGTGTTGGTGCCGAAAGCGATGGGGCGGGGGAGGTAGCCCGAGGCGGCGAGCTCCGCGCGCAGCAGACGCGGCGCATCGGGCTTGGCGAACAGGCGCGTCTCGAAATCGAGACCGGGCGACAGATCGTGATAGGCGTGGCTCGGCCGTGCGAAGCAGTAGATGCAGCCATGCTCGCACCCCCGATAGGGATTGATCGAGCGATCGAACCCGACATCGAGCGACTGGTTGCGGGTGATGATCGTGCGCGGCGTTTCGGTCGTCACGGTAGTGCGGCGCGGGGTGGCTGGACCATCGAGCGCGTCGCGCGCGTCGCGCCAGTCGCCATCCTCCTCGCGCGCCTTGAGGTTGAAACGCGTGGGCGTTTCGTTGCGCGTGGCACCGCGTCCGTGGTTGGGGCGAGTCATGCGGTGAGCCTAGCCGGCCGGCAGGAACATAAAAAGAACAAACTTGACTTTCGGCAGCGTTTGCGCTAATGCATCGAGGCTCGGGTGGCAGGTGGGCGCCGCCGGGGAGAGCGACAGGATGACCGAGATGATGCCGCCCGCGCGGCCCCGGCTGGGGTTCGCGCAGCTGATGACGCGTGTGCGTCCGCTCGGGCTCGATCCCGCTCGGGATCCGGTGTTCGTGGCGGGCGTGCGCGGCTATTACCGTGACACGATGGGACGGCCCGGCACGAACGACCGGGGCATTTACGACGACGCGCTGTTCCTGGTGAGCCCGAGCTTCTTCGGCGCCTATAACGGCAACACCGATCCATCGGGTCGGCGCCCCGGTCATGGCTTCTCGACGCGGACGCGGGGGCTGGCGCGGCTGACGCCGGGGCTATGGCGCGTCCACCGCTTCGCGAAGCATAATGGAAAGTATCTGGCGCTCTGCCAGCGCGGGGGACCGGTGACGGTGATGCGCGACGGCAATCCCGATTATTCGCATACGGGCATGTTCGGGATCAACATTCACCGTGGGGGCGTGGCAACGACATCCAGCCTTGGCTGCCAGACGGTCCATCCGGCGCAGTGGCCGAGCTTTATCGCGTCGGCGGTCGATCAGGCGAAACGCTATCATGGCGCGGCGTGGGATCGGGTCGACATTCCCTATGTGCTGATGGAGGAGGAATGACGTGCGTGTCACGCGTCAGCCACGCGGCACGAGATCGTTGACCCTCCGTGTCGGCCGGTTGGAAGTGTTCAGACCCGCGATTTTGCTTCTATTCGGCGGTGACGCTGATCCTCGGCTTCGGCCGCGGTGCCGACTGAAAAGTTGGTCACCTGCCCGCGAGGGCGGGGGGCGATGTGCTGGTCTTCGACCGCGTCTAGCCAGCCTTTTGCATGCGCCGACAGCGGTCTGACGGTCCGAAGCCTAGGCTTCGCGCAGGCGCGGCATCAGCTCGACGAAGTTGCAGGGGCGGTGGCGGCTGTCGAGCTGGGTCGCGAGGATGCCGTCCCAGCCGTCCTTCACCGCGCCGGTCGATCCGGGCAGCGCGAACAGGTAGGTGCCGCGCGCGACCGCTGCCGTGGCGCGCGACTGGATGGTCGAGGTGCCGATCGACTGATAGCTGAGCCAGCGGAACAGCTCGCCGAAGCCCTCAATCTCCTTGTCGCGGACGCGGGCGAATGCCTCAGGCGTGACGTCGCGGCCGGTGACGCCGGTGCCGCCGGTCGAGATCACGCAATCGACCGCAGGATCGTCGATCCACGCATCGAGGCGGGCGGCGATCGCATCGACATCGTCGCGTACGATCGCACGGTCGGCCAGGACATGACCCGCCCCGGTCAGGCGGGCGGCCAGCGTATCGCCCGAACGGTCGTCGGCAGGCGTCCGCGTGTCGGAAACCGTGAGGACGGCGATCGAGACCGGAACGAAGGCGCGCTGCTCGTCAATGCCCGGCATCGCTCTCTCCTGACGCAAGTGTCTTCGTCGATGCGACGAACCATTCCGGATGGCTGCCGCGGATGGCGATGGCGGCCCGCTTGGCGACGTTCCCCGTTTCGAAAAGCCCGAAGCAGGTGGCCCCGGAGCCCGACATGCCTGCAAAGCGGGCGCCGGTTTTCCTCCGCGCCCCCAGGACATCGGCGATTGAGGGGGCGATGGCTTTGGCGGCAGGCTCGAGATCGTTGCGCGTCCCTTCGAGCCAGCTGCAGAGCGTCGCGGGATCGAACGTGTGGGGCAGGGGCGGCAAGGGCGGGTTGCTGCGCGATGCGAGGGCGCGGAA
>NZ_JBMDXG010000068.1:0-2549 GCF_048594985.1 Sphingomonas sp. | reverse complement strand
CCGATCGGGCGGAAGCGCCAGACCAGGAACTCCTCCGTCCGCCCCGCGCGCCGTAGAAAGACGGCGTGGGGCTGGCCGCGCATCGGCAGCGGGGAAAGTTCGGCCTGCCCCTCGCGCCGCGCAATCTGCGCGGCGGCAGCGAGGCGCGCCGCGTCGGCGGGCTCGATGGGTAGCTGCGCGGGCGTGGTCAGAAGCCCGAACTGGCTTTCGTAGGTAGGGCTGACACAGACGAGCCGCCCCGCCCCGTCCGTGATCGCCGTCGCGTCCAACCCGTCGGCGAAGGCGGCGTTGAGCAACGGCCAGTCGCCCGCAAGCGGCAGCGTCTGCACGGAGGGGCGGAACAGGCGCGCGCCGACCATGATTCCGCCACCGACCAGCAACGCCGCGACCGCCGCGCCGAGCAGCGCCGGCGCAAGCTGCCATGCGGCGACCGCGACCGTCAGTGCACCGAGCAGCCCCAGCCCCACCGCCGCCACCAGATGCATCCGCCCGGAGCCGGGCGGCGTCAGGAAGGTCGACGGCGCGGGGCTGCTCGCCATGCTATCCGTCAGCCGCGGTCACGCAGCAGGCGCTGGGCGTCGCGTTTCCAGTCGCGTTCCTTCACCGTCTCGCGCTTGTCGTGCAGCTTCTTGCCCTTGGCGAGCGCCAGCTCGACCTTCGCCCGCCCGCGGCCGTTGAAATAGACCGACATGGGCACCAGCGTCATGCCCTCGCGGCTCAGGCCCTTGTGGATCTTCTCGATCTCGCGCTCGTGCAGCAGCAGCCGGCGGGGACGCTTGGGCTCGTGGTTGAAGCGGTTGCCGTGGCTGAATTCCGGGATGTTGGCGTTGACCAGGCTCGCCTGCCCGTCCTTCACCTCGGCATAGGCCTCCGCGATCGACCCTTCGCCGAAGCGCAGCGATTTCACCTCGGTGCCGGTCAGCGCGATTCCCGCCTCGAAGAAATCCTCGAGGAAATAATCGAACTTCGCGCGCCGGTTTTCGGCGACGATCTTCTTCTTGTCGAACTCGGCGGGACGGGGACGGGCCATGCCCGCGACGTAGGATAAGACTCCGGCGGATGCTAGGTCCGGATCACGCGGACGACGGCGACGCTCCCGCCGATGTCTCGGGTCAGATCAGGCCCGCATGCGCCAGCGCGGCGTCGACGGCGGCGCGGCTGGCGGCCGAAGGCGGCGTCATCGGCAGGCGCAGCTCGGTCGGGAAGCCGGGGCGGACCTTGCCCAGCGCATATTTGACCGGGCCGGGCGACGCGTCGCTGAACAAGGCGGCGTGAAGCGGATAGAGCCGGTCCTGCAGCGCCAGCGCATCGGCATAGCGCCCCTCGGCGCACGCCGCCTGAAAATCGGCGCACAGGCGCGGCGCGACGTTGGCGGTGACCGAGATGCAGCCCCGCCCGCCCATCGCCATGAAGCCCAGCGCCATGTCGTCATTGCCCGAAAGCTGGCAGAAATCGGGCCCGCACGCCGCACGCTGGGCGGAGATGCGCGCGGCGTTGCCGGTCGCGTCCTTGACCCCGATCACGGTCGGCAGCTTCGCCAGCACGCCCATCGTTTCGACCGCGATGTCGACAATGGTGCGCGCGGGCACGTTATACAGCACGATCGGCAGATCGCATCCGTTCGCCAGCGCGGTGAAGTGCGCGATCACGCCCTCCTGATTGGGGCGGTTGTAATAAGGCGGGACGAGCAAGGCGGCATCCGCTCCCGCTGCCTTGGCCGAGCGCATGTGGCTGAGCGCCACCGCCGTGTCGTTCGATCCGCAGCCGGCGATCACGGGCACGCGCCCCGCCGCCTGCTCGATGCAGATGCGGACGGTGCGGTCATGCTCCTCGATCGTCATCGTCGCGCTTTCGCCCGTCGTGCCGCACGGCACGAGCGCGGACGATCCGTTTTCGACCTGCCAGTCGACCAGCGCGCGGAACGCCGCTTCGTCGATCCGGCCATCTCGGATCGGCGTGACCAAGGCAGGAATCGACCCGCTGAACATCTTGATTCCCTTCACCTTCCGGCCCGACGGGCGCATAGAGGGGACATGACGTCGCCCCAATTCCGTCGCGCGCCTGATAGGGATGCACGCCGCCCCCTGTCCAGCATCGCCCGCTGCGCACCGGCCGCAATTCTGCTGGTTTCGGTCGCGACCGCCGCTGCGACGCTGACCAATATCCAGCCCGATCGGCCGGCCGCGCCCGCCCCGGCGCAGGCCACGCCTCCCTCGCCGGCGATGATCGCCAACGACCCGCTCTGGCCCGCCGTGCAGGAATGGAACCGGTTGCGCCAGAGCGACCGCCTGCCCTTCACCGATTATGCGCGCTTCCTGACCGCGCACCGCAACTGGCCGGGCGAGGCCGCGCTGCGCCGCGCGGCCGAACGCGCGATCCGCCCGGACGGGGAGAATGCGGCGGACGTGGTCGCCTTCTTCGACCTTTACCCCCCGACGACCGGCACCGGGCGCGTCCGCTATGCCGAGGCGCTCGCCTCGCTCGGCCTCGCCCCCAAGGCACGCGAGGCGGCGGCGGCGGCGTGGACGCTCGGGCCCCAGGGCGCGGAC
>NZ_JBMDXG010000067.1:0-2871 GCF_048594985.1 Sphingomonas sp. | reverse complement strand
CGGCGCCGAGGTCGAGCCGGGCGACATCCTGGTCGGCAAGATCACGCCGAAGGGCGAGAGCCCGATGACGCCGGAGGAGAAGCTGCTCCGCGCCATCTTCGGCGAAAAGGCGAGCGACGTGCGCGACACCTCGCTCCGCCTGCCGCCGGGCGTTTCGGGCACGATCGTGGAAGTGCGCGTGTTCAATCGCCACGGCATCGAGATCGACGACCGTACCCGCGCCATCCAGAACGAGGAAATCGAACGCCTCGCCAAGGACCGCGAGGACGAACGCGCCATCCTCAACCGCGCCACTTACAACCGCCTGAAGGACATGCTGCTCGGCCAGACGGTCGTGTCGGGTCCAAAGGGCATCAAGAAGGGCGCCGAGATCGACGAGGCGCTGCTCGACAGCGTCGAGAAGCGTGACTGGTGGAAGCTTGCCGTCGCCGACGATGCGCGCCAGAGCGATCTGGAAGCGGTCAAGGCGCAGTATGACGAGGCCGTCGGCGCGATCGTCGCGAAGTTCGAGGATCGGGTCGAGAAGCTGCAGCGCGGTGACGAGCTGCCGCCGGGCGTGCTGAAGATGGTCAAGGTCTTCGTCGCGGTGAAGCGCAAGCTGCAGCCGGGCGACAAGATGGCCGGCCGTCACGGCAACAAGGGCGTCATCAGCCGCATCCTGCCAATCGAGGACATGCCGTTCCTGGAGGACGGCACGCATGTCGACATCGTGCTCAATCCGCTCGGCGTGCCGAGCCGCATGAACGTCGGGCAGATCTTCGAGACCCATCTGGGCTGGGCCGCGCGCGGCCTGGGTCAGCAGGTCACGCAGGCGCTGGAGGAGTGGCGCGAAGCCAATCCGAACGGTGTCGGCGGGCAGCCCCCGGCGGCGGTCGTCGATCGCCTGAAGGACGTCTACGGCGATCAGTACCATGAAGAGATCGATGCGCTTTCGCCCGATCAGGTGGTCGAGATGGCCGGCCTGCTGAAGAACGGCGTGCCGATGGCCACCCCGGTGTTCGACGGTGCGCGCGAAAGCGACGTGTCGGCGATGCTGACCAAGGCGGGCTATCACACGTCGGGCCAGTCGACCCTGTATGACGGCCGTACCGGCGAGGCGTTCGACCGTAAGGTGACCGTGGGCTACATCTATATGCTGAAGCTCCACCACCTCGTGGACGACAAGATCCACGCGCGTTCGATCGGGCCGTACAGCCTCGTCACCCAGCAGCCGCTGGGCGGTAAGGCGCAGTTCGGCGGCCAGCGTTTCGGCGAGATGGAGGTGTGGGCGCTCCAGGCGTACGGCGCCGCCTACACGCTGCAGGAAATGCTGACGGTGAAGTCCGACGACGTGGTCGGCCGCACCAAGGTCTACGAGGCGATCGTCAAGGGTGACGACACGTTCGAGGCCGGCATTCCCGAAAGCTTCAACGTGCTCGTCAAGGAAATGCGCTCGCTGGGCCTCAACGTCGACCTCAACTCGATTGAGGACGAGGACGACGGCCTGGCCGAGGCGGCGGAGTAAGCGGAACCGGGAGCAGCGGTTCAGGAAACCGTTGCTCCTGCCCGCAGCGATCCGCACCAGAATTTGACCCTCTAGAGGGACGATAAAAGATGAACGAACTGACCAACTTCGCCAATCCGGTCGCCAAGGCCGAGACCTTCGACCAGATCAAGATCGGCATCGCCTCGCCGGATCGTATCCGGTCGTGGTCCTTCGGCGAGATCAAGAAGCCCGAGACGATCAACTATCGCACGTTCAAGCCCGAGCGTGACGGCCTGTTCTGCGCGCGCATTTTCGGTCCGATCAAGGACTATGAATGCCTGTGCGGCAAGTACAAGCGCATGAAGTATAAGGGCATCGTCTGCGAAAAGTGCGGTGTCGAAGTCACGGTGTCGAAGGTCCGCCGCGAGCGGATGGGCCATATCGAACTGGCCGCCCCGGTCGCGCACATCTGGTTCCTGAAGTCGCTGCCGAGCCGTATCGGCCTGCTGCTCGACATGCAGCTCAAGCAGCTCGAGCGTGTGCTCTACTTCGAGAGCTATATCGTGATCGAGCCGGGCCTGACCCCGCTCGAAAAGTATCAGCTCCTCACCGAGGACGAGCTTCTGAGCGCGCAGGACGAGTATGGCGAGGACGCCTTCTCGGCCGGGATCGGCGCCGAGGCGGTCAAGCAGATGCTGATCGAGCTCGACCTCGAGGGCGAGCGTGACGACCTGCTCAAGGAGCTGGCCGAGACCAAGTCCGAGCTGAAGCCCAAGAAGATCATCAAGCGGCTGAAGGTCGTCGAAAGCTTCATCGATTCGGGCAATCGTCCGGAGTGGATGATCCTCGACGTCGTGCCGGTCATCCCGCCCGAACTGCGCCCGCTGGTGCCGCTCGACGGCGGCCGTTTCGCGACGTCGGACCTGAACGACCTGTACCGCCGCGTCATCAACCGCAACAACCGCCTGAAGCGGCTGATGGAACTGCGCGCGCCGGACATCATCGTCCGCAACGAGAAGCGCATGCTGCAGGAATCGGTCGACGCGCTGTTCGACAATGGCCGCCGCGGCCGCACCATCACGGGCGCCAACAAGCGTCCGCTGAAGTCGCTGTCCGACATGCTCAAGGGCAAGCAGGGCCGCTTCCGTCAGAACCTGCTCGGCAAGCGCGTCGACTATTCGGGCCGTTCGGTCATCGTGACCGGTCCGGAGCTGAAGCTGCACCAGTGCGGCCTGCCGAAGAAGATGGCGCTCGAGCTGTTCAAGCCGTTCATCTACGCCCGCCTCGACGCCAAGGGGCTGAGCATGACGCTCAAGCAGGCGAAGAAGTGGGTCGAGAAGGAGCGCAAGGAAGTCTGGGACATCCTCGACGAAGTCATTCGCGAGCACCCGGTCATGCTGAACCGC
>NZ_JBMDXG010000066.1:0-1864 GCF_048594985.1 Sphingomonas sp. | reverse complement strand
CGCATGGGCGACGATGTGCGCCTGTCGATCCGGGGATCGGGGTTGTCGCGCGCCTATGGCGTGCGCGGGATGACACTCACCGTCGACGGCGTTCCGATGAACACGTCGGACGGGCTGCTCGACTTCTTCGAGGTCGATCCCAGCGCCTACCGCTATGTGGAGGTGTTCAAGGGAGCGAACGCGCTCCGCTACGGATCGAACGCGCTGGGCGGCGCGATCAACCTCGTCACGCCGGTGGGCCGCGACGCGTCGCCGCTCGATGCCCGCCTCGACGTCGGCAGTTTCGGTTATGTGAAGGGGCAGGCCAGCACCGGCGGTGTCTCTGGCGATCTCGATTATTTCGCGACCGTCTCCGCCCAGACCAACGACGGCTACCGCGATCACAGCAACGGGCACCAGTTCCGCAGTAACCTCAACCTCGGCTACCGCATCTCACCCGACGTCGAGACCCGCTTCTACGTCTACGCGACCAGCACCAAGCAGCGGATCCCGGGCGAGGTCAGCAAGGATCAGGCGCTCGACGATCCGCGTGCGGCCAATCCCGAATGGGTGCGGCAGGACCAGCAACGCAACGTCCGCTCCATCCGGGTCGCCAACAAGACGATCGCGCGCCTGGGCGACACCACGGTCGAGGCGGGCGCCTTCTACAATGCGCGCCATGTCCGGCACCCGATCTACCAGTGGCTCGATTTCACCGTGAATGATTATGGCGCGTTCGCACGCGCGGTCGACGACCGATCCTTCGGGACCGTCCGCAACCGCCTGATCCTCGGCGCCACGCTCCAGAATGGCAAGATCGACACCGAGCAATTCGTCAATCTGGACGGCGCGGTGAAGGGGCCGCTCGCCGCGTCGATGGTCGACACGTCCCGCAACCTGTCGCTCTATGGCGAGGATTCGCTGTTCGTGGCCCCCAACCTGGCGCTGGTGGCGGGCCTCCAATATCTGCACGCGCGCAGGGACCGGCGCGACAGGTTCCTGACCAACGGTGACCAGTCGGGCGCTAAGAACTACGATCTGTGGAGCCCCCGCGCCGGCATCCTGTGGGATGTCGATGCGAATTGGCAGATCTTCGGCAACGTCTCGCGCAGCGCCGAAGTGCCGACCTACGACGCCAACTCCTTCGCAACGCCCGCCAGCGCCAACCTCCGCGCGCAACGTGCCACCACCTACGAGGTCGGCACGCGTGGGCGTCGAGGCTGGGTCGGATGGGACCTTTCGCTCTACCGGTCGGAGCTTCGGCATGAGCTGCAATGCCTGACTACAGGACCGTTCAGTGCGTGCAGCGTCATCAACGCCGACCGCACCGTGCATCAGGGGATTGAAGCCGGCCTTAACGCCGATCTGCCGCTGTCCGCGATCGCCGCCGGGGATAGCCTCGCGATCGTCGCGGCCTATACCTACAGCGACTTCTTCTTCGATGACGACAGCCGCTATGGCGACAATGAGCTGCCCGGCATTCCGCGGCATTATCAGCGCGTCGAGACGCTCTACCGGCATCCGAGCGGGCTTTATGGCGGCCCGAACGTCGAATGGGCGCCCGGCCATTATTTCGCCGACAATGCGAACAGCCTGACCGTCGATCCCTATGCGCTGCTGAACCTCAAGCTCGGCTACGATCATGGCCCATGGTCGGCTTATGTCGAAGGCCGCAACCTCACGGGCAAGCATTACATCTCGACCGTGGCGATCGCCGGGGTGGCGAGCCCGGGGGCGGAAATCTTCAATCCAGGCATAGGGCGGGCGGTGTTCGGCGGCCTGCGGTATCATTGGTGAGCGGGGGGGCTGCCGCCCGCCCGCAGCGCCGGCGCGCCGCGCCCGGCTCGCTCTACCCGCTCTTATGGCGCTGGCATTTCTATGCCGG
>NZ_JBMDXG010000065.1:0-2458 GCF_048594985.1 Sphingomonas sp. | reverse complement strand
ATGCGGCATCAGGCCGAGCACGTTGCCGCTGTCGTTGACGATCCCGGCAATGTCGCGCGCCGAGCCGTTGACGGGCTCCGCATAGCGGAAGGCGATGCGGCCCTCGCCCTCGATCCGGGCGAGCGTGTCGGGGTCGGCGGTGAAATTGCCGTCATGGTGCGCGACGGGAATGGTGATCCGCTCGCCCGCGTCATAGCGGCTGGTGAACATCGACTGGGCGTTTTCGACCGTCAGCGCGACGTCGCGGCAGACGAAGGACAGGCCCGCGTTGCGCATCAGCGCGCCGGGCAGCAGCCCCGCCTCGGTCAGGATCTGGAAGCCGTTACAGACGCCAAGCACCGGCACGCCGCGCCCCGCCGCATCGACCACCGCGCGCATCACCGGCGAGCGCGCGGCCATCGCTCCCGAGCGCAGATAATCGCCATAGGAAAAGCCGCCCGGCACCGCGATCAGATCGAGCCCCTCGGGCAGTTCGGTCTCGCCGTGCCACAGCATGAGCGGCGCGCGGCCCGACACGTCCTCGATCGCGACGGCGAGGTCGCGGTCGCAGTTGGATCCGGGAAAGACGATGACGGCGGACTTCATGCGCGTTTCCTTCAGCCCCGTTCGATCCGGTAATTCTCGATCACCGTGTTCGCCAGCAGCTTGCGGCACATGGCGTCGAGATCGGCGTCGCTCACGTCGTCGGCATGGTCGAGCTCGATCAGCTTCCCCTGGCGGACGTCGTCGACGCCCGAGAAGCCGAGCCCCTCGAGCGCGTGGTGGATCGCCTTGCCCTGCGGGTCGAGCACGCCGTTCTTGAGCGTGACGTAGATGCGCGTCTTCATGGGGATGAGCCCCTTCACCAGCCGGGCGCCCGGGTCAAGCGAGTCGGGCGGCGGGGCGGCCATGAACATGCGCCTCTTATTGCGCGGCACCAAGGGGTGACGGGTGCGTTTCGCCCCGCTAAGGGCGCTCGCCTGACATTAGAGGAAAGCCGCCGCCCCATGCCGACGCTCGTCCTGATCCGCCACGGCCAGTCCGCTTGGAACCTGGAGAACCGATTCACCGGCTGGTGGGACGTCGACCTGACCGAACAGGGCGTGAAGGAAGCGTGGGCGGCGGGCGAGCTGCTGCGCGACAAGGGCCTCGATTTCGACCTGACCTTCACCAGCTTCCAGAGCCGGGCGATCAAGACGCTCAACCTCGCGCTGGAGGCGATGGGGCGGCTGTGGCTGCCGACCGAGAAGAGCTGGAAGCTGAACGAGCGGCATTATGGCGGACTGACGGGCCTCGACAAGGCCGAGACGGCGGCGCGGCATGGCGACGAGCAGGTCGCGATCTGGCGCCGCAGCTTCGACATCCCGCCGCCGCTGCCCGAAGAAGGGAGCCCGTGGGACCTCGCCAAGGACGCGCGCTACAAGGGCGTGCCGATCCCGCAGACCGAGAGCCTGAAGGATACGATCGCGCGCGTCCTGCCTTACTGGGAAGCGCGGATCGCGCCCGAGCTGAAGGCCGGCAAGCGCGTGCTGATCTCCGCCCACGGCAACTCGCTGCGCGCGCTGGTCAAGCATCTGTCGGGCATTTCGGACGCGGACATCGCCAGCCTGGAAATCCCGACCGGGCAGCCAATCGTCTATGAGCTGGACGACCAGCTTGTCGCGATCGACCGCTATTATCTGAGCGAACGCTGAGCCGATGGCGGCGCAGGTCGGCATCATCATGGGGTCGCGCTCCGACTGGGCGACGATGCGTCACGCGGCCGAGACGCTCGACGCGCTGGGCGTGACGCACGAGACGAAGGTGGTGTCGGCGCACCGCACGCCGCAGCGGCTGTACGATTATGCGACGGGCGCCGCCTCGCGCGGGCTGAAGGTGCTGATCGCGGGCGCGGGCGGCGCGGCGCACCTGCCGGGCATGGCCGCATCGATGACCGCGCTGCCCGTGCTGGGCGTGCCGGTCCAGTCGGCCGCCCTGTCGGGGCTCGATAGCCTGCTGTCGATCGTGCAGATGCCGGGCGGGGTGCCGGTCGGCACGCTGGCGATCGGCAAGGCGGGCGCGATCAATGCCGGCCTGTTCGCGGCGCAGATCCTGGCGCTGGGCGACGCCGAGCTGGGGGCACGCGTGGCGGACTGGCGGCGCGCGCAGACCGAGGCGGTGGACGAGAGCCCCGAATGACGCTCCCGCCCGGATCGACGATCGGCATCCTCGGCGGCGGCCAACTCGGGCGCATGATGGCGCTCGCCGCGGCCTCGCTCGGCCTCAAGGCCCACATCTTCTGCCCCGACCAGGAGGCGCCGGCCTACGACGTCGCCGCGGCGAAGACGATCGCGGCCTATGACGACGAGACGGCGCTCGCGGCCTTCGCCGAAGCCGTCGACGTCGTCACCTACGAATTCGAGAACGTCCCGGCCCCGACCGCCGCCTTCCTCGCGGGCCGCGTGCCGCTGCACCCGAACGCCGCGGCGCTCGAGACCTC
>NZ_JBMDXG010000064.1:0-1543 GCF_048594985.1 Sphingomonas sp. | reverse complement strand
TCCTCGGCGCGATCCTGAGTCTCGCGATGGTCGTCGGCCTCGGCTACGAACTATTCGACCGGGGGCTGCTGGCGCTCGAGCGGTCGGTGCCGACGCACGCCGGCTTCTACCTTTGTTTCTTCCTCCTCTACATGTCGCCGCCCACGTTCGACTTCATCATCTTTCGCCGCCTGTGGGGCGTGCCGTTCGAGGGGTTGATCGCGCTTCACAAGAAGCGGATCGCAAACGAAGTGGTGTTCGGCTATTCGGGCGAGGCCTATTTCTACGCCTGGGCACGCCAGCGGATGAAGATGGTCGCCGCCCCGTTCGGCGCGGTCAAGGATGTGTCGATCCTGTCGGCGATCGCTGGCAACGCGATCACGCTCGGCATGATCGCACTCGCGCTGCCATTCGCCGCGACGCTGCTGACCGCCGACCAGTTCGAGACGCTGGCCTGGTCGACGGGCATCATCGTTGCCATCTCGCTGCCGTTCCTCATCTTCTCGCGCCGCGTCTTCTCGCTCGGCAAGCGGGACCTGTGGTGGGTGTTCGGCGTCCACTGCCTGCGCCTGATCTGCGGGTCCACGCTGATCGCGCTCGCCTGGCATTTCGCGATGCCCGACGTGTCGATCGGCATGTGGCTGTTCCTTGCCGCCGGGCGCCTGCTGGTGTCGCGGCTGCCGCTGGTGCCCAACAAGGACCTTCTTTTCGCCAACTTCGCGATCATACTGATCGGCCAGGGTGAGGCGCTTTCGGAACTGGTTGCACTGACTGCGGCGTTCACGCTGCTGATGCATGTCGTTCTGATCGCGCTGTTCGCGCTGCACGCGATGATGAGGAAGGCGCAATGACGGCCAAGCAGCTGACACTGGGGATCGCGCTGGCGCTCGCCGCGCCGGCGGGCGCGCAGGGCGAGGTGCTGGGAACCGACCGCAACGCATGCATCGCCGGAAGCGGACCGGCGATTCGCGTCAACGTGATGGGGCTGAAGGACCGCGTCGGTCGCCTCAAGCTGGAACTCTATCCCGCGAACGACGATGATTTCCTGAAGGACGACCGCGACCTGATCAAGGAGGGCAAGGTGTTTCGCCGCGTCTGGGCGGAAACGCCCGAAGGCGGACAGGTCAGCCTTTGCATCAAGGCGCCCAGGGCCGGCCGCTATGCGCTGCTCTTCACCCACGACCGCGACGGCCGCAACAAGTTCGATTTCTGGAAGGACGGCGCGGGCTTTCCCAGCAATCGGCGTCTGGGCCGCAGCCGCCCCAAGCTTCAGGAAGCGGTGATCGACGTTGGCTCGGGCGTGACGGTCACCAACATTCGTGCGCAGTATCTTCGCGGACTGGGCGGATTCGCCCCGATCGGCTGAGGAGCGGCGGCATGCGCATCGTCGACGTCAACGAATTCTACTCGCCCACCGG
Organism: Sphingomonas sp.; assembly: GCF_048594985.1. GTDB lineage: Bacteria > Pseudomonadota > Alphaproteobacteria > Sphingomonadales > Sphingomonadaceae > Sphingomonas_I. Next base: position 146 of record NZ_JBMDXG010000064.1, on the reverse strand, counting down.
CGGCGGGGTGCGCACCTATATCGACCGCAAGATGGGCATCCTGGCCGATCTCGGCCACGAACTGATCGTGATCGCCGCGACGACCGAATCCGACTGGGTGGAGGAACGCCCGGGCGGCGGCCGTATCCATTGGGTCAAGGCGCTGC
>NZ_JBMDXG010000063.1:0-7035 GCF_048594985.1 Sphingomonas sp. | reverse complement strand
GAGGCGTATATGCGCCGCCGTCTCGACGCGCACGACTATCAGGAAGTGAAGACGCCGCAGTTGATGGACGCGCGGCAATGGGAACAGTCGGGCCATTGGGGCAAGTATCGCGAGAATATGTTCGTCATTCCCGACGAGGTGCCGAACACCGAGGACGAAGGGCCGATCGTGTCGGACGACGCTGCGTGGATGGCGCTCAAGCCGATGAACTGCCCGGCGCACGTCCTGATCTTCCGCCAGGGAATCAAGTCGTACCGCGACCTGCCGCTGCGCCTGTACGAAAATGGCTGCTGCCACCGCAACGAGCCGCACGGCGCGCTGCATGGGCTGATGCGCGTGCGTCAGTTCACGCAGGACGATGCGCATATCTTCTGCCGTGAAGATCAGATCGTCGACGAGGTCCAGGCCTTCTGCCGCCTTGCCGACAGCATCTATCGTGACTTCGGCTTCACCTATTCGATCAAGCTTGCGCTGCGCCCGGACAAGCGCTTCGGCACCGAGGAGATGTGGGACAAGGCCGAGGCGGAGCTGCGCGACGCCGTGGGCCGCGCCGGTCTCGCCACCGAGGATTATGGTTGGGAGGAGTTGCCGGGCGAAGGTGCTTTCTACGCTCCCAAGCTCGAATGGCACCTGACCGACGCGATCGGCCGCACTTGGCAGGTGGGCACGATCCAGTCGGATCGCGTGCTGCCCGAGCGGCTCGATGCGTCTTATGTGGCGGAAGATGGCGGCAGGCACCGCCCGGTGATGCTCCACCGCGCTATCTTCGGGTCGTACGAACGGTTCATCGGCATCCTGATCGAACATTTCGCGGGCAAGCTGCCGACCTGGCTCGCGCCGACGCAGGCCGTGGTGGCGACGATCGTGTCGGACGCCGACGATTATGCCCGGGCCGCGACCGCCAGGCTTAAGGCGGCGGGGATCCGCGTCGAGGCCGACACGCGCAACGAGAAGATCAATTACAAGGTGCGCGAGCACAGTCTGGCCAAGGTTCCGTTCCTGCTGGTCGTCGGCAAGCGCGAGGCGGAGGAGGGCAGCGTCGCCATCCGCCAACTCGGCGTCGAGGGGCAGAGAATATTGCCGCTGGACGAGGCGATCGCCCTGCTCGTCGGGGACGCAACGCCGCCCGATCTGCGCGAAATTCCGACGGCCGCGTAAGAGGGGCTTTACGCGGCGCGCAGTGACGATACGGGATGGTATACCATTCCGTATAGGAGCTGACGTCTATGGACCGCCGCGCTTTCCTTGCCTCGCTTCCCGCCGCGGCGGCGGCGCCCGCGCTGGCGCAAGGAGCGGGACCGGGGCACGGTGGGCGCTGGACACCCGGCGCGGATCGCTTCGATCGACCCGACGTCCATGCCGGCGACCGCCCGGTCGGCGCGAGCTTCGCGTCGCGCACGGCGGTCTACGGTCTGTCGGGCGCGGTCGGCACCGCGCATCCGCTGGCGACGCTGGCGGGCATCGAGACGCTGAAGCGCGGTGGCTCGGCGGTCGACGCCACGATCGCGGTCAACGCCTGCCTCGGCCTGCTGGAGCCGACCGCGTCGGGCATCGGCGGCGATTGCTATGCGATGATCTGGGACCCGAAAGCGGGCAAGGTTCAGGGGCTGGCCGGCTCCGGCGGGTCGCCGCGCGGCCTGTCGCTGGAGACGGTGCGGGCAAAGGCCGTGAACGGCGCCCTGCCGCCGCTCGGCGCGATCAGCGTGTCGGTGCCCGGCACGGTCGACGGCTGGTGGATGATGCATCAGCGCTACGGCAAGCTGAAGTGGGAGGCGCTGTTCGAACCCGCGATCCATTATGCCGAACAGGGCGTGCCCGTGCCCGACATGATCGCCTTCTACATCCGGCGCGCGCTCGCCAATTTCCGCAAACCCGGGTCAGGGGTCGAGGAAACCGACAACGCGATGCGGATCTGGGGGCTCGGCGGCGAGGGACCGCGCCCCGGCAGCGTGCTACGCAACCCCGATCTTGCCCGCACCTATCGCACGATCGCCAGGGGCGGTCGCGACGCCTATTACAAGGGCGAGATCGCCGAGGTGATCGACGCCTATTTCCGCCGGATCGGCGGCTGGCTGCGCAAGGAGGATCTGGCCGCCCACCGGGGCGAGTGGATCGAGCCGCACGTCACCCATTATCGCGGCGTCGGCGTCCATGCGCTGGGCGCCAACACGCAGGGCATCGCGACGCTGCAGATGCTCAACATCCTCGAGCATTTCGACATGGCCGGTGCGGGCTTTCAGTCGCCGCTGTCGATCCATTTGCAGATCGAGGCCAAGCGGCTCGCCTATGAGGATCGGGCGCGTTACTATGCCGACCCGCATTTCGCGCAGGTGCCGGTCGAGTGGTTGATCTCGAAGGAATATGCGGCCGAGCGCGCCAAGCTGATCCGGCCCGACCGCATCCTGACGCCGGTCTATCCGGGACAGGCGCCGAGCCGGGGCGACACCACCTATTTCTCGGTCGCGGACGCCGACGGGATGATGGTGTCGATGATCCAGTCCAACTTTCGCGGCATGGGATCGGGGCTGGTGGCCGACGGCCTCGGCTTCATGTTCCAGGACCGGGGGCAGCTCTTCAGCCTCAAGGACGGGCACCCCAATTTGTATGCGCCGGGCAAGCGCCCGTTCCAGACGATCATTCCGGGCTTCGCGACGCGCGGCGGCCAGCCGTGGATGAGCTTCGGCGTGATGGGGGGCGACATGCAGCCGCAGGGCCAGACGCAGATCATCGTCAATCGCCGCGATTACGGCCTGGAGATCCAGGCGGCGGGCGACAGCCCGCGCTGGCATCACGAGGGATCGTCGCAGTCGATGGGCGAGGATGATCGCAGCCTGCCCACGAACGGCCTGCTCAGGCTGGAAAGCGGGGTGCCCGAGGCGACGAAAAAGGCGCTCGCCGCGATGGGCTGGACGATCGGCGGCCCGGACGGCGGGTTCGGCCGCTACGAATGCATCGAGCATCGCATGGACGGACGAACCCGCGTCTATGCCGCGGCAAGCGAGATGCGCGCCGACGGCTGCGCCCTCGCTTACTGAGCGGCCGGCCGCTTATTCGGGCAGGAAGTCGGGGACGGAGAGGTAGCGCTCGCCCGTGTCGTAGTTGAAGCCGAGCACCCGCGCGCCGGGATATTCGGCGATCTTCTGCGCGATCGCCGCCAGCGTCGCGCCGGAGGAGATGCCGACCAGAAGCCCTTCCTCGCTGGCGGAACGGCGCGCATAATCCTTGGCGTCGGCCGGATCGACCTGGATCACGCCGTCGAGCACGCTGGTGTGCAGGTTGCGCGGGATGAAGCCGGCGCCGATGCCCTGGATCGGATGCGGTCCCGGCTGCCCGCCGGAGATGACCGGCGACAGGGTCGGCTCGACCGCGAACACCTTCAGGTTCGGCCAGGCCTGCTTCAGCGTCTCGCCCACGCCGGTGATGTGGCCGCCGGTGCCGACACCGGTGACGAGCAGGTCGAGCGGCGTGTCGGCAAAGTCGGCGAGGATCTCCTGCGCGGTCGTGTTGACGTGGACGTTGACGTTGGCCGGGTTTTCGAACTGTTGCGGCATCCATGCGCCGGGCGTCTCGGCGACGATCTCCAGCGCGCGTTCGATCGCGCCCTTCATCCCCTTTTCGCGCGGCGTGAGATCGAAGCTCGCGCCATAGGCCAGCATCAGCCGGCGGCGTTCCAGGCTCATGCTCTCCGGCATGACCAGGATCAGCGTATAGCCCTTGACCGCCGCGACCATGGCGAGGCCGACGCCGGTATTGCCCGAAGTCGGCTCGACGATCGTGCCGCCGGGCTGCAACTCGCCCGATGCCTCGGCCGCCTCGATCATGGCGAGCGCGATGCGGTCCTTGATCGATCCGCCGGGGTTGGACCGTTCGGACTTCACCCAGACCTCGGCATCGCCGAACAGGCGCGACAGCCGGATGTGCGGCGTGCCGCCGATGGTTTCGAGAACCGTGTTGACCTTCATTTCGCCATCTCCTCGCCGGGAATGTCTTCTAGGGTCTTGGGTGGATCGAAGGTACGCGCCCGCACCAGCTCGGGAAAGATCCTAGCCCACAATATGGTGACGCCGATCGCGCCCAGGCCGCCGATCACCACCGCCGGAACCGCGCCGATCAGCGCCGCCAGAAAGCCGCTCTCCGCCTCGCCCAGCTCGTTCGAGCCGGAAATGAACAGGGTCGACACCGCGCCGACGCGGCCGCGCATCTCGTTCGGGGTCCAGATCTGGATCAGCGACTGGCGGACATAGACCGACAGCATGTCGCACGCGCCGAGCACGGCCAGACAGGCGAGCGAGAGCGGCAGCCAGCGCGATAGGCCGAACGCAACCGTGCTCGCGCCGAAGAGGGCGACGGCGACGAGCATCTTGAGCCCGACATTGTGCCTGAGCGGGCGGAACGCGAACCATAGAGCAGTGGCGGCCGAACCGAGCGCGGGCGCGGCGCGAAGGTGGCCGAGCCCCTCCGACCCGACATGCAGGATGTCACGGGCATAGATGGGCAGCATCGCCGTTGCCCCGCCCAGCAGCACCGCGAACAGATCGAGGCTGATCGCGCCGAGCACGAGGCGGTTGCGGCGGATATAGGCCAGCCCCTCGACCATCTGGCGCCACGGATTGGCCTTGCGGTCGAGCGCGGTCTTCGGGGTCGGGCGGATGAACATCAGCGACCCGCTCGCCAGCAGGAACAGCGCGGCAGAGATCGTGTAGGGCAACCAGTGCGAATGGGCGTAGAGATAGCCGCCCATGGCGGGGCCGACGATCGCGCCGCCCTGCCACGCGACCGAGGAGGCGGCGATGGCGGTGGGGAGCACCGCCGGCGGCACGAGATTGGGCGCGAGCGCGCCGATTGCCGGGTTGGCGAAGGCGCGGCACACGCCGAGCACGATCGCGACCAGATAGATGGCCGGGATGGTGGTGGTGTCGTGGAAGGCGAGCAGCGCCAGCCAGGCGGCGCACGCGCCCTCGGCCAGCAGCACGATCCGGCCAATCCAGCGCCGGTCGACCCGGTCGGCGGTCCAGCCGGTGATGAGCGTCAGCGCGGCGAGCGGCAGGAACTGCGCGACGCCGATCATGCCGAGATGGAAGGCGGCCTCGCGCGGCGCCATGGTGCGCCGGGCGATGTCGTAGACCTGCCAGCCGATCACGACGACCATGGCATTCTGCGCGAGCGTGGTCGCGAGCCGCGTGAACCAGTAGAAGCGATAGTTGCGGAAGGAGAAGGGGGAGGGGGTCTGCGCCATTATCCCCCTTCTAGGCAGGGTTTTGCGCGGCCAACAAGCCGGACATCGCCATGTCGGGTCGCTCGCCGCGCAATGCTACGATCAGGCCCGCGCGAAATCGAGCAGTTCGGCGGTCAGGCGATCCTGGGCGGTGACGTTCAGCCCGTGCGGCTCGCCATCATATTCGATCAGCGTCGCGGAGGCGATCCCCGCCGCCGCCTGACGCGCGGAGGGATCGATCGGCACGACCTTGTCCGCCGTCCCGTGGATGATGAGGGTCGGCACGTCGAAGCTCGCCAGGTCGGGGCGGAAGTCGGTGCGGCTGAAAGCGTCGACGCAATCGAGGATGCCCTTGATCCCGCCCTGCGCCGCGAGCCGTTCGAAGGCGTGGAGCACCTGCGCGCTGACCGGGCTGGAGATGAAGCCGACGCCGTAGAACTGCTCGGCGAACTGCGCGAAGAAGGCGTGGCGATCGGCGCGGATCGGGGCCTTGATCTGATCCTCGAACACGCTTTCGTCGACGCCGTCGGGGTTGCTTTCGTCCTTGAGGAGATAGGCCACGACCGAGGAGATCAGCCCGGCCTTGACGATGCCCTTGCCGCCGTGGCGCGACATGTAGCGGGCGACCTCGCCCCCGCCCATCGAGAAGCCGATCAGCGTCGCGTCGGTCGCGCCGGTCTGTTCGATCACCTCCGCCAGATCGTCGGAGAAGCTGTCATAATCATAACCGCTCCACGGCTGGCCCGAGCGGCCGAAGCCGCGCCGGTCATAGGCGATCACGCGGTGACCCGCCTCCGCCAGTGCGAGCGCCTGCGCCTCCCAGCTGTCGGCGTTGAGCGGCCAGCCGTGCGTCAGGATCACCGGGCGGCCTGATCCCCAATCCTTGACGTACAGGTCCACATTGTCGCGGGTCTTGATGAACGGCATCGACACTCTCCTCGGAAAGGAAGCAGCCCAACGTCCGGTCGAGCAAAAGGCCCCGCCGGCATGAGATCAGGCGCCGTGAAATTCGGTTCGCGCGCTCGCCTCCGCCGCATGCGCCTCGCCGGGTTGCGGTTCGCGGATCGAGGGACGGAGCCGGGCGAGGCTGAGCCCCGCCGCGACCAACGTCAGGCAGGCGGCGATCAGCGCCGGGCCGCGCGTGGTGCCGAGGCCGATCGCCAGCAGGGCCGCGACCAGCGTCGCGCCGACCGTCTGGCCCATCAGCCGCGTGGTCGAGATGAGGCCGCCGGCGGAGGCGGCGCGCGAGCGGGGCGCCGAGCCGACGATCAGCCGGGCGTTGGGGGAAAGGTAGAGGCCGAAGCCCGCGCCGGTCAGCGCCATCCGCCAGGCGATGTCGGCGAAGTCGGGCTGTGCCGGGAGATAAGCGAGCAGGACCAGCCCGATCGTCGCCACCGCCATGCCGATCCCGCCGAGCAGGCCGGCCGGATAGCGATCCGACAGCGTGCCGGCGGTCGGCGCCACGATCATCGTGGTGAGCGGCCATGGCGCGATCATCGCCCCCACCTCGCCCGGGGACAGGCCGAAGCCGTGCTGAAGGCGGAAGGGGAGCGACAGGAGCAAGGTCATCGACGCGACGAAGGCGAGGAACGCGCCCGCCGTCGACAGCGCCAGCACGGGGCGCTCCAGCAGATCGACCGGCAGGATCGGCGCTTCTTCGCGGCGCTCATGCAGCACCAGCGCGACCGCGAACGCGATGCCGATCGCGACGACCGCCAGGCTGACCACCGGCGACGAGCCGTGGACCAGCGCCTCCAGCCCCGCGAGGAGCAGGCCGACGGTGGCCATGTTGAGCATCGCGCCGGCCAGAGTGTAGCGGC